>JBGOSR010000011.1:0-21423 GCA_041476065.1 Gaiellaceae bacterium
CAATGCTCCCGTTCGCGTTCTTCGACCTTCGCCTGGCTGACCGGTTCGATGTCGGGCGAAAGGGCCACTCGCTGGCCGGGCCGGGCGAGACATGGCACCAGCTCGAGCTCGTCGTGCGCGGATCGGGAGGCGGCGCGGGGCTCGCGCTCGTCGTCTTCCTCGCGCTTGCCGCCGTCGGGCTCGCCACGCTCGCTCGCGAACGCCCTGCCGTCGCCGCGCTGACGGCGCTCTGGCTCCTCGCGCCGCCGCTTCTCTTCCTGACCGTGCAGAGCAGCTCGTCGCCCGACCTCTCGCCGCGGCACTTGATCTACGTGCTGCCGTTGTGGGCGGCCGCAGCCGGCGTCGGAGCGGCCCGTCTGCTCGGCCGGGTCAGCCCGACGGTTCAAGCTGCCGCGCTCGGGCTGCTCACGCTCGTCGCCGCGTTTGCATCCACGGGCGTCCACGATCCGCGCGAGCTCAAGTTCCCGGCCGGCATGGGGGCCCCGCGCGAGCTGGCCCAGCCTGCGGCCAGGCTCCGGGCCGAGATCCGCCCGGGCGATGTCCTCTTCCCCTTCTCGGCGGTCCACCTGGCGGCGCTGCCCGCATCCGCACGAGCGACAGTCCTTCCGCGGTCACAGTCGGGCCTGCTCGTCCGCGCGCTCCGCCGGGTGAAGGTGCCGGCGGGATCGGTCTTCGTGTCGGTGCCCGTTGCGACGTCCAAGATCAGCATCGACCGGCTCAATGCCCGCCTCGGCCCCGGCTTCAGCGCGGAGCATCTCGGCGGCTGGCTGATCCTCGAGCGGCGCGGCCCAATGGCCGACCGTCCCTCGATCGCAGCCGCGATCGCGACACTCCTCCGGGAAGCCCAAGCTGCGACGCTCGGCCCGTACCACACGGCTCTCGCCGCCTACTACCGGCTCGGGATCGACGTCGCCGGCGGCGCCGAGCGACGACTACGCTTGGACGATGCAGAGTGACGAGCAGCGGTGGAACCGGGTGCGCTCGTTCGTTCTGGGCGGGCTGCTGGGCGCCTCGGCGGTCCTGGCCACGGCGCGCCGCCGACGGGGAGCGGCCAGGCGAGCCGCAGCGCCTGCCGGCCTCGCTGCTTTCGAGGACGCGCCGTGCTTTCGAGAGAGCGTAGAGCGAGACCAGCGCGAGAACTAGGAGTAGCCCAGCCGGGTCTCGGCAACGAGGATCGTGTGCAGGTTGCCGTCGGCGTCGACAACTCTGAGCTGCGTGCCTAACCGCATCACCGTTGCCGCGAGGGTGAGGTAGCGCGCGGGCGTACGGGTCGGCTCCCGGGTCCGGACCACCAGGTACGGCCCGAAGACGCGCCCTTCGAAAGCCTCGTTGGGCACACGAAGCGCAATCGTCGAACGCGGAGGCCGGTTGTTGCTGTCGCCCGCGTCGAGCACCCAGACCCCCCGGCCGAGGGAGCCCGCCGAGTTGAGCTCCGAGAGCGCGAGCTTCGCGTCTGCCCGTGGGACCACCGTGTCCGGAAAGGCGCGGTCGCGCTCCCAGGCCCCGAGGAAGAGCGGGTCGTAGCCGAAGAGAACGTCCGTCGGCCGGGCAGTCGCTGCGAGCCAAGCTGAAGCTGCTTGCCGGGCCTCGATCCGAGCTGCCGATTCGCCCTCGAAGAGCGCGGGTGTCCTGTGCCAGGCCCAGCCGACCTCGGCCGCGAGGAGGACGGCGACAGCGGCGACAAGGGCGAGTCGCGGGCGGAAGAGCCCGACGAGACCCGCGGCGAGCGCGCTACTGAAGAAGGGCAGCGCGAAAACGAGGTGCCGCGACTCGGGAGACGCGGCGTTCCCGAAATGGGCCAACGCGAGCAGAGCTGCCGGCACGACGACAGCGCACGCGACGAGGAGCGAAGCCGGAGGCCGGAGCCGCCACCAGCCGAACACCGCGAGGGCAAGCACCGGGACGAGCACCGGCAGGAAGCCGGAGGACGCGTCTCCCGCGGCGTCGGCCAGGTAGCCGAGCACGGGCAGGCGATCGCCTCCCCCGCGGACGCCTGCGTCGAGCCGTCCGGCCAGAACGCGGTCGGTGAGCCAGAACGGCGTGGCCGCGAGCGTGACCAACGCTAAGGCAAGGAACGCCCTCTTCGTTCTCGCGCGCGCGAGAACGAAGACTGCTTGCGACGCGAGGACGAGGGCTCCATACGGATGGCTTGCGATCGTCGCCAGGGTCGCGAGCGCCCACAGCGTCCACCGGCCGCGACTGTCGCGCTCGACAGCGACGAGGAGAGCGAGATACGAGAGCGCGCTCGTGAGGAGGAACAGGCTGTACATGCGTCCGTACACCCCGTGGAAGAGCACGAGCCAGCTCGCGGAAGCCAGCATCGCCGCGATGAGCGCGACTCGCCGGTCGGCGAGTCGCGCCGAGAGCGCCGCCAGCACCGGAACGCTTGCGACTGCGAAGAGCGCGGAGGCCAGCCGCAGCGCCGTCAGGCCGCCACCGAAGTGGACGACGACCCACGCCACGAGGAAGTGGAGCGGCGCCCCGCCCCGTTCGGCTTGAACGGTCTGCAGGAGCCCGCCGAGCGAGTCCCGCCCGACGAAGAGCGCGAGCGTCTCGTCCTCGTGCGGTGGCCACGTGCGCAGGAGCGTCAGGAAGAACGCGGCGAGCCCGGCGGCGCACGCTGTAACCCCGAGCGGAAACCAGCGCCCGGCGATCAGGGCTCTCAGGCCGAAGGGTGAGGAGGCGGGCCGAGCCCGCGGACGAGTCGCTGTCGTGGTTGCCAAAATGGGCGGAATCCCGCACTGGGAGCGGGGTCCCGGAAACTAACACCTCCTGATGCATTGCTAGCCTTCGAATAAGTGCCCATCTACGAGTACAAGTGTCCAAAGGGGCACGTCTTCGAGCTGTTCCAGAAGATGTCGGACTCGCAGCCCAAGGCGTGCGAGGTCTGCGGAGAAGGCCCTTTGCAGCGCGTTCTCTACCCCGTCGCGGTGCATTTCAAGGGCTCGGGCTTCTATTCGACCGACTACGGAAAAGGCGGCGCGCGCAAGCCGAGCCGCGACGGCGAGAAGTCCGGCGACTCGGGCTCGGACAAGGGTGAGAAGTCCGGCTCGGACAAGGGTGAGAAGAAGGAAAAGAACGTCAAGAAGGTCACCGAGAGCTAGCGGCTAGCGGCAGCCGGAGCCGTACGCCGACCCCGGCAAGGGCGGCTGCGGCGCCGACTCGCCGAGGAACGCCGCGATCGTCCGCCTCGTCTCCTCGTCGGCGACGAGGTAGCCGCCACCGAAGCCCGACGGCGTTCCGCCGAGCCGGCAGTGCCGCTCGTTGCCGCTTCGCTTCTTCACGAGCGCGATCTGGATCAGGTCGCCGGCGGAGAGGTCCGTCGTCAGCGGGCTCATGACATCGGCGCCGATGAACGGCAGCTTGACGAGGACACCCGGGCTCGTGAGCTTCGAGAGCAGCGCCTGGATCACCGCCTGCTGGCGCTCGGTGCGGGTGATGTCGCTCTCGCGCGGATTCAGCTTGTTCTCGCGGATCCGCGAATAGACCCGGGCCCGCTTCCCGTTCATGTGCTGCCTGCCCTTCCCGAACCGCCAACCCTGCCAGCGGTCGCAGCGGGCCTGCGTCTTGTAGGGGCAGTCGAACTTGTTCGAGAGGATCGGGCCCGGCACGTTGATGTCAACGCCGCCGACCTTGTCGATCACCTTCGTGAAGGCGTCGAAGTCGACGATGACGACGTGGTTCACCTCGATGCCGGTGAATGCCCTCACCGTCTTGATCGCCAGCGACGCGCCGCCGAGCTGGAACGCCGAGTTGATCTTGTCGAAGCCGTGACCGGGCACGTCGACGCGCAGGTCTCGGGGGATCGAGAGGTAATTCAGGCGGCCCTTCCCGGGGTCGGTGCGCAGGAGCATGATCGAGTCCGATCGCTCGAAGCCCGTGCGCTCGCGGATCCGCGAGGAATGGTCGGTGCCCAGGAGCAGGATCACGGAGGGGTGCGAGAGGATGAGCCCGCTCTGGGGGACCAGGGCGGCCTTGGCCGACTTCGGGAGGCGCCTGTTCGCGTCCTTCGCGCCGCTGCGGAGCGCGAGGTAGCTCCCGATGCCCCAGACGATGAAGAGGACGAAGAGCAGGATGACGCCGACGAGGATGCGGCGTCGCCAATTGGGCTTCCCCTTCGTCTTGGCCGTTTTCGGTCCCGGGCCCTTGAAGCGGAAGGGCTTCCGGTCGGTTCGGGCCGGTGCGCGCTCAGGTTTCGGCAGCGTCGGCACCCGCCCCTTCGCGCGCCCGCCACGGTAGACGCGGTAGGGCTTTTCTCCCTGGGCCATTCGGCGGCGTATCGTAGCCACGTGGCGGAAGTGCGGACGATTGGTGTCGACGTCGGTGGGACGAAGATTGCGGCAGGTGTCGTTGACCGTGAGGGCCGGATCGGAAAGCGGCTCGAACGGCCCACGCCCACTGAATCCCAGGCGGACCTGCTCGGTGCGTTGGACGAGATGGTCGACGAGTTGCTCGGCGACGGCGCTGTGGCGATCGGCTTCGGCCTCCCGTCGACGATCGACCAGCGCTCTGGCCGGGCGATCTCGTCCGTCCACATTCCGCTTGCCAACCTCGACTTCCGCGACCGGATGCGCGAGCGCTTCTCGCTCCCGGTCGGGATCGACAACGATGCGAACGCGGCGACGCTCGCCGAGTGGCAGATCGGCGCCGGGCGCGGGACGCGATACATGGTGATGCTGACCCTCGGGACGGGCGTCGGCGGCGGGCTCGTCCTCGACGGGAAGATGTATCGCGGCGCCGTCGGGGCCGCCGCGGAGCTCGGTCACATGGTGCTGCTCTACGGCGGCGAGCCCTGCGGCGGCACCTGCCAGGGCCACGGCCATTTTGAGCAGTTCGCATCCGGGCGCGCGGCGGACCGCGCAGCGAGAGAGGTCCTGGACGAGGGCTCGACGGCGCGCGACCTCGTGGCCGCAGCGCGCGAGGGAAACGCGTCCGCGCTCGAGGCGATGCACGAGATCGGGCGCCGCCTGGGCGCGGGCATCGGCAGTCTCGTCAACGTGTTCGATCCGGAGCTCGTCGTCGTCGGCGGGGGGTTCTCGAGCGCGCTCGACCTGATGCTCGACGCGGCCCGCGAGGTCGTGGCGCAGGAAGCGCTTCCGCCGGGGAGGAATCTCGTTCGCATCGTGCCGGCCGAGCTCGGTCCCGAGGCGGGGCTGATCGGGGCGGCGCTCGTCGGGCTCGAAGCGCTGGCAGGCTAGTGCCGCTTTTCGTCTGCGCGACGCCGATCGGAAATCTCGAGGACGTCACGCTTCGCGTGCTGCGCGAGCTCGCCGAGGCCGATCTCGTCCTCTGCGAGGACACGCGGCGCACACGGATCCTCCTCGACCGGCACGGGATCGAGGCGCGCGTGCTCAGCTATCACGAGCACAACGAGGCCGAGCGCACGGCCCAGGTGCTGCCTCGGCTCGAGGCCGGCGAGCGGGTCGCGCTGACGAGCGACGCCGGACTCCCGGGCGTGAGCGATCCCGGCGCGCGGCTCATCTCTGCGGCGCTCGGGGCGGGCGTGCCGGTGACAGTCCTGCCCGGGGCTTCATCGGTCGAGACCGCGCTCGTCGCGAGCGGGCTCGTCGGCGAGCGCTTCCAGTTCGTCGGGTATCTCCCGCGAGGTGAGAAGGCGCGGGTTGGCCTCTGGGAGGAGCTCGCGCGCTGGCCGCACCCGGTCGTGGCATTTGAGTCTCCGCGCCGGCTGCCTGCGAGCCTCGCCTCACTCGCGGAGGCGATGCCGGAGCGCCGGGTCGCGGTCTGCCGGGAGCTGACGAAGCGCTTCGAGGAGGTGATCCGCGGGACAGCGGCGGAGGCGGCCGCACGGATCAAGGAGCCTCCCAAGGGGGAGATCACGCTCGTGCTCGGCGAGCTCGAGCCGGTCTCGGGCGACGAGGGCGATGCGCTCGCCGCAGTCGCCGAGCTCGTGCAGGCGGGCGCGCGGCGGAAGCAGGCCGCCGACGTCGTCGCCCGGCTGACCGGTCTTTCTCGGAACCGGCTCTACCGCGGCTCTCTGTAAGCAGATTTGACAACGGCTGACCGGCTCGGTATGTTGCTTGCGTGGTTTGCAAAACTGGCAACAAATTGATTGTCGGGGTGGCTTTTTTGCTCGCCGCGCTCAGCAACGTCTCGCCCGCGGCCGCGTGGACCTGGCCCGTCGAAGGGCCGGTGCTCCGACCGTTCATCGCCGAGGACGACCCGTACATGGGCGGCCAGCACCGCGGGATCGACATCGGTGCGCCAATGGGAGCCGACGTGCGGGCTCCAGTGACAGGCATCGTCTCCTTCGTCGGCCAGCTGCCCCACGAAGGGCGCTGTCTGACGATCCGTACGGAGGGCGGTTACTCGATCACCCTCGTCCACCTGGGGTCGATCGCGCTGGGTGCCGGAACGGCGGTCGACGAGGGAGAGGTCGTGGGGACGATCGGCCCGAGTGGCGAGCCCGAAGGCCCGGAGCCGTACGTCCATCTCGGCATCCGTCTGACCGCTGACCCGAACGGGTACGTCGACCCGCTCTCGCTGCTGCCCGCACGTGCGCCGGCTTCCGAGCCTCCTCCGGCGAGCCAACCTCAGCCTCCGACCGCTCCGCCAGCCTCGGAGCCGGCGCCGATTGTCTCGAAGCGGGCTCCGTCTGCGAGTCGGTCGCGCTTCCCCCGGGCGCCGCGCCAGGCGCCGCCGCGGGCGCGACCGCGAGCAACTCGGAGCCCGACGCATTCGCGCCGTCAGGTCCGGGTTCCGCGATCGGCGGTGACGCGCCGCGCGTTGTCGCCGACGACGTCCGTCAAAGTGTCGAGCTCGCCGATTCGTGCTCCGGGGCGAGCAGCCACAGGTGCGCCTCGCACCCAGCTCGTCCCTGCCAGGCAGAGCTCCGGTGCCGTTCGCGGCCCCGTCATCGCGAGGCGCCGGGGCCTTCGTCGTACCGCTACGAGCGGTAGGCCCGGCGGCGGCCTCATCAGGGTTGTTCTTCTTGCCGGACTGGGTTCTCTCGGGCTGGCCCTGATCGCGATCGGCGCCGCGTGGTGGCGGGCCACGGCGCTGGCGCCGCGCCCTGGGACCGCCCGGCAGACCCTCCGTAAGATGTCCCAGACTCAGACAGTTCCGGAGGAAAACGTCGCCGAACCGCCCAAGGAAGCGAATCCTGATCGCGGTCGCCTGGCCCTATGCGAGCGGCCCGCGACATCTCGGCCATGTCGCCGGCTTCGGCGTGCCCTCAGACATCACGGCCCGTTATCACCGGCTCCGCGGAGATCACGTGCTGATGGTCAGCGGCACCGACGAGCACGGAACGCCGGTGATGGTCGCGGCCGATCGCGACGGTCTGTCGCCGCGTGAGGCCGCCGACCGCTACAGCAAGCTCATTCGAGAGGACCTTCGCAACCTCGGCCTCTCGTACGACCTGTTCACGCGGACCACGACGCGCAACCACAGCCGCGTCGTGCAGGACCTCTTCAAGACCCTCTACGAGAACGGTCACATCTTCGAGCGGACCACCCTGGGAGCGTTCTCCTCCTCGACGGGTCACACGTTGCCGGATCGCTACATCGAGGGCACTTGCCCAATTTGCGGATTCGAGTCGGCTTGGGGTGACTAGTGCGACAACTGCGGGAACTAGCTCGACCCAATCGACCTGAAGGAACCGAGGTCGAAGATCGACGGAACGCCGCCGGTCTTCAAAGAGACAGAGCACCTCTTCCTCGACCTGCCGGCGTTTGCCGAGCGGCTGACGGAGTGGATCGAGGGCCAACAGCATTGGCGGCCGAACGTTCGGAACTTCTCGCTCGGCCTCCTCAAGGAGGTGAAGCCTCGCCCGATCACGCGCGATCTCGACTGGGGCGTGCCGATCCCTGTTCCTCCGGAGTACGCCGAGCGTGACGACAAGCGAATCTACGTCTGGTTCGACGCCGTCATCGGCTACCTGTCGGCGGCAGTCGAATGGGCCGCGAATCGCGGCACTCCGGAGGCCTGGCGTGAATGGTGGCAGGACCCCGAGGGCCGCCATGCGTACTTCATGGGCAAGGACAACATCGTCTTCCACACGGTCATCTGGCCGAGCATCCTGCTCGGCTACGGGCAAGGGGGCGAGGTCGGCGCCGGCAAGGGGCTGCTCAACCTACCGACCGACGTCGTGGCGAGCGAGTTCCTGACCATGGAGGGCAAGCAGTTCAGCGTCAGCCGGGGCGTGGCGATCGACGTCGGCGACTTCCTGAGTCGCTATGACCCGGATCCGCTGCGGTACTTCCTCACCGCAGCGGGGCCGGAGACGCACGACACGGACTTCACGTGGGCCGAGTTCGTGCGCCGGAACAACGACGAGCTCGTCGCGAACTGGGGCAACCTCGTCAACAGGACGCTGACCTCGGTGAATCGCGGTTTCGGGGCCGTCCCCGAGCCGGGCGAGCTCGGGGAGGTCGACCGGCGATTGCTCGAGGAGATCGAGACGGGCTTCGAAACCGTCGGAGCGTCGATCGAGGCCGCCCGCTTCAAGGCTGCGCTCGGTGAGGCGATGCGGCTTGCCTCCCTCGTCAACCAGTACACGAGCGAGCAGGAGCCCTGGGCGTTGATCGAATCCGACCGCGAGCGGGCGGGCACCGTCCTCTACGTCAGCCTGCGAGCGATCGACAGCCTGAAGACGATGTTCACTCCATTTCTGCCGTTCTCGTCCCAGACGCTGCACGAGCTACTCGGCTGCGAGGGAACGGTTGCCGGGCCGCTCGAGCTGCGTGAGGTCGGCGAGGAGGGCGACGAGCACGAGGTGCTGACCGGTGACTACGAAAGCTGGGAAGGAAGCTGGGCTCCGAGCGCACTGGAGCCCGGCCGGACGCTGCCGCAGCCGAAGCCGCTCTTCAAGAAGCTCGATCCCGAGAAGGTGGTCGCCGAAGAGCTCGCCCGGATGGAGGAGCGGGCCACCGCTTGATCGACACCCACGCGCACCTCGACGCGTGCGCGGATCGTCCGTCCGCCCTCATCCGGCGGGCGCGCGCGGCGGGCGTCGACCGGATCGTCACAGTCGGCACCGGGATCGACTCGTGCCGGGCCGCGCTCGAGCTCGCGGAGCGACATGAGGAAGTCTTCGCCGCGCTGGGCATCGACCCGCATCAGGCTGCCGACCACGAGGCCTCGCGGATCGGCGAGCTGCGCATGCTCCTCGACCACGATCGAGTCGTCGCAGTCGGGGAGACCGGGCTCGACTACTACCGCGACGGCGCCGCGCGCGACCGGCAGCGGAGGCTCTTCGAGGCCCAGCTCGAGCTCGCGACCGAGTTGGCGAAGCCGGTCGTGATCCACACGCGCGAGGCCGACCGGGACACGGCCGAGGCGCTCGCCGGCTTCGACGGCACGGTCGTCATGCACTGCTTTTCATCGCCGGGCCTCCTCGCGACCGCCGTCGAGCGTGGCTACTACGTCTCGTTCGCCGGCAACGTCACCTACCCAAAGGCGAACGATCTCCGCGCCGCGGTGCCCCAGGTTCCGGCCGAGCGCATCCTGGCCGAGACGGACAGCCCCTATCTTGCGCCGCAGGCGCGCCGGGGCCGACCCAACGAGCCCGCGAACGTCGTGCTGACAATCGCCGCGCTTGCCGACCTCCGAGGCGAGGACGCCGACGAGCTCGGAGCCCGGATCGACTCGAACGCGGCGGCGGCGTTCTCCCTCCCGTGAAGCTCCCGGTCTCGCCGAACCGCGAGCTCGGCCAGCACTTCCTCGTCGACGAGAACATCCTCGGCGTGATCGGGCGCCTCGCCGCGCTGGCGGACGACGACGTCGTGCTCGAGGTCGGCCCGGGCCTCGGCGTCCTGACCGCGTACCTCGCCGAGCGGGTCGCGCGAGTTCACGCGGTCGAGCTCGACCGCGGGCTCGAGCCGCATCTCGCCGAGCGCCTCGCGGGCGTCACCAACGTCGACGTCCATTTCGGCGACGCGCTTCGCCTCGACCTCGGCGCGCTCGAGCCGTCCCCGCGCAAGCTCGTCGCAAACCTTCCCTACAACATCGCAACGCCCCTCATTGTCGAGAGCCTCGACGGCTTGCCGAGCATCGAGAGCTGGACGGTGATGGTCCAGCGGGAGGTCGCGGACCGGTTCTTCGCAGCGCCGAGCACGAAGGCGTACGGCGCCGTCTCGGTGCTCGTCCAGCTCGTCACGGAACGAACCGGCTTCCACCCGGTTGCCCGCACGGTCTTCCGGCCACAGCCGAACGTCGACTCCGCGCTTGTCGCTTTCCGCCGAACGGGACTGCCGGAGAGGTATCCCGACCTCAAGCGGGTCGTTGAAGCCGCCTTCGCACATCGGCGCAAGACGCTCCCGAACTCCCTCGAGCTCTCGGGGCTTGCCGACCGATCGCACGCCGCGGCGGCGCTGGAGACGATCGGCCGCCCAGCCGACATCCGAGCCGAGGCGCTCGAGCCGCAGGAGTTCGTCACCCTCGCCGAGGCGCTCCGGTGATCGAGGCGCTAGCGCACGCGAAGCTCAACCTCGCCCTCGTCGTCGGCCCCCGCCGGCCGGACGGGAAGCACGAAGTGGCAACGGTGCTCGAGCAGGTCGAGCTCGCGGATCGGATCTCGTTCGCTCCCGGTTCCGACTTCGAGATCTCCGGGTTCCCCGAAGACACACTCGTTCGGGTTGCGCTCGTTGCGCTCGCAGCGGCCGCGGGAGTCGAACCCAACTGGACTGTGAGGATCGAAAAGCAGATCCCGGTCGCCGCCGGGCTGGGCGGAGGAAGCTCCGATGCCGCGACGGCCCTGCGGCTGGCCAACGAGACGCTGGCCGAGCCGCTGCCGGACGAGCGCCTGCAAGAGATGGCCGCCGGGATCGGAGCGGATGTCCCGTTCTTCCTCGCGGAAGGGCCGCAGCTCGGCAGCGGGGACGGCACTCACCTGGAGCAACTCGAGCTCCCGCGGGACTACTGGGCGGTCCTGGTGCTGCCGACCGGCATCGACAAGACCTCGACGGCTGCTGTCTACGAGGCGTTCGATCGGGCCGGCGGATTTGACGGACGCTGCGCGTTGCTGCGCGAGGCACTCGCTGCACGAGATCTCGCCGCGCTGCCGCCGAACGACCTTGTCTCTTCGCCACTCGCCGACGAGCTTCGCGAGCTTGGCGCCTTCCGAGCCGACGTGACCGGCGCCGGCCCAGCGGTCTACGGCCTCTTCGGTAACCAGGAGCAGGCCGACGCCGCGCGTGTCGCGCTGGAGTCCCGCGGACGGACCTGGCTCACGGCGCCTCGTTGGTACGGTTGACCGATGCTCGAACGCGGAGCTCTCATCGAGCACGGCACCAGCCGAACCGGGCGCTGGCTTCGAGCGCGGCGAGTTCGTATCGCGCTCTGGATCGCCGTCATCGAGGGCGCGTTCATCATCCTCCACGCGATCTCGTGGCCGATCGCTCTCATCGTCGCGATCGCGGTTGTCGCTCTTTACTTCTCGGGCGGCAACCGCTTGAGCTCCGACGCCGCAGGCCAGGTCGGGTGGATCGCAGCGGTCTCGCAGGCGCTCGTCATGCTCGTGCCGGTGCTCCTGATCCTCATCGGGACGCTCGCGCTGATCATCGTCGCGGCCGTCGCCGTCGTCGCGCTTGTCCTGCTCTTCTCCCGTCGCCGCTGAAGACTGGCAAACTGAGATCCCTTGGGGCGTAGCCAAGCGGTAAGGCAACGGGTTTTGGTCCCGTGATCCCAGGTTCGAATCCTGGCGCCCCAGCAAACTTCGCGGAATGAGCCCGCCAAACCCCGCAGCTGTCGTGCTCGCCGGCGGCCTCGGCACGCGCATGCGCTCGGCGACGCCCAAGCACTTCCACCGGCTGCTGGGACGGCGGATGGTGGACTGGGTCGTCGAGGCGGCACGAGAAGTCGAGGCCGACCCGGTCGTGGTCGTCACGTCGCCGGAGGGCGCGCGCGAGTTCGACGGCGTCCAGGTCGCCGTGCAGGCCGAGCCGAGAGGCACCGGCGATGCGCTCGCGGCCGCCCGCGATGTGCTGCGTGGGCTCGACGAGGATCTCTTCGTCCTCTCGGGCGACGCCCCAGTGCTCGGCGCCGGGCTCCTGCGGGAGCTCCTCGAGACGCACCGCCGCGAGAATGCAGCCGCGACGATCCTCTCTTTTCGTCCGCCGGATCCGCGCGAGTACGGCCGGATCATCCGCGACGCCGACGGGGAGGTGAACGCGATCGTGGAGGCCGCCGACGCGACTCCCGAGCAGCTCGAGGTCGACGAGGTGAACTCCTCGATCTACATCTTTGCCGCTGCGAAGATCTGGCCCGTACTCGACTCGCTCGACACTGCGAACAGCCAGGGCGAGCTGTACCTGACCGACGCCGTGCGCCATCTGGTTGAGAATGGCGAGCGTGTCGTCGCCCACGTCGCTCCCGATCCCGTCGAGGCCGAGGGCGTGAACACGCGCGCGGAGCTAGCCGAGGCCGCCGCCGCTCTCCGCGACAGGGTCAACGAGGCGCACATGCTCGCGGGCGTGACGATCGTCGATCCGAAGACGACGTGGATCGGGGCCGACGTGGACATCGAGCCCGAGGCGACGATCCACCCGTTCACGGTCCTCAGCGGCAAGACCAGGGTCGGCGCGGGCGCAATCGTCGGCCCGCACGCGGTCGCCGTCGACGCCGTGATCGGGCCCGAGGCGACCGTCGGACCGTTCTGTTACCTTCGCGCCGGAAGCGAGCTCGAGGCAGGAGCGAAGGCGGGCACATTCGTGGAGATCAAGAACTCGCGCATCGGAGCGGGCGCGAAAGTCCCGCACCTGTCCTACATCGGAGACGCAGACGTGGGGGAGGGGACGAACATCGGCGCGGGGGCGATCACGGCCAATTACCGGCCCGAGCTCGGTCCCGGCAAGTTCAGGACCGAGATCGGCCGCAACGTCCACACGGGCAGCGACAATGTGTTCGTTGCTCCGGTCACGGTTGGCGACAATGCTTGGGTTGCTGCGGGCTCGGTCGTCACGAAAAACGTCCCGCCCGGGGCCCTCGCGATCGCCCGAAGCAAGCAGGTCAACAAGGAAGGATTCGATGATCGAAACCGGCACGACTGAGCTGACGCAGCTGCCGGGCCTCGAAGCTCGAGTCGCGAGCCCGCAGCCGAACCCGGAGCGGTTCATCGAGCGTGGCCCATGGAAGCGGCTGATGCTGTTCTCCGGGAGCTCGAATCGCCCGCTCGCCGAGGACATCGCCTCGGAGCTCGGCGTCGAGCTCGGCGAGGTGTCCCTGAAGATGTTTGCGAACGGTGAGCTGTACGGCCGCTACAGCGACTCGATCCGCGGCGCCGACGTCTTCATCGTCCAGTCGGGCAGCCCGCCGGTGAACGACCACTTGGTCGAGCTGCTGATCATGATCCAGGCCGCAAAGCTCGCCTCGGCGAAGCGGATCACGGCTGTCGTGCCGTGGTTCCCGTACTCACGACAGGACAAGAAGTCCCGCCCGCGCGAGCCGATCACCGCGAAGCTCGTTGCCGATTGCCTCGAGGTCGCGGGCGTCGACCGCGTCCTGACGATGGACCTCCACGCAGGCCAGATCCAGGGCTTCTTCAGCGTGCCTGTCGACCACATGACCGCGCTTCCGCTCTTCGCCCAGTACTACCGGGACAAGGGCCTTCACGGCGAGAAGGTCGTCGCCGTCTCGCCCGACCCCGGGCGCGCAAAGATGGCGCGGCGCTTCGGCCAGATGCTCGATGCCGACCTCGCGATCATGAACAAGGTCCGGCCGGAGCACGACACGGCTGAGGTGACCGAGGTGATCGGTCATGTGCGAGGCAAGGTCGCGATCATGAGCGACGACATGATCGTCACGGGAGGGACGCTGATCGCCGGCGCGGCGGCGCTGATCGAGGCGGGCGCGACCGAGGTCTACGCCTGCGCCACCCATGGGCTCTTCCCCGGCAACGCGTTCGAGAAGATCGCCGCGAGCAACCTGAAGACCGTGACCGTGACGAACACGGTGCCGCTCGACCCGGTCACCCGGCCCGCGAACCTCGACGTCCTGCCGGTCTCGCGCCTGCTGGCGGAGACGATCATGAACGTCTTCGGCGACGAATCCGTCTCCGCGATCTTCGCCGGCGAGAACCAGCTCTTCTAAGAGCAACAGCCCCTGCCAAGCGGTAGGACCGCCGTTTCTGCTCGGAGATTCAGCGTCGCGGGTCGATCTCGCACGCTTGGGCCTGCGCGGTGGCAGGCCCTGCATTGCCCCCATGCGCGCTCCACGAACTGGTAGCCATGGCCCTTTCCGTCATATGGCCATCACTCGGACGGGTGATGCCCGGGCCTGCTTTTCCCGCGATCCTGTGGGTACAGGGTGGCCGGCACTGTGGCTATGGCGAGCAACGAATCTCAACGTGCTGACGCACGCGCGCAGAATGGAGGCGTTTCTGCGCCCAAAGTCGCGTCGTCGTTGCAGGCCCTGCTCGAGGTCGCCCGCGCCGTCCGCAGCGGAGAGGACGTCGGCTCCGTCCTCGGTACGATTGCGCGCGCCGTAGCGGAGACGCTCGGCTTCCAGACGGTCGTCCTCAACGTGTACCGGCCGGAGTGGGACGACTTCTCCGTCGAGACCGTGTACGGGAGCGACAGCGTCCGCGAGGCACTGCTGGGATCGATTTACGACTGGGAGAGCTGGAAGCCCCTACTCCACCCGGATTTCCTGCGCTGCGGCGCGTACTTCATCCCCAACGAAGCCTTCGATTGGTCACAGCACACCGGAATGCGGTTCGTGCCGCCGGGAGAGCCCGTCGTCGACGGCCCGAAAGGCTGGCACCCGAACGACGAGCTGTTCGTGCCGCTGGAGCGATCCGACGGACATATCGTGGGCGTGATGTCGTTTGGCGATCCGCTGAACGGCCTGCGCCCCGACGACGAGCAGCTCACGCTCGCCGCGGCTCTCGCCTCGCACGCGGCGCTCGCACTGGAGACGGCGCAGGAACGCGCGCGGCTCAGCCGACATCAGGCGGGGCTCGAGCAGCTTCTGCGCGTGTCGTCGCAGCTCCCCCAGACCATGTCCACGGAAGCGATGCTGACCTCTGTCTGCGAGGCGGTGCGGGAAGCGCTCGGCTTCGAGAAGGTCCTCATCCAACTCTGCGAGGACCCGGACACCAAGTTGCTGGAGCCGGCTGCGGCAGCCGGTTGGGACGAGAGCGACATCGCGGCGACAGGCAGTCCAGAGCTCTCCGTCGTCTCGCGACTGTTCGACTCCCGCTTCGAGATTGCAGGCTGCTATCTCGTGCCTCGGGCCGAAGCCGAGCAAAGGGTGGGCAAACGCGAGATCGTCTACGAATCTGTCCTGAACGGCAGAGGACCGCTCGCCTGGAACCACCACTACCTCGCGGTGCCGCTCTACGACCTGGACGGCGCAGTCCGCGGCGTCCTCTGGGCCGATGAGCCGCGCAGCCGGCTGCTGCCGAACGAGGACGTCCTCCAGGCGCTCCGGATCTTCGCGAACCACGCCATGGAGGCGCTCGCGGTCGCGACCCAACTCGCGGAAACGCGCTTCCTTGCCGACCACGACTCGCTTACACGCCTCCTGAACCGGCGCGCCCTGTTTCAACGGCTGCAGCAGGCATCCGAACACGCGGGCTCCCTCGGGGCGCTCGCGCTCGTGTTCCTCGACCTCGACAACTTCAAAGAGATCAACGACAGCCACGGACACGCCGTCGGTGACAGCGCGCTTGCGCGGTTCGGCGCGCTGCTCGCCGAGCTGGTGCGGAACGAGGATCTCGCATTCCGGGTCGGCGGCGACGAGTTCGCCCTCCTCCTCGCAGGGGCCGGGGAACAGGAAGCTCGCGATGTCGTCGGCCGCGTGATGGCAGCGCTGGAAGTCAACATCGATCCTCTCGTCCGGACCTTGACGGCGAGCTTCGGGGTTGCGACCCGAAGCTCCGACCAGGAACCGCATGAGCTCGTTCGCATCGCAGACGAGGCGATGTACCAGGCGAAGCGTTCCGGCTCCCGCATCGAGGTGGCGGCATGACCGCCGAGCCACACGCAACGGTGAGCGGCATCCGCGGGCCCCTCGCGCTGGCCGCCGCCGCAAGCTCGGATCCCCTGTCGCGGCTCGTCGCCTTTTCGCGCGCAATCGCAGCGGAGCAGGTTTCGCAGCGGATGCTGCGCGTCGCCGGCCGTGAGCTGACGCTGATGCTCAACGGCCAGGCCTGCCTCGTCTCGCAGGTCGAGGACGGTCTACTGCGCGAGGTCGCCGACTATGCGTCCGCGAACCGCCGAGTGGCTCGAGGGCTCAGCTACTACCTCGCCGACTATCCGACGACCGCCGCCGTCCTCGCGTCGGGAAACCTGTGCTCGATCTCCGCAGGCGACGCCGGCGCTGACCCGGCCGAGCTCTTCGTGCTCCGCGAGATGGAGATGCAGGCCGTGCTGCTCGTGCCGCTCATGGTCGAGTCACGCACCTGGGGCCTGATCGAGGTCTACGACACGCGAGCTCGCGTGTTCTCCGGATTCGAGCGCCATCTCGCGGAAGTCGCGGCCGCGCAGGTAGGAGCACTCCTCGCCGGGTTCGAGCACGAAGAGCGCGCTCAACGCCTCTACCGGGAGACCCTCGCGTCGCTCTCGAACGCGCTCGAGGCGAAGGATGCACGCACGAGCCGGCACACGGAGGAAGTCGTTCGGCTCGCGGTTGCGGTTGCCGCTGAGCTCGACCTCGACCTCGAGACGGTCCGGAGCGTCGAGCTCGGCGCCGTTCTCCACGACATCGGAAAGGTGCGGGTTCCGGAGGCGATCCTGAACAAGCTAGGCCCACTCACCGACGATGAGTGGGCGGTCATGAGGGCGCACCCAGAGGTCGGTGAGCACATCTTGAGGCCGATCCAGTCGTTGGAGGCGATCCTCCCGATCGTGCGCCACCACCACGAGCGCTGGGACGGAACCGGCTACCCCGACGGGCTGGCGGGCCCCGCAATCCCCCGCGGCGCCCGAATCGTCGCAGTCTGCGACGCCTACAGGGCGATGACCGAGGACCGGGCCTACCGAGCGGCGCTCCCCGAGAGCGAGGCCCGTCGCCAACTGGAGGAGGGCTCCGGCCGTCAGTTCGACGGCGACTGCGTCGCTGCCCTGCTGCGGGCGCTGGACCGGCGCGACCACGGGGCGACCGTCATCGCGCTACGCCCGCCGGGCTCGGTGCACGCGCCCCCCGCGGACGACTGAACCGCCGGTACCGGCAAGCCCTGCCCTTCGCGGACGCGCACTTCACGAGACCCGCTGTCAGTAGAGGAGGGCCGGTCTACTGCAGCCGACCAGCTCTCTGCGAACCAGGTCGTCTAGAGCAGCGGGTTTTAGCCCGCCGGAAACGTGGGATGATCAGACCCATGTTCCGACCAAGCTTTGCCGGCCTCGTCTACATCGCCATCGGTGTCGCCGTCGCCGCGGAGAAGCACTACTTCAAGCACCTGGACACGATTCGCCTGATTGGGTCGGCGGTCCTCGCGGTCGTGCTCTGGCCTCTCCTCTTCCTCGGGATCGACCTTCACATCAAGAAGTAGAGGCGCTCTACCGAGGGTTTGGCGGAACATGGTCTGAGCCGCCGGGCCGCGCTGCTCCCCCCGAGGCCGGGTCCTCAGTCGCACCCAGGCCACCAGCCTGGGTGCTCCCTGCGTCCGCGCCCCGGAGTGACCATCGCACCCCGGCGACGAGCAATGTTCCGCCAAACCCTCAGCTACACTTCGCCGCCGAAATGGCCGGTGAACGAGTGAAGCTGCAGGTCAAGGAGCGCGAGGGGCGCGGTTCCGCCGATTCGCGGCGGCTGCGCAACCAGGGACTCGTCCCGGGCGTGCTCTACGGGCGCGGGAAGCCTCCGCATCCGTTTTGCGTGCCCGAGCGGGACCTGCGGCGTGCGCTCTCCGGCGACTCCGGCCTGCACGCGATTCTCGACGTCGTCCTCGACGGACAAGGGAGCACGCATCCGGCCGTCCTCAAGGACTACCAGCAGGAAGTGCCGAGCGGCAGGCTCGCGCACATCGACTTGCACGAGGTTCGCCTCGACCAGCCGATTCAGGCGCAGGTCGCGGTCGAGCTCATCGGCGAGCCGGCCGGCGTCAAGGAAGGCGGTGTCCTCTCGCAGGTGAGCCGCGACCTCAACGTCGAGGCGCTACCGATGGAGATCCCCGACCACCTCGAGCTCGACGTCAGCGGGATGGCGATCGGCGACACGCTTCGCCTCGTCGACCTGCCCGCACAGGAAGGCGTCACCTATCTGGACGATCCCGAGGAGACCGTGCTTGCGACGGTCACCATGCCGACTGTGTTCGTCGAGCCCGAGCCCGAAGAGGTCGAGGGCGAAGAGCTCGAAGAGGGCGAGCTGCCCGAAGGCGAGGAGGCTCCCGAGGGCGAGGCCGCAGAGGGCGGCGAAACGCCTGCCGAGGGCGAGGCCGCAGAGGGTGGCGGCGGCGAGCAGCAGCAGTCAGAGGGCTAGTGCGCCTCTTTCGTCGGGGCGAGCGCGCCTCGACACTCGATCTGCTCGTGGCCGGCCTGGGCAACCCGGGAAGGGAATACGAGCGCACGCGTCACAACATCGGCTGGCGTGTCGCGGACGAGCTCGCCCGCCGGCACGACGGCTCGTTTCGCTCCAAGTTCTCGGGGCAACTCGCGGAGGTTCGCGACGGCGAGCTACGGCTGGCCTTGCTCAAGCCTGAGACCTACATGAACGTGTCCGGCCAGTCGGTCGGCGCGGCGACACGCTTCTTCAAGGTTCCGCCAGAAGCCCTGCTCGTCGTCCACGACGACGTCGATCTCGAGCCAGGGCGATTCCAGATCCGGCTCGGCGGCGGCCTCGCCGGTCACAACGGCCTCCGCTCGATCGCGTCGACCCTGGGAACGCAGGATTTTCTTCGTCTCCGGATCGGCGTGGGGAGACCGGGCCGAGGTGATCGGCGCCCTGTCGCCGACCACGTCCTCTCGGAGTTCGAGCCCGAGGTCGACGTCGAGGCCCTCGTCTCGACAGCGGCGGACGCCGTCGAGGTCATCGCCCGCGAAGGCCTCGAGCCGGCCCAGCAGCGCTTCAACTGACCCGAACTCGGCACAAACGCCCCACATCGGGCCGAGTACCCTGACACCCCCTGAGGGTGGGTGGGGGCTTGGGATGGGCGCGTGGCCAGGACTTTGAGCCCCGGCTGCATCGATACGATTCGTGCCCGCGGAACGCCGGTTCCGTCGGTCGTCATGGACCCACCCGTCCTCCACCCGTTCATCCGCGAGCTCACCGAGAGCGAGCGCTTCCGGGCGTTCTTCGAGGAGTTCCCCGATACACGCGCGCGGGTCTCGGAGCCTGCGCTTCCGCTCGTGCTCGCCGCGATCTACGAGGAGCTTGCGCGTCCGCTCGTCGTGCTCGCGCCGGAGGACGCCGACGCGCGCGACGCGGCGGAGGGGGCCGGCTGGTTTCTCGGCGACGAGCGCGTGGCGCTCCTGCCGAGCCGCGGCGTGAGCTGGGGCTCGGGGCTCGAGCCGCCGCCTCATCTCGTGGGAGAGCGGGCGCGAGCGCTCGCTGTCCTGGCGGCAGGAGGGCTCGTCAGCGCCTCCGCCGCGGCGCTCGCCGAAGGGATGCCTCCTCCGGACGCGCGTCCGGAGCCGATCCGCATCGCCTCCGGCGACGAGCCCGGGATCGACGGGCTCGCCGAACAGCTTGGGCTTGCCGGCTACGACCGGGTCGAGCAGGCGCAGGAGCGCGGCCAGTTCGCGCTCCGCGGTGGGATCGTCGACGTCTATCCGACAACCGGCCGGGAGCCTCTTCGGATCGAGCTCTTCGGAGACGAGATCGAGAGCATCCGCGCCTTCTCGGCGTTCACGCAGCGCACGCTGCACCCCCTCGAAGAGGCCACGATCTACCCGGCGGCCGAACGGCGGCTCGACCTCGTGGAGCCGCGCCTCACCGCCAAGGAGGGCGAGGCCCCGCCCCTCCCCGGGGATCTCGTCGTGCCGATCCCCGCGGGCCCCGACCTCGTTTGGCAGCCGGACGAGGTGCGCAAGGTCTGGGAGGAGGAGCAGCTCGGGCCGGTGCCCCTCGAGCAGGCGGTCGAGCTCGACACGCTTCCCGCCGGCCAGCCGTTCGCCTTCGAGGCGCAGCGGCCTGCGATCGCAGCACGCGGCCTCGCGGAGGCCGAGAACGAGCTCCGCGCCCTGGTGCGCGGTGGGCTGCGCACGATTGTCGTGTTCCCTCACCAGGGCGAGGCGCTTCGCACCGAGAACCTCCTGCGCCGCGTCGAAGCGCGCCTGATCGAGACCGGCGAGGACCTGCCCGACGAGGCCGAGCTCCTCTTCGCCGTCAGCCCAGCGAGGCGCGGCTTCGTCTGGCGCGAGCTCGGGCTTGCCCTGCTCCCGGACACCCAGGTCTTCCGGCGCCGCGCGCGAGGCCGTGCAGCTCCCGCGGGCCGGGCTCTCCAGTCGTTCGCGGAGCTCCGGACGGGCGACTACGTCGTCCACGAGGACCACGGCGTCGGCAAGCTGCTCGGCTTCGAGACGAGGGAGATCGCCGGCATCACGCGCGACTACCTGCAGCTGGCCTTTCGCGGCGAAGACCGGCTGTACGTCCCACACGAGCAGGTCGGCAAGGTCTCGCGCTACATCGGCGCCGACGCGAGCGCACCCGCCCTCTCGAAGCTCGGGGGCAAGGCGTGGAATCTGCTCAAGTCGCGCGCCCGAGCTGCGATCCACGAGCTCGCCGGCGAGCTCATCGAGCTCTATGCGCGGCGCCAGAACGCGACGGGTATCTCCTACGACCTCTCACAGGACTGGCTCGAGCGCCTCGAAGCCTCTTTCCCCTACCAGGAGACGCCCGACCAGCGCTCGGCGATCGAGGCCGTCAAGGAGGACCTCGAAGCGCCGCGTCCGATGGACCGGCTCGTCTGCGGCGACGTCGGTTTCGGAAAGACCGAGGTCGCGGTGCGGGCCGCCTTCGCCGCCGCGCTGAACGGCAAGCAGACGCTGATGCTCGTCCCGACGACCGTCCTCGCCCAGCAGCACTGGAACACGTTCCGCGAGCGCTACCGGGATTTCCCGGTCCAGGTCGAGATGGTCTCGCGCTTCCGCAAGCCTGCGGACGTGAAGCGGGTGCTTGCCGAGTTCGCCGCGGGCAAGGTCGACGTGCTGATCGGGACGCACCGCGTCCTCTCGCGCGACGTGATCCCGAAGGAGCTCGGGCTCGTCATCGTCGACGAGGAGCAGCGCTTCGGCGTCGCGCAGAAGGAGCTTCTCCGGGTGCTGCGGCTCGAGGTGGACGTGCTCGCGCTGACGGCCACTCCGATCCCGCGCACGCTGCACATGTCGCTCTCTGGGCTGCGCGACATCTCGGTCATCGAGACGCCGCCCGAGGGCCGCCGACCGATCAGGACGCATGTCGGCGAGTACGACGAGGAGCTCGTCAAGACGGCCCTCGAGCGCGAGGTCGCCCGCGGCGGCCAGGCGTTCTACCTCCACAACCGCGTCGAGACGATCGATGAGGCGGCCGACCGTCTCCGACAGCTCG
>JBGOSR010000012.1:0-21386 GCA_041476065.1 Gaiellaceae bacterium
CAATTGCTCCATCCTGATCTATTCTTCTTGCTATGCCCCACAAACGCCCGGCCTCTCGGGCGGCTCTCTCGCGCATCGATCCCAAGGCTCTAGCCGAATTTCAGGCCGGGATTCGCAAGCGCTACTCGAACGAGGAGATCCTCGACCAGCTGCGCGCGTCCGCTGAGCGCCTGGGGCGGTCGCCGACGATGCGCGAGTTCGAGCAGGACGAGGAGACGACTGTGCACCCGCAGACGGTCATCCAGCACTTCGGGAGCTGGAACGACGCGAAGCGCCAGGCCGGGCTCGTTCCGCGGCGTTTCGCAGAGCCGGCCGACCTGATCCGCCTCCTGCGGGAGCTCGGAGACAAGCTCGGTCGTCCGCCGACGGCAAAGGACCTCGACGAGCATCGCACCTCGATGCCCTCCAAGTCGCTCTACTGGCACATGTTCGGCTCGTTGAAGAACGCCCTCAGGGAAGCCGGCTTCGACGTGCCGGTGGGGGAGGAGCGGCTCGAGCGCGCGATCGAGCAGGGAGCGGCGATCGCACGCAAGATCGGGCGGCTGCCGAAGTTCGCAGACTGGAAGGAAGCCAGGCGGGAGAATTCAACGCTGATGAGCGAGTGGCAGGTCTACCGCATGCTCGAGCCGGGAGGTGGATTGAGTGCCCGCACCGGCAAAGCTGGCCCGGGCTCTTCTGGGCGGCACCGCCAGGTCGGTGCCTGGGGGACGTTCCAGTACCTCGTCCGGGAACGGCTGCGGGAAGATGGGGTGGAGGTGTCGCCGGAGGGGCGGCTGCTCAGGCGGCAGCGATCGCCGCAAGGCGGCTCAGGCAGAACGCACCCTCGTCCGGCGCGCGCACGGCCGGGAGGGGCGTCTCCTCGAAAGCGCGGTCCGGCGTGAAGCGGTCGGCTCCGATTCGCTTGCCCTCGCCGAGCGAGAGCAAGATTCCCTCGGGCAGCTCGCGCTTCTTCAGCCGCAGGCCCAGATAGCGCTCGACGACCTCGAGCGCATCCTTCGTCGACGCGAAGAACGCCTCCTTCTTGCTTTCGCCGAGCCAGATCGGGCGTCCGACCCCGCGCGCGACGAACACGGTGTCGCGCATCCGCTCGTCGAGCCACGCGGTCGCCATCGAGCCGCGGAGCTCCTCGAGCACAGCTGCGCTCGGCCCCTCGGCGTCGACGAGGGCGAAGATCGCCTCGGAGTCGACGGTCATCTCCGGCTCCTGCCGCTCGAAGCCGTGCCGGGCGAAGATCTCCTCGTCGTTGAGGATGATCCCGTTGTGCACGCCCTTGACCGCTCCGTGGCGAACGGGGTGGTTGTTGGCGGTGATCCTGGGATGGCCCTTCGTGTAGTCCCGCACGTGGATGAGCGCCTCGGTGGCCTCGGCGGGAATTGCGATTCGCTCGAGGAGGGCACTCGCGCCTGAGCGTTGCTTGTACACCGAGAGCGTGCCGCCGTCGCCCCGGTACGCGTAGCCGACGGCGTCGGCGCCGCGCTCTGCGATCCCTGCAAGCAAGGCCTGGGCCGCGAGCGTCCGGTCGATTCGGCTCGCGCGATGGAGGCTGTATCCGGCGATTCCACACATGGCTTGATCGTAGGAGCCTCGCCAGACGACCCCGGCTCGCTCATAGCGGCGGGCCCAGGAGACCCCTGACACATACGACGGCCAAGATCGCCTGGAGTTAGCTCTACAAGGTGGTTCGGTATTCGCTAGCGGAGCTGCAGTCCCTCGATCGAGGGTTACTCGACTAAGCCACCCCGCTTCGCGACCGATACACGGCTCGATGGCAAGGCCGCTCCCCCAGCAACCGCCGGAAGCCGACCCCGCTCCCGAGACAAAGCTCGAGGTCGTTCCGGATCCGGCGAGCCTCGACGAGCCCGCCGAGGTCGAGGAGAAAGACCCGTACGACGCCGTTGCCGCGGTCACGCAGGACCCTCTGAAGCTGTACGTCCGCCAGATCGGCGACGGCCCGTTGCTCACCCCACTGGAAGAGCGCGAGCTCGCCCGCCGCAAGGACGACGGGGACGAGGCCGCGAAGCGCCGGCTGATCGAGTGCAATCTCCGGCTCGTGATGTCGATCACGCGCAACTACACGAAGGCCGGCGTCCCGCTGCTCGACCTGATCCAGGAGGGCAACCTCGGCCTGATCCGAGCCGTCGAGAAGTTCGACTACAAGCTCGGCTACAAGCTTTCGACCTACGCGACCTGGTGGATCCGCCAGGCCGTGACGCGTGCCCTCGCAGACCAGGGCCGCACGATCCGGCTTCCGGTCCACGTCGCGGAGCAGACGAGAAAGGTTCTCCGCGCCCGCCGCATCCTCGCCCAGAAGCTGAACCGCGATCCACTCATCCCGGAGATCGCGAAGGAGAGCGGCTTCCCGCCCGAGCGCGTGCAGGAGCTGCTCGAGCTGATCGAAGATCCGGTCAGCCTCGAAACCCCGGTGGGGGATGGGGAGAGCATCTACGGAGATCTGATCGAGGACACGAAGTCCGACCAGCCGGATGCCGCGACGGCCAAGATGCTTCGCTCCCGCGAGCTCGCCGGCGCCCTGCGGCGTCTGAACCCGCGCATGCGCCGGGTACTGGCACTGCGCTTCGGCCTGGACGGCGAGAGCCCTCAGACCCTCGAGCAGGTCGGCCTCGGCCTCGGCATCACCCGCGAGCGTGTTCGCCAGCTCGAGGCCCGCGCACTGCGCGAGCTACGCCAGGTCGCGCCAGGCCTGCAGCTCTATCTGAGCGAGTAACAAGCCGACCAGACGGCCGCGGATGGTCCCAACGGGGATCGTCCCTTTGATGCACGGGCCAGGGCAGCAGTCGTGCCTCCTAGACTCTCCGTCATGCCCGCGAAGGCTTACTACGCGGTGGGATTAGCGCTTGGGACGACAGCTCTTGGTGCTCTGTTTTTCAGCCAAGACAAGGATTTTGGATTGCCGTTCTTTTGGTGTCAGTCGTCTTCGTCCTGCTCGGCGTACAAGCTGCCCGGCGCGACCACGAGGAGAACGCTCGTCAGAAGGAGGAGCCGGACAAGTTCGTGTCCTCATTGCCAATCAGAACCATTGAGGAGGCCGCGGAACTTGGGACGGACTGCAGCGATACGTCGAAGGGCATCTACGCCTTTCTCGCCAAGCACGTCAACCGCACGGACGAGGCCAACGTTCTTGCGGAGTATCGGCAGAAGTTCGAGGCGAAAGTGATAGGCCTCCATCTCGACCTTCTCGCGGGTGGACTGTCCACTCCTGACCGACTCGCGATTCCGGCGGCCTCGCTCGATGACGTTCACTGGATTGCCGTCACCCTGGCGAACAAGGGAGAGGGCTACAGGGCAGACCGGCTTCAGAAGCTGTACTCAAGAGCTCTGAAGGAGATAGAGGCGAGAAAGGGGGGAACCCTGGAGGGGCGGTCCGAATGGCCTTGGCGGACGGATTCAATCTGAGCCCTAAGCCAAATTCTGGCTAGGACATTCGACGACATGACGTGCATCAAAGGGACAATCCCCGCCCCAACCTTCTCGTTGCCGGCTGAGCTAAAGCCGACGAAGAAGTAGCGCCCTCGCGAAGGCGGGCTTTGCCCGACTTCGCTGCACATGCTGGCTACTAGACCATTCGAGAAAAGTCGTCATGGCGCGCGCAGCGCGCCGGACTTTTCTCGACTCTTAGCCGGCCACTGATTCCATCTCGCGGAGCTTCGACAGCCTCCGCAGAGCATGGACTTCGATCTGGCGAACGCGCTCGCGCGTCAGTCCTAGCGTCCGGCCGATCTCCTCGAGTGTCTTCGGCTCCGATTCCTTGAGGCCGTAGCGGAGGGCAATCACCTTCCGCTCGCGCTCGGAGAGGGCAGCGAGACCCCGCGTGAGCGCCTGGCTGCGCAGCGTGATCTCGACCTCGTCCTCGGGGGAGGGGCCGTCACCGGCCACGAAATCGCCGAAGACCGCGTCCTCGGTCTCGCC
The DNA here is from genome assembly GCA_041476065.1 of Gaiellaceae bacterium. Taxonomy (GTDB): domain Bacteria; phylum Actinomycetota; class Thermoleophilia; order Gaiellales; family Gaiellaceae; genus VAXT01. The sequence continues at coordinate 3,928 of JBGOSR010000012.1, forward strand.
GACGGGCTGGTCGAGGCTCGTCGAGGCCCGCGCTGCGGCCTTCACCTCACGTGCCTGCTCGACAGGGAGGCTCGCCTCCTCGGCGATCTCCGCGAGCGTGGGCTCGCGGCCGAGCTGCGTCCAGAGCAGGCGCTCGGCCTTGTTCATCTTCTGCAGCCGCTCGACGATGTGAACCGGCATCCGGATCGTCCGGGCCTTGTCCGCGAGCGCCCGCGCGACCGCCTGGCGGATCCACCACGTCGCGTAGGTCGAGAACTTGTAGCCCCGGCGCCAGTCGAACTTCTCGACGGCGCGGATCAGGCCAAGCGTTCCCTCCTGGATCAGGTCGAGGAACGGGAGGCCCTGGTTCCGGTAGTTCTTCGCGATCGAGACGACGAGTCGCAGGTTCGACTGGATCATGTGCTGCTTCGCCTGTGGGTCGCCGCGCTCGATCCGCTTGGAAAGCTCGACTTCCTGGGCTGCGGTCAGCAGCGCGTGGCGCCCGGCTTCCCGCAGAAAGAGCTGGAGCGCGTCCGTGGTCGTCTCGTAGACGACCGGCTGTGGTGGGGGCGCCGGCTCCTTCTCGTCCTCGAGGATCTCGATTCCCCGCTGGTCGAGCTCACGGTGGAGGGCGTCGACCTCGAGCTCGCTGAGCTCGTGCGCCTCGACGAGCTCAGCGAGCTCGGATGCGCGAACAGAGCCAGCCTGTTCGGCGGCTTCGATGACCTGACGGACGTCCTCCGCGCCCAGGACGTGCTCGAGCTCGACGGTCATGAACCTATTTCTCTGAATACCAGGGCGATGGGCAGATCAAACACGATAGCTGTAACGGCTGCCTGACTACCGGGCCCGCTCCTTTCCACGCACGATAATCAGTGTTATGTCAAGTTCGACCAAATCGGAACGCGCCGGGCTTCCTCTTCCCCAGGTTTCTCCACAGAGAGACACCGAAGGTGTGGAAAATGTTGAAAACTGAATGTTTTGCAAATTGCGGCGTTCGCGTTTCGACAGGTCTTGATCGGACGGCTTGAGATCTCTAGTGTCCTGATTGCGCCGAGCACGGAGCGCGAGTAGATCGAGGCCCAGCCGGGCGGCCGTAGGCGGAAGCCGAAAGTTGGTCGGTTGAGCGGACGAAAGCGCAACCGGCTCGGCGAATTTTTTTGGTCCAATACGATGCCGCAATGACGTTCCACCCCCGTCCTCCGAGCATCGACAAGGGCGTCGCCGCCTTCCTCTGGGCCTTCGGCTTCTTTCTCTATCTCTGGCTCGGGATGCTCGCTATCGGCATCGGGCAAGGAACGTCGTTCATCGTTGCGGCCGTCGCGAGCGGCGCGATCTTCCTGTACATCCGGATCTACGGCGAAGACCGGCCCCGGCCCGCGGGCTAGACCGGACGCGGCCGGGCGCGGTGATCGCCGGCCAGCGCGTTCAGAAGCAGCCGCGTGAGCTCGTCGCCGATCGTCTGCCTGAGGCGGACGATGGCCGTCGGGCCGACGCATTCGATGGCGTTCAGGCGAGCGCAGTGCTCGATGATGAGGGCTACACCACGGGTGGGCGGCTCGGCGGCATTCATGAACCCATCTATCGGCGACGGCCCGCCGCCTGGCGATCCCTCCCCGGAGTGAGCGAGCCCTCAGCTCTTCGTCGGCTCCCCCTCGCTCGGCGCGGGATCCGGCTGCGGCGGCGCAGGCGTCGTGACGTCTCCGGTGTGAACGCGCCGATCGTCCGCTACGTCCTCGACGGGAGGAGCGGGCTTCTCGAGAACGGGTGCCGCCACCCGCGTCCTCTTGGGAATGCGTGGCCCGGTCGTGTCGAACGTCAGCCCGAAGACGAGGCCGATCCCGAATGCAATAGCCGGGAACATGAGCCTCAGATCCCCGACGACCGCCCCGATGCCGAGATCGTCCGACCAGTTCCGCACGTGGCCGCCAAGCCAGTGGTGGCCCGGCTCCGCGGACGCAAGGATCCACCCGCCGGCGATCAGGACCGGCAAGAACGCGATCAGGAACACGTTCCCAGATACTCGCGGCCATCCCCATTTCGTCCAGCCGCCGAGGAGCTGTGAGAATGCCATTGTCAGCCCGGCCGCTGCTAGCAGCCCGGCGATCGCCCAATGCGTTCCCATCGAAAGCCCCGCCTCATCCGGGACCAGGCTTGCAGCGAGCCAGATCAGAAATCCGGCAGCCGCGGCGCCGATCAGGGTCAGCGCACTTCTCGTCAGACCGTACATGGGCACCACCTCCACCCCGGTCCTGCCCGTTTCTCGTCGTTTTAGTCGAGCAAGCGCGAGTCGAAGCGGCCCGCGTCGAGATCGTCCTTGAACTCCTCAAGCATACGCTCCGCATCGCCGGCAAATACGTGTGGGACGACACCGATCTCGCGGTCGTTGTGAAACGGAAGGTCGACGTGCTCGTGCGAGACGAGGTTGACCGAGATCCGGTCGCAGGCCGGGCAGCGCACGGCAAGGCCGAGCGAGCCGTCACCTGGGGCGAGCAGGAAGAAGGAGGACGGGAAAACGGGCCGCGGCCGGTCTTCCGGATAGCAGTAGAAGCTCCAGGGCCAGTCGCCCGCCTGGATGCGCCGCACAGCCAGGTCCGAGAGCTCCTCCGCGGTCTCCTCGAAACGCGCGGTCATCAGGTTGAGAAACCGCTCCTCGCTGAGGCCGAGCGGAGCCCAGTCGAGCTCTGCGTCCGAGACGAGGCCGGGGTGCTCCTCACCGCAGGGACAGTCGAACAGGACCTGGAAGACGGCGGGGTGACCTGCTCCGGGGAGCCGGTCGAGGACGCGAAAGGCGGACAGTCGCACGCGGGTCTCCCCCTGGCTCGGGCAGGCGAACGTGTACCGCGTTGTGAGCGCGTCGTACATGGTTCTCTAGACGTTGTAATCGGCTTCCCGGACGGAAAGCCTGACCCGCTAATAGTGGATCAGCGAAAAAACGTCGTAGTCAGCGAGCTTCTCGCGACCCTTGAGGAAGTCGAGCTCGATCAGAAAGGCCATTCCGACGACCTCTCCGCCCAATTGCTGCACAAGGGTGGCCATCGCCTCAGACGTCCCCCCCGTCGCCAGGACGTCGTCGTGGATGAGCACGCGCGTACCGCCCTCGAACGCGTCCGCCTGCAGCTCGAGCGTGTTGCGGCCGTACTCGAGCGCGTACTCGGCGCTGATCGTCTCCAGCGGCAGCTTCCCGGGCCGCCGGGCCGGGACGAAGCCGCAGCCGAGCTTGTAGGCGATCGCCGAGCCGATGAAGAAGCCTCGGGCCTCGCCGCCGATGACGATCTGGGGCCTGCGCTCTTCCGCCCATTCGGCGAGTAGGTCGATCGTCTGCCGCAAAGCATCGCGATCGGCGAGGAGCGGCATGATGTCCTTGAAGACGACGCCCTCCTCCGGCCAGTCCGGAACGTCGCGGATCTTCGCTTTCAGCTCGTCCACGCCGGCGATCGCCATCAGGCGGACGCGAGGTGTCGGAGGGCGCGCCAGAAGAGCAGCTGCGAGAGCTCCTGCGCGAGCTCGGCGAGCGTGCGCAGATCGTCGAGAGCCGCCTCGCGGCGCTCGGGGTTGCGCGTCTGAAGCGTCGGCCCGACGAGCTGTTCCAGCAGAGATCCTTCGCGGTCGGCCGCGGTCCGGAACGGGCGGAGGTTGCGCGGCCCGATCCCGAACGACGAAAGCTGCGCGCAGATCGCCGCGATTTCCGCATCGCCCGCTGCGTACCGCTTCTCTCCCCCATTTCCGCGCCCCTCCAGGAGGCCGTACTCCTCGAGCTCGCGCACGAGCTGCGGCGTCGCTCCGGAGCGAGCGACGAGCTCCCGCATGTCCAGCTCCTCTTCGGGCCCCGCGAGCCCTGCCGCGCGCCGCCGTCGCTTCGACTTGCTCGCCGCCGGCGAGGCCAGCTCCTGCCGGATCACCCGCAGGGGAAGGAACTCGTCGCGCTGCAGGCGCAGGATCGTGCGCAGGCGCTCGACGGCGTCCTCGTCGAAGAGCCGGTAACCGCCCCGTGTCCGTTTCGGCGTCAGCAGCCCCTGGTCCTCGAGATAGCGGATCTTCGAGATCGAGATGTCCGGGAACTCGTCCCGTAGGTGCCGGCAGACCGCTCCGATGTGGAGCAGGCCGCTGCGGGTCGGTGCCTCGGCTGCGGCGCTCACTGGGAGAGGAAAGTCAGCTTGTACTTGCCGATCTGGACCTCGTCGCCGTCCTCCAGCTCGCCGGACTCGATCCGGCGGCGGTTGAGGAAGGTACCGTTCAGGCTCCCCTTGTCTTCGATCACGAAGTGGCCGTCGCGGCGGAGCACCTGCGCGTGACGGCGCGAGACGGTCACGTCGTCGAGGAAGACATCGCAGTCGGGCGAGCGGCCGACGGTCGTGCTCTCCTTCTCGAGCAGGAAGTGCTCGCCGGCGCGCCCTCCTCCCGAGCGGACCACGAGCGCCGGCCCTTCGGTCTTGATCTCGTCGAGGATCGCGGCCCCCTCGTCGTCGCCCTCCTCGGGCGTATAGCTCATCGTCGTGTCCGAACCGGACTCGTCCCGGACGAGCAGTGCGCCGCATTTCGCGCAGTAATTTGCGGCCTCCGGGTTCTGGAAGCCGCATTCGGGGCAGTACACATGGCTCAAGCTTCGTCCCCTGCGGGCGGCGAAGCCTTGCCGGCGAGAATGCGCGCGAGCCCCTCGACGTCGACCTGCTCGAGCACGCTCTTCCCCTCCGACTTCTGGAGCCGAGCGACGAGCTCGGCGCGCAGGATGTCGATCTTGCCGTGCAGGAGCCGGCGACGGTAGGAGATCTCCTGCTCCTCCTCCGTCAGGTCGTCGATGAGCTTCTTGAGATCGGCATCGGACAGTGAAGACAGGTCGGGAAGCGGTTCCACGCAATCAGCCTTTCGTTTGGAGGACGACGGCGCTGGCTAGTAAAGCAGTACCACTCTAAAGGTTCAACCTCAGCTTGAGATTGCGACCCCCTCCCGCAGCACGTCCTCGACGAGCTCGCGGAATTCCCTCTCGAGCGCATTGGAGGTCTCTTCGTCACGCCCTTCCGCGTAGATGTGCACGAGGGGCTCGTCGGGATCGGGTAGAACCTGGGCCCAGCCTCGACGGTCGCTGACCTTGATCCCGTCGAGCAGATCCAGGTCGCGCCCTTTCAGGCGCTCGCTGAGGACGCGCATGACGAGCCCCTTCTGCGACCACGGGCACGGCAGCTGACGGTGGACGAGCGTCGAGGCCGGGAGCTCGGCGACGATGGTCGAGAGCGGCAGCGGCACGGGCGCCAGCAGCTCCAGAAGCTTGCAGAGGCTCGCCATCGCGTCGTAGGCGGGCAGGAAGTCCGGAAAGACGTAGCCGCCTCCCACGGCGCCGGCAAAGATGACGCCGTCCTCGGAGGCGGCCCGAGTCAGCTCGCTCAGCGAAGCAGGTGTGCGCACGATCTGAAGGCCGCTCCCCTTGACGAGCAGGTCGACCTGGCTCGTCACCGTCACCGGGAAAGCGAGCTTGCCGCGGCGGCCGTCGGATCCGATCAGCCGCAGGAACAGCAGTAGCGCCTGCTCGACGGGGATCTCGTGGCCGCTCTCGTCGATCAGGTACAGACGCTCGGCGGCACGATCGAAGACGGCTGCGAAGTCTGCCCCGACGGCGGTCACGAGCTTCTTCGCCTGCCCGATCAGGCCCCGTAGGTCGCCGGGCCCAGTCGCCTCGTCGGACGCAAAGGCATGTGCCGCGACCGCCTCGACGCCCAGTTGCCCGAGCACGAGCGGCAGCAGCAACGATGCCGACGAGTAGCCGTAGTCGACGACGATGCGGAACTCGCGCGAGCGGATGGCGTCGATGTCGAGCGTGGCGAGCAGGTCCTCGGCATAGCTCTCACGTGCCCGTACCGGGTATTCGACAGCGCCGATCCCGCCCGCTGCCGAGCGCCGTAGCTCGCCCCGCGAGAAGTGCTTCTCGATCTCCTTCTGCAGCGCCGGGGTGATCTGGATCCCGGGGTCCTCGAAGAAGCGGATCTCCACGAGCTCGGGATCCGCCGAGCTGAAGCCGACGTGGAACCCGGCGGCGTAGTCGTGGGTCTTGAGCAGGTGCCGCCCGACAGCACTCGGAAGCGTTCGCAGGTCTGCGACGTCCACGCCGGTCGAGTTGATCCCGGCGATCATCGAGCGCTCGATCATGCGGCAGGTCGCAGGCGCCTCTCGGCTCGCCACGACCCTGGCACCGCGGGGAAGCGCGGTTCCGAAGGCGACCGCGAGGCGCGCGACCATCTCGGGCGTCAGATCGACGTTGACGAGCCCGGAAACGCCGTCCTTCCCGAAGAGGCGCGAGGACGAGCGAGTCTCCCAGATCAGACTCTCGTAGATCTGGGCGCCGCTTTCGACCTCCTTGTGCGGATACACGCGGACACCGGGCATGAGCACGCTCTCCTCACCGATCTTCACCTCGTCGCCCAACGCGACACCTTCTTGCAGCCGCACGTGCGCGCGGATGTCGCACGAGCGGCCGACGATCGCGCCCTCGACGATCGCTCCGCGGCCGATGTGGCTCGACGCGTCGACGACCGACCGGACCGTGCGGGCCCGCTCGCGCAGCGTCACGCTCGCCGAGAGCACCGAGTACGGCCCCACGTGCGCGTCGCGCGCGATTCGGCAGTAGTTCGAGATCAACGCGGGCCCCTCGATCTGGTCGAGGTCGTCCAGCTCCACCCCCTCCCCCAGCCAGATGTTCCCGCGCAGCCGGATGCCGGGAACCGTGAGCTGCACACGCTCGTCGAGGGCGTCGAAGTTGGCTTGACGGTACTGATCGAGGTTGCCGATGTCCTGCCAGTAGCCCTCCATCGGCAGTCCGTAGAGCGGCCGGCCCATCTCGAGCAGAAGTGGAAAGAGCTCCTTGGAGAAGTCGAACGGCCGGTCGGTCGGGATGTGCTGGAGCACCTCCGGCTCGAGGACGTAGACGCCGGTGTTGATGGTGTCCGAGAACACCTGGCCCCACGACGGCTTCTCGAGGAAGCGCTCGACCCGTCCTTCGTCGTCCACGACGACGATCCCGAACTCGAGCGGGTTGGGGACGGACTTGAGCCCGATCGTGACCGCAGCACCCTGCTCGCGGTGGAACTTGACGAGCTTCGCGAGGTCGAAGTCGCACAGCGCGTCGCCGGAGATGACGAGAAACGTGTCGTCGAGCTTGTCCGCGGCGAGCCGTACAGACCCGGCCGTTCCGAGCGGCGACTCCTCCACCGAGTACTCGATGTTCACACCGAGGGTCTCGCCGTCGCCGAAATAACCGCGGATCGCCTGCGGCATGAAGGCGACGGTGACGATCACGTCCTCGAATCCGTGTTTGCGCAGCAACTCAACGATGTGCTCCATGCATGGCTTGCCGACGATGGGCACCATCGGCTTCGGCTGGTTCGAGGTCACCGGACGCAGGCGCGTTCCCTCGCCCCCCGCCATGACGACGGCCTTCACCGGCGCACCGCTCGCAGCGCGGACACGACGTACAGCGCGCCCGCGGCGAGCGCGAGCCCGAGGCCGGTCCAGAAGATCCACAGCGGCCACGTGGCCCCCGTGTGCGTGACCATCAGGAAGCCGAGCGCCGCGTAGAGCAGCCAGGTGGCGGCCTTGCCGAGGAAGTTGACGGACAGGTCGTAGCCGCGGGGCACGATCAACTTGTACCCCCCGAGCAGCAAGGCGTCTCGAGCCAGGATGAGCACGAGCGCCGGCCAGGGCAGCCTGTGGTGAACGACGACGAGGAGGATCATCGCGGCGTCGATCATCAGCCGGTCGGCGAGGGGGTCGGCCACTCTGCCGAAGGCGGACTCGACACGCCACCGGCGTGCGAGCCACCCGTCGAACTGGTCGCTAACCCCCGCGAGGCCGAAGAGAATGGCGGCGGGCCAGCTCCGGCCTCCCTCCGCTGTGACGAGGACCCCGACGAAGACGGGGATCAGCGCGAGCCGGACGAGCGTGATCGCGTTCGGCACATGCGCGAGCGGAGCGGGAACGGCGGGAACCGACACAGGGTCAAGGATAGAGCGCACCCGGCGCGTTGTTACGGATTTGCTCGTCTTTCGTGACCCACCCGTGCGGATTTCGTCGATACGATCGAATCGGGGAGGAGGTCGGCGGTACCGGAACAAAGGCGCGCGGCGCGGCTGATAGCGTCGCCTCGTGGCGAGGCGTCTCACGATCCCGGGCTTCGTCAACGCCCATAGCCACGCTTTCCAGCGCGGCCTCCGCGGCCGCATGGAGGGCGGCGACTTCTGGGCCTGGCGCGACGCGATGCTCGCCCTAGCCGACGAGCAGACGTCGCAGCGTGTGCGGACGGACTACGAGAGCGTGTACCGCGAGATGCTCGCCGCCGGCTACACGGCGGTCGGCGAGTTCCACTACCTCGGCTTCGAGCAGGCGCTCGCCGCCGCGGAGGCCGCGGGCGCCGCCGGCATCGAATTCGTTCTCCTCTACGTCGCGTACGCGCGCGGCGGCCTCGAACGCTTCCGGCAGCCCTCGGCTGCGGAGTACCTGAACCAGGTCGAGCGCTTCCGCGAGCGGGGCATCCGCGTCGGCCTTGCCCCCCACTCCGTCCGAGCCTGCCCACCGGACTGGCTCGAGGAGATCGGCCGGTACGCAGAGGAACACGACCTTCCTCTCCACGTCCACGCCGACGAGCAGCCGCGCGAGATCGACGAGTGCCTCGAGGAGCACGGAATGAGGCCGATCGAGCTGCTCGCCAAGACGGGCTGCCTGGGGCCACGCACGACGGTCGTCCACGCGACGCATGCCGACGACTCGGAGCTCGACCTCCTCGCCGAAGCGGAAGCCAGGATCTGCGCCTGCCTCACGACCGAAGCGAACCTCGGAGACGGTTTTCTGCCCATCGAACGCCTCTGCGAGCGCAACCTCGGCCTCTGCATCGGCTCGGACTCGAATGTCCGCATCGATCCGCTGGAGGAGCTCCGAGAGCTCGAGGGCATCGCGCGCCGCCGCACGCTCACGAGGAACGTCGTCTCGCCCGAGACGCTCCTCTCCTTTGGCTCCGACGAGGGTGCCGCATCGCTCGGGCTCGACTCGTGGGCGGACGTCGACGTCGATCTCGACCACCCCTCGCTCGCCGGAATCGAAGAGGCGGACGTGGTCGCCGCGCTCATCTTCGGCTGTTCCGCAGACGTCTTCGCCTAGAGGATCTTCACACCGAGTGCGCTGGCCGCGAGCCCGACCGCCAGTGTCGCTGTCGTGTTCTCGTGATCGCGGATCGGGTTCACCTCGACGAGCTCGAGCGAATCGAGCACACCCGCTTCCGCGACGAGCTCGAGGGCGAGATGCGCCTCGCGATACGAGAGACCGCCGAGCACCGGATCGCCGACCCCGGGCGCAAACTCCGGGTCGACGACGTCGAGATCGACCGAGACATGGAGGAACGACCCTCCGCTGACGCGCTCTAGCGCCTCCTCGATCACGGGCTCGACGCCGCGCCGATCGAGATCGCTGATCGTGTAGACAGCCAGGTCCAGCTCCCGGACGAGCGCCTGCTCACCGGGATCGAGCGACCGCACTCCCACGAGGGCGACACGGGCAGGGTCGACACTCGGGATGCGAAGTCCGTCTGCTGAGAATTGAGCCCCGCAGCGACCGAGCACGACTGCGAGCGGCATACCGTGCACGTTTCCGCTCGGGGTCGTCTCGGGCGTGTTCAGGTCGCCGTGGGCATCGAGCCAGAGCACCCCACCCGTCCCGGAGGAGGAGAGCCCACTGAGCGTGCCGATCGCGATCGAGTGGTCCCCCCCGAGCACGAGCGGGACGAGCCCATCCGTTCGAGCGCTCTCGACTTCCTCCGCTACGCGGGCACAGGTCTCGAGGATCTCGTCCAGGAAGCGCGCGTTCTCCAGCCTGCTCGAACGCGTCTCGGCCAGAGGGGCCTGAACATTCCCGCGGTCCTCGACGTCGATGCCAGCGCCGACGAGTCGATTGCGAAGACCTGCGTAACGAATCGCCGAAGGCCCCATGTCGACGCCGCGCCGACCGGTCCCTAGGTCAAGCGCAGCTCCGATGATCGCGACGCGCTTCGTTGCCACGTCGAAACCCTAGTCCGAGTCGCGGCGAACGCCGCATGCGGGCAGAAGCGGCGGACGCGTCGAGCTCTCCGCAGTCGCCGGCGCGTCCGCCGCTTGCTCACCTAGCTCAGACGGCCGCGTGTGTCTTGGTCGACACCTTCTGGCTACCTTCGAGCAACCCGATCGACAGCTGATCGACGATCTCGAGCTGCCGCCCGACGATCTTGATGCCCGTGTTCACGAGATGGAACTCGGCCGGCGTCGTCCAGCCGGGATTCCTGATGATCCGGATCAGCTCTGCGAAGCGATCCTCGTCCGCGAGTGCCCGCAGGCGATCCTGTACTTGCTCGATGTGCTTCTCGAGCTGTCCAACGTCGTGATCCTCCACTACTGACTCCCTTCGTGGTAGGTACGAACCGTTGGCTGGGCCCTGACATGTGCAGATTACACCGCGCCCGTTTCAACTGCTACGGCGCCACGGGGGAAGGTTGGACTTCCGCCTCGTCGAGACTCGTGCAGGCTGCCTGCTCCTGTGGCGTGAGCGGTTTGGCGGGCTGGAGCGGGTGGCACTTGTACGTGCGGTGAAGCCGGCTCAGGTCAGGGATGTTCGACGGCCACGGATAGAGCACGAGGTGAATCAGCAGGATGACCATTCCGGCGGCGACGGTCAGAGCGAGGATCCGAAGCCGCCGTTCGAGGCTCCGAACCGTTTCGAACAACGTCGGAAACGGCACATCAACCGCAATGCGCTTCGGCCAGGCGAGAAAGCTCGGGATGACTACCCAGAAGAGCGCGGTTAGCCCGTAGAGGGTTCGCCCGACTGCAAACTCGCCGTCGATATCCGTCTTGGCGATGGCGATCGCCGTGCAGACGACAATCACGAGCAGGGCGATTCCGAAATAGAGCACCGCTGCGACCTCCCGCACAGGTGTCGTCGAGCGGGTCAGTCTGCCACCAAGAGGCGTCCTGTACGGGAGCGCCGGATCGCCGATCAAGCCACCGGCACGCTGTGCCGGGACACCGCTCACAGGGAGGACTCCGGTCTTGTCAGGGGGATACCGGAACGCGCTGTAGACGCAGAGTACGATGACGCCGGCGACGACGAGTGCCAACACCGGACGGTCGTATTCGAGCGCTCCGACCGTGCCGGAAATCGTCGGCCATTTCGCGCTGTCTCCCCAGAAGGCCGCCCACAGCTCGGGCACGAGAACGAGCACCCCGAAGAAGAGCCACACCCCGTAGCCCCACGCCTCACGCCGGTCGATATCGCTGAAATGCGCAGTCAGCCAGCGCCTGAGCCAGCTCGGCGGCAAAACCGTTTGCACGGCCACGTGCGGGACGTTACGACTCGCATCGGACAAAGCGCGCTGACCAATTTGCCGGACGACGCAACAAGAAAGCCACTCTCTCCAACGGCTTTCCAACCGGGGCGCCCAGATTTGAACCTGGGACCTCTTGTCCCCCAAACAGATCCCGGCTCTGTGGTCTGTTTCTGCTCACTTTTGCTTCTTGCCGCGCTGCCGCCTCGCTGAGCCGGATTCGCCGCCTACTCAACCCGAGAAGTTGGAACGGGCGGGAAACATCTAGCGGCGGGTGCGTTAGCAGGCTGTTAGCACGCCAACAGCACGGATCGAAAGGGCAGAACGACCTGCGCCGTTTCCGGCGCAGTGGCTAGAGGGTCAGCGGGGCAAGGTCGCGGACTTGAACCATGAACGCCGTTAGTCCGGTCTCGCTGCCTTTTGGACTCGATCTCGCCGCGATCGATGAGGGCGATCTGACCTTCGTTGAGCGGGAGGCGCTCGCCATCACTACCCGCCACCCAGCCGTCCCCCGAGACAGCGTCTTCAAGCGCTTTCGCCCGTCTCATTGCCCGCCATCATGGGTGCCTGGTTCGACCGTCGAGTACCGGCTTCCGCCAAGGATGAGATATAAGAGCCACACCGTTTCTCTCTGTAAGTAGGGCGGCATAACGAGCATGACCCGTTCGATAACGGACTCCTTGGTGGAGGTGGACCCATGAAGCGCTCGCTCGTTCTTCTCGCCGGCCTTGCGCTGGCTCTCAGTGTTGCCTCAACAGCTATGGCCAATCGGCCCTCTGCCGGACACGGCTTCATCGGCGCAGGCCTCGCTTCGCTGCGTCCCGACAGGCCGGCAGCGCCAGTTGCGGTCCGGCTCGAGGCCTGGGCCGGGTCGACTCGGGTCTTTCTCTGCGACTACGGCCAGGGCTCAAATTGTGGCTCTCATTCGATCGCGTGGGGCCAGACCGAGAACCTGCGTTACTCCGTCAGCGGCACTGACCAAAACATCACCTGCACCAGCACGCCCTGGAATTTCAGCTGGTGGCCAAATGGGTCATATGACTACACCGCCAATCAGACGCAAGTCACTTGGCAAGTGGACTGCTCGGGAAATGTCGGGGGAGCGACTAAGCACGTAAGCATCACTTCGCAACAACCCCCGCCGCCTCTGCACGCGATCAAGTACGGCGTCTACATGGACAGCGTCCACTACCGAGACTTCGAGGTCCGGTATCCGGAATGCCACGACTTTCTCCTTTGCGCGAATGTCAGCTCCGGAATCGAAATTCAGCCGCAAGGAAGCTTTTGCCCCCGATTCAACGTCCACGCAGGAGGTCCCACAGACCCCGCCCGATGGACCGCATCCGGCGGCAGCATGAACACACTGACGCCGAACTACCACCAACTGTTTTCGCCTTTCTACCCGGACGTCCAACACCAAATTACGCTGCCCCAAGAGTGGCAATTCTCCATGGGCTCGGACACGAGTAGCTGCGGAGGCGACCTCTACTGGATCGCGGAAGACCAGGGCACATCACCAGCGGCGCAGGGCTTCGTACCGGTCGTGAGCCAACCGCCGCGCAGCGTTGGCGTTGACCTTTCGTACAGCACCATGGATTCTCGGACCAACGGCAATCTCTTCGCAGCACCGATTGTTGCGATGGGTGACTTCACGACGGGCATCGGCGATTCATGGATTCACATGGGTTATTCCTCGAACCACTTCTGTCCTGGGTCACTCGATCCGACCAAGACGTACTTCTACTTCGAGGCCGTGACTTCGCAGCGCAACGCGGGACCCAAGACCTGCGTGCCGCCATCGCCAATACAGCCGTGTCCCTCGTGTCCAAAGCCCTTGGTGCAGTACAGCTCCCCCGACGGAAACTGGAACATCTACTTCTACGGACCGGCCATTGCCGCTAACGCGACCCACCACCTGGAGCTCCGATATGTGAGTAGCTGGTAGGCGAAACTGCGGCTCGAGTCCCACTACAAGAAAAGGCCCTCTCAGCAGGGCCTTTTCTATCGGGGCGCCCGGATTTGAACCGGGGACCTCTTGTCCCCCAGACAAGCGCGCTAACCAGGCTGCGCCACGCCCCGTTGGGGGACAAGAGTAACGGGTCGCGCGGCAAAGCCGCCCGCCCCTCTCTAGCCGGCATCGCAAGCGATGCCTCAGGTCCCCCAGACAAGCGCGCTAACCAGGCTGCGCCACGCCCCGTGAGAACCGAACTCTAGCGCCCTTCGCCCAGCCGTTTGTAGAGCCGGTCGATCAGCGCCGGCATCTCCTCGAGACGCTCCGTGATCACACGCAGTCGGTACTCGCGGAAGTGCTCCGGCTCGACGTCCAGGGCCGACGCGAGCGCGCGGACGATCTCGTTCGACGGGACGGGCCTGTTTCCGTGCACCAGGTGGTTCAGGTACCCGGCTGAGAGCTTCGTCTTCGACGCAAGCGCACGGTAGGTGGCGCCGCTCTCGGTCATCAGGCGCTCGAGCGTCTCGCCGAACGGATCCTCGCTGAAGCGGCGCCGGCGGGCCATCAGCGCAGGCTCTCCAGCTCGGAGATTGCCACACGGTTCTCCTCGCCGGTCTCGCGCGAGCGCACGTCGACGGCACCGTCGTCCAGCGTCTTCTTGCCGACCGTCACGCGGACGGGGAGCCCGAGCAGGTCGGCATCGGCGAACTTCTCGCCTGCGCGCCGGTCACGGTCGTCCAGAAGCACGTCGTCCCCCGCCGCGTCGAGCTTCGCTGCGACCTCCGCCGCCTGGTCTTCGAGACCCGGCAGCGCGATCAGATGCACGTCGTACGGCGCGAGCGACTTTGGCCACTTGATCCCGTCGTCGTCGTGGTGCTGCTCCACGACCGCCGCCATCGTCCGGGCGGGGCCGATTCCGTAGCTGCCCATGACCAGCGGCTTCTCGGCGCCGTCCTCGTCCAGGAACGAAGCCTCGAGCGGCTCGCTGTAGTCCGTGTCGAGCTTGAAGATGTGTCCGACCTCGATCGCAGTCTGCAGCCGCAGGGCCCCGCCGCAGTTCGGGCACGTGTCACCTTCTCGCACCTCGCGGATGTTCGCAAACCGGGGTTCGAAGTCGCGTCCCGCTTCGACGCCGCGCAGATGGTGACCCGTTCGGTTCGCACCTGCGACGAACTGGCCTTCGCGCAGTGCCTCGTCGGCCACGACCTCGACCTTCACTCCGACGGGCCCGATCGAGCCAGGATCGGCGCCGAAGGCCTCGCGGATCTCTTCCTCGGTCGCAGGACGGAAGGCCTGGCCGAGCGCCTCGAGCAGCTTGCCCTCGTCAAGCCGGTCGTCTCCGCGAACGAGGCCCAGGACGACTGTGCCGTTCATGACCACCGGCATCGCCTTCGAGGTCGCCGCCGCGTCGATGCCGAGGAGTTGCGCGACGTCCTCGATCGTCTTCGCGCCGGGCGTCTCGATCTCCTCGGGCGCGTCGAGCGACGCTGGAAACGCCGGGGCCCGCGGCACGCCGCGGGCGATCTCGAGATCTGCCGCGTAGTCGCCGCGCTCGCAGGTGACGAGCGTGTTCTCTCCAACCTCGGAGGGCGCGAGGTAGTCCTCGCTCCCGCTACCGCCCATCATCCCGGACTCGGCTTGCACCCTGAACACTTCGAGCTCGCAGCGCTCGAAGATCCGGTCGTAGGCGCCGGCGTGCAGCTGGAAGCTCTTGTCGAGCCCTTCCTCGTCGCGGTCGAACGAGTATGAGTCTTTCATGATGAACTCGCGGACGCGGATGAGCCCTGCGCGCGGCCGCGCCTCGTCCCTGTCCTTCGTCTGGAAGTGGTAGAGCATCTGCGGCAGGTCGCGGTACGACTGCATCTCACGGGCATGGAATGTGACCGTCTCCTCGTGAGTCAGCGGGAGGACGAACTCGCGGTCGTTGCGGTCGCGAAGCTTGAACAGCTCCGGAATGTCGTAGCGCCCCGTCGTCTTCCAGAGTTCGGCTGGGGTTAACACGGGCATCAGCATCTCCTGCGCGTCGATCGCGTCCATCTCCTCTCGGATGATCTGGACGATTTTCTCGTGTACGCGCCAGCCGAGGGGGAGGAACGTCCACAGCCCCGCGCTCACCTGGCGGATGAAGGCGCCCCGCACGAGCAGCTTGTGGCTGACGGACTCGGCGTCGGCCGGGTCTTCGCGCAGGGTCGGAAAGAAGAGCTGGGAGGCCCGCCGCACCATTTCCCAAACTTTAGTGCCTCTCCGGGCAACAGGCACCGGCAGTGCGAACCCGGCGGCCCTAGTCGAGCGGAATCTCGGAAGCCTCGGCCATCGCGAGCGCGGCGGGCTTTGCCATCTTGAGGCGCTTCGGCCGGCGCATGCCGTCCGCGATCCAGCCGTCGATCTCGCGGAACAGCTCGTCCACGAGGGTCTCCGAGGACACCTTCTTCAGGACACGGCCATGCGCGTAGATGAACCCGACCTCGCGCCCACCGGCGATCCCGAAGTCGGCGTCACCGGCCTCGCCCGGGCCGTTGACCGCGCAGCCCATGACAGCCACCTCGAAGGCCTGCGGATACTTCTTCAGCCGCCCTTCGACCGCCACAGCAAGGTTCTCGACGCCGACGTTGTCCCGCCCGCACGAGGGGCAGGCGATCATGATCGGCCCCCGCTCGCGCAGGCCGAGCGCCTTCAGGATCTCCCAGGCGACCTCGATCTCCTTCACGGGATCTGCCGTCAGGGAGACGCGCACCGTGTCGCCGATCCCGTCCGCGAGCAGCGCGCCGATGCCGATCGCGCTCTTGATCGAGCCCGCGAACGCGGTGCCCGCCTCGGTCACGCCGAGGTGAAGCGGGTACGGGACGCGCTCCGAGAGCAACCGGTAGGCGCGGATCATCGTCGGCACATGTGTCGACTTGACCGAGATCTTGAAGTCGTGGAAGTCGAGGCTTTCGAGGAGCTCCACCTCTTCCAGCGCCGCCGCGACGAGCGCCTCGGCCTGGTCGCGTTGCGCAAGCTCGTGCAGGTGCTTGGGAAGCGAGCCCGAGTTCGCACCGATGCGCATCGAGATTCCGGCGCCGCGCGCGGCCTCGACCACCTGCTCGACCTTGTCAGGGCCGCCGATGTTGCCGGGGTTGATGCGGACGGCTGCGACGCCCGCGTCGATTGCCCGAAGCGCCAGGCTCGCGTTGAAGTGGATGTCTGCGATCACCGGGATCGGCGAGAGCCGGACGATCTTCCGCAGCGCGTCGGCGTCCTCGATCTTGGGGACCGCGCAGCGCACGATCTCGCAGCCCGCGGAGGCAAGCGCTGCGATCTGGGCGGTCGTCTCCGGCACGTCGTGTGTCGGCGTCAGGGTCATCGACTGGATGACGACGGGTGCGCCGCCGCCGATCTGGACGTTGCCGACCTTGATCGATCGCTCGCTCGCCATCAGTGCCCCTGCCAGTGATGCCGTGGCAAGGGCGAGGGTGGGCTCTGGCGCTGCGTGATCGCGGGCCAGGGGCCGGTATGTATTGCTGGGAGGGGCACTAATTTCCGCCGAGGCGCCCGATGTCGTTCGAGAGCCCGATGAAGAAGAGCAGGAGCACGAGCGCGATCCCGACCGCCGACACGCGTTCGTAGACCTCCCGGCCGACGGCCCGGCCGCGGACTCCTTCGATGATCGAGAACGCGATGTGGCCCCCATCCAGCGGGAGCAGGGGAAGCAGGTTCAGCAGCGCGAGCGAGAGGCTGAGGAGGCCGAGCACCCAGAAGTAGGTCTGGGCGCCCTGTTTCAGCGCCTCGGAAGAGCCCTGGACGATTCCGACCGGGCTCGAGACCTCCTTGCGCTGCCCCCCCACGAGCCGCGTGAGCGAGGCACCGATCTCCTTCGTGATCACACCGGTCAGGCGCAGCGACTGCCATGTGGCCGTGGGTACCGAGAGCCTGGGCTCGGCTCGCGGCCGGGCGGGTCCGAGCTGGACCAGCCCCGCATCACGCCGAACCATGAGCGTGATCGGGCGACCGCGGGACCTCTCGATCAGAGGCGGGATGTCCACGGCTCGGGTCACGAGCACGCCGTTCACCTTGACGATCCTGTCGCCCGGCCTCAGGCCCATCCCGGCAGCCGGGTGGTCCGCTCGCACGGCGTGCACGACAGGCGTGCTCGTCTCGAGCGAGAAGCCGAGCCGGTAGCCGCCGCTTCCGACGACGTAGAGCGCGGTGAAGAGCATG
>JBGOSR010000013.1:0-21240 GCA_041476065.1 Gaiellaceae bacterium
CCAGCGGCTGACCGCCGCAGCTCGCTCTGACGGCACGCTCGTCGCGCTCGTCGGCGAGTACGTGAACGCAACGGGATGGGACGGCTGGGCGGCCCCGACGGACGGTCCGATGAAGATGCTCTACGACTGCGAGAACGTCCGAACCGTGCTCTCGCCGGCCAAGATCAACACGCCGCCGATGAAGGCGTTCCGCGCCCCGGGCTTCGTCGAAGGGACGTTCGGGCTCGAGTGCATCCTCGACGAGCTCGCGGCCAGGTTGAGCATGGATCCGCTCGCGATCCGGAAGCTGAACTACGCGCACTCGAGCGACGAGCGGCCGTATTCGTCGAAGAATCTGATGGAGTGCTACAAACGCGCCGAGGCTCACTGGCAGCGGCGCGACGAGGTGCGGGCGCGCAGCGACGGCCCGTGGAAGCGCGGCGTCGGCCTCGCGAGCCAGATCTGGTACGGCGGCGGAGGCCCGCCCTCCTACGCGTGGGTGCGCCTCGGCTCGGATGGGCGCGCCACCGTCGTGACGGCGATGCAGGACATCGGCACCGGCACGGCGACCGCGATGACGCAGATCGCCGCCGAGGAGCTCGGGCTGCCGCTCGACCGTGTCGACCTCGCCCTCGGAGACTCCGCGCGCGGCCCTTACGCCTCGATCTCGGCGGGCTCGTCGACGACTCCCTCGATGGGGCCCGCGGTGCGCTCTGCCGCAGCCGACGCGGCCGGGCAGATCATCGAGATCGCCTCGCAGCGCTTCGACAAGGAAGAGGGCATCCTCTCGCTGAAGGGCGGCAACGTCGTCTCATCCGACGGAGGCTCCTGGCCGCTCGAGGAGGTCGTCGGCCTGCTCGAGGACGGCCAGATCCTCGGCAAGGGCGGGCGCGGCCCGAACCCGACCGGGATGCAGGTGCTGACCTTCGGCGTCCAGGTGGCCGAGGTCGCGGTCGACGTCGAGACCGGGGAAATCCAGGTGGAGCGCGTCGCCGCGATCCACGACGTCGGGCGGGTCGTCAACCCGCTCGGAGCGTCGAGCCAGGTCGAAGGCGGGATCATCCAGGGGATCGGGCACACGCTGTCGGAGGACCGGCTGCTCGACCCGGCGACAGGGATCACCCTCAACAAGACGCTCGACGCCTACAAGCTGCCGACGATCGCCGACGTGCCCGAGATCGTGACGGAGCTGCTTGACATTCCCGACGAGCACCTGACGAACCTCGGCTCGAAGGGCCTGGGCGAGCCTCCGATCGTCCCGGTCGCAGCCGCGATCGCGAACGCGATCAGGGACGCGACGGGCGCCGACGTCCGCTCGCTGCCGATCTCGCGCGAGGAGATGCTGCGAGCGTTGCGCGAGGCCGCGGAGAAGGAGAAGGAGAAGCATGGAGCTCCTGCGGCCGTCTGAACTGGCCGAGCTCGACGGCGGCGTCTTCCTGCACGGCGGCACCGAGGTCGTGCCGCTCATGCGCGACGGTCTCATCTCCACGGACACGCTCGTCGACGTGCGCGGGGTCGTCCCGCGCGGGATCGACGGGGCTCGCATCGGCGCCGGGACGACGCTGAGCGAGCTCGAGGCCGATCCGCAGATCCCGGAAGCGCTACGCGAGGCCTGCCGCCTCGCCGCCAGCCCGCAGCTCCGCAACATGAGCTCGATCGGCGGCAACCTCCTGCAGGCGACGCGCTGCTGGTACTGGCGGCTGAAGTTCCCGTGCCGGCTCCACGGCGGCGACACGTGTCATGCGCGGGAGGGCGAGCACAGGGAGCACGCGATCTTCGGCAACGACTTCTGCGCCTCGGCGCATCCCTCAGACATCGCCGCCGCGCTGATCGCGCTCGAAGCGACCATGCGGACGACCCGGCGTGAGCTCCAGGTCGCCGAGCTCTACCGCCTGCCGACGGACGATGACCGCGAGGTGACGACCCTCGAGCCCGGCGAGCTGATCCTCGACCTCGAGGTCCCGCAGCCGGAGGCGAGCACGTACCTGAAGGCGATGGACCGCCGGCGCTGGTCGTTCCCGCTCGTCGGCGTGGCGGCGGCCCGCGTCAGCGGCGGCACGAGGCTCGTCCTGGCCGGAGTCGCGCCCATTCCCTGGGTGCTCGACTCACCGGAAGCACTCGACGAGGCAACGCCGCTTTCCGGAACGGCATACAAGGTCGAGATCGCCAGGGCACTCGTCCGCCGAGCACTCGAGGCCGTCGCATGAAGCGGCTCGCGCTCCTGATCCCGCTCGCAATCCTGCTTGTAGGGTGCGGCGGGAAGAGCGACAAGAGCGGCGCGACCAAGACGAAGGGGGCGAGCATGAACTGCGAGATCGGTGGCGACAAGTCGAAGGCCGAGTTGGCGAACCTCGAAGACGGCAAGACGTATCAGATCGTCGTCGACACGAACAAAGGCAGCTTCACGTTCGAGCTGGCGACCAAGATCTCCCCCTGCACGACAGCCTCGATCGCCGGCCTCGTCCAGAAGGGCTTCTTCGACGGGCTGACCTTCCACCGGATCGTTCCCGGCTTTGTGATCCAGGGCGGCGACCCGGCGGGGAATGGAAGTGGCGGTCCCGGGTATTCAACAGTGGACGCCCCACCGAAGGACACGCAGTACGTCAAGGGCGTCGTCGCCATGGCCAAGACTGGCGCCGAGCCTGCGGGCACGTCCGGGAGCCAGTTCTTCGTCGTCACAGGGGCGAACGTCGGCCTCCCTCCCGACTACGCCGTTCTGGGACGAGTCACCGATGGGCTCGACGTCGTCGAGAAGATCGGCGCGCTCGGAGACGCGAACGACCCGAACGGAACGCCGACGGAGCGGGTCGAGATCAAGAACATGCAGCTCGAGACGCGTTAGAGTTCGAGGCCGGATGCGGCGGAGGGTTGCGGGTCTTTTTGCGGTGGCAATCGTCGCCGGCCTAGCGGCCGGTGCGGTAGCGAACGCGAAGAGCGAAAGAGCGCCCACGCGAGCCGCCTCACGCCTGTCCTCAGCCGCGATCCTCGACGCCTGTCCGGTGCCCACTCGCTATCGCGCGGCCTTCGAGGCGGCTGCGCAGGACACTCATCTGCCGATGGCCCTGATCCTGGCGGTTGCCCGCGTCGAGTCGAACTTCGACCACACGGCCCGGTCGACAGCCGGAGCCCAGGGACTACTCCAGGTCATGCCTCCGACGGCAGCCGAGCTGCAGCTCGACGCGAGCCGGCCGGAATCGAACGTCCTGGCTGGGGCGCGCTACCTCAAGAAGATGATCCACAGGTTCGGCTCGACCGACATGGCGCTCGCCGCGTACAACGCGGGCCCAAGCGCTGTCGAGAGCGCCGGAGGAGCGCCCGGGGCCGAAACGGTGACCTACGTCGCCAACGTGAACCGCCTCTGGCAGCGTTATCAAGGGTGTAGTTAGCAACCGGGAAGGCACCGGAAACCGCCGCGAGGTGGCGGTCATCGTCCTCGCTGCGGGCGCGTCCACGCGTTTCGGCTCGCCCAAGCAGGAACTGCTCCTCGACTCGGTGCTCGACCGCGTTCGCGCAAGCTCGGTGCCGAACCTCCTCGTCGTCCTCGGCGCTCACGACGTCGACAATTCGGCGCCGAGTGTGCATTGCCCCGATTGGCAGCTCGGGCCGGGGGCTTCGCTCCGTTGCGGTATCGCTGCCCTGGCGGGCGAGATCGAGGCTGCGGTTGTCGTGCTCGCCGATGGCCCCGAGCTGGCGCCCGCTGCGATCGACCGGGTGGTGGAGGTCTGGCGGGAGAGCAGTGCGGAGATCGTTGCAGCCACCTACGGCGGTGATCGTGGGCATCCGGTGCTGCTCGCGAGGTCGGTCTGGGAGCGGATTCCGGACGACGGCGCGCGCGGCCTGCCTGCCTTGCTCGTGCCCTGCGACGACCTCGGTTCTCCAGGAGACGTCGATCTTGCCGATGAACTCCCCGAGAGGTTCAAGCCTCCGCCCGCCGAATGATGCCGCTCATGGAAGCAGTGCCTGCCCTCGAAGCCCGCGGTGACACACCGCCGCTCGCCGCTGCGCGCCTGCGGCGCCAGTTGACGGTCGAGAGCGCCGCCAAGCTCGCGCGGCTCACTCCCGACGAGGTGACGTGGCTCGAAGAGGGCAGGCTGTATCGCTTCCCGTCCAGCGACAGTGCGCTGCTCGCCCTCCTCCTCTACTCCACCGGGCTCGGCATCGGCCGCCGCGAGGCAAGAAGGCTCGCCGGCCTCCCGATCGTGACACGGCCCCGCCGGGAACAGGTGCGGCAGGCAGCCGGCATGCTGATCGGCGCCGTCGTCCTCCTCGCCGCTGCCGGAGCGTTCGTCCTCCCCGGGCTCTTGGCTGGGACGAGGACGCCTGCCGCGAAAGCTGACTCGAGCCTGCCGCCAACGTGGACGGTGGCCGTGGACGTCCTCAACGGCAGCGGCGACATGAACTACACCCGCACGGTCGCGAGCAAGATCGAAGCGCTCGCCTACCGCATCGACCGGGTCACAGGCGCCGATCGGTTCGACTATCCCGAGACCGCCGTCTACTTCCACCCCGGCGGCGAAAAGCTCGCCGGACGGCTCGGCCGGCAGCTCGGCGTCGGCACGAAGCCTCTTCCCGGCGGCGGCAGCGCGAACCGGCTCGTAGTGGTCGTCGGCCCAGCTCGAATCGGTTAGAGCTCGAGCCGGAGCTGAGAGAGGCGCTGCTTGAGAGCGGGCGCCATCGGTTCGACCATGACCAGCACCACGCGGCGTCGCAGTTTCTCTTCGAACCGATAGCGCGTACTGCAGTACTCGCAGTCCTTGAGATGCCCCTCGGCCTCCTTCTGCTCCGCGTCGGTCAGGTCGCGGTCAAGGAAGGGTTGGAGCACCTCTTCGCACCAGTCGCACTTGTCGATCGCGGTCATTGCGCCTCCACCGCCATGTCCGCCAGCTCCTTCTTGAGGATACGACGCCCACGATGAAGACGGGACATGACGGTGCCGATCGGGATGTCGAGGATCTGAGCCGCGTCGGCGTAGCTGAAGTCGCCGATGTCGACGAGCACGAGGACGTCTCGGAAGTCGTGCGGCACCGCAGAGAGCGCCTCCGCAATGTGGTCCTGCGAGAGCCGCTCGAGGACGCGATCCTCATCGGTCTCGCCCGTCGCTTCGATGCGGTTGTAGAGGAAGTAGTCGCCCTCCTCCAACGGCTGCAGGTCGGGCGACCGCTGCGCCTTGCGGCCGCGGTCGATGTTCAGGTTCGTGAGGATGCGAAGGAGCCAAGCGCGCAGGTTCGTCCCGGGCGTGAACGACTCCCAGCTCCGGAAGGCCCGCGCATAGGTCTCCTGCATCAGGTCCTCAGCCTCTTCCTTGGAGCGCGAGACGCCTCGAGCCACGCGGTAGACCTGATCTGCAAGCGCAAGCGCCTCCTCCTCGAAGTTGGCGCGATCACGCGCGCCCTCTGCTAGCCGCCGGGCCTCATCAGACGAGGTCTCGCTCATTCGGCGACCCTAGCAACCGCAAACGCCGTGCGAACCGGGGCTATTCCCGCGCCTGGCGCTAAACGGTTTCGAGCAGGCGGAAACCGCCGCGTGCCAGCGCGGCCACGAGCACGTCGCGGCTCGTTTGCTCGTCATCCCAGGCCAGCGTCACCTCGCCCATGAGGTTCGCGTTCGCCTGCTCGAGGCCCGGCTCGTCTCGAAGCGTCGCTGCGAGCCGGCCGACGCAGCGCTCGCAGCGGATGCCGGTCACCTGCACGGTCTCCTTCTGGACGGGCATGCCCTTAACTTAGCGTGCGCTCGACGAGGTCGGCGCAGACTGCCTCGAGACCGCTGGACCGCCCGATCTCGAGCTGACGGTCGGCTTCAATCCGCGTGGCGTCGAGGCCGTCCTCGCCGGCGAGCGCGGCGAGCTCGGTCGCGAGCTCGGAGGCTCGCATGGTCCGGTCGCCGTCCGGATGGACGAGCTCGGCTGAGAGCCCGAAACGTGCGGCCGCCCAGCGGTTCTGCTGATAGAGGCCGCGTCCGGCCGGGTCATACGGCACCTGCGGTCGCTCGAGAACCGCGTCGCATAGACCCTTGAGCAGAGCGACGAAGCCGACCGTGCGCTCGAGCTCCGTCGGCTGGTCGGGCATCCGAATCTCCAGGGTTCCGAAGCGCGGATGCGGCCTGATGTCCCACCAGAACCTCGTGTAGTCGTCGGCGACGCCGAGGCGGATGAAACGTTCTGCAAACTCCTCCCATTCCGAGTAGGAGCGGAACGCCGGGGGTGCGCCGTGCCGCGGGAGCTCCGCAAGCACCTCTGCCCGGTTCGAGAGCAGCCCCGTCTCCTTGCCGGCGAAGTACGGCGAGTTCGCCGACCAGGCGAGCACTACGGGTAGCCAGGGCAGCACGCCTTCGAGAGCGTGAAAGCAAGCCTCCGCGCTCGGCATGCCGACATGGACGTGGAGCCCGCTGACCCCCTGCCGCCGGGCCGAGATGCCCGCGTACTCGACGAACTCGACGTAGCGCTCCTCGTTCGCGATCTCCTGCTCCTCGGGATGGCTGAAGGGATGGCTGCCGGCCGCCGCCAGCCGCAATCCGCGCTCCTCCGCGAGGCCAGCTGCCCCACGCCGGAGCTCGGCCAGCGCCGTCGCGCCCTCGGCGGCCGACGCGCAGACGCCGGTGTTGAGCTCGAGCGCCGAGGCGAAGAGCTCGCTCTTCAGCGTCCCAGGGAGGTCGACACCTTTGGAGGCAGCGATCAGCTCGGCCGCGCGCGGAGCAAGCGCCAGCGACTCGGCGTCGAGCACCATCAACTCCTCCTCGACACCCACGGTGAAGGACGCCGTCTCCGCGAACTTCGACTCGATCATCAAGGCAGTGTGTCAACGACGACGGAAACCGCGCCATCAGCCCCGAAGGGCGGTTGAGCGCGAGCCTCATCGCGCAGGCGCGGCGGAACTCTAGCGATCGCTCGGGAGAGGAGAGACGGTTCCGGCCCTCTGGGTTGTCTCGGGCCGGGCGGGGCCGGAACCGTCTTTGGTCAGCCGATTACTCCTGGGGAGTTGGAGGTTGCCGACCAAGCTTGACGCCAGCGGTCCGGCGCTCGCTGCCGCGGTAGTACTCGACCGAAAGCGTGTCGCCGGGCTTGTGCTCGGAGACGATCTCGCGCAGGCGCTCCGTCGAGACGACGTCCTGGCCGCCTGCCTTGACGATCAGGTCGCCGCCGAGCTGATAGCTCTCGCCCTCGTACACCACCCGGTCGGTCCCGCCGCGCAAGCCGGCCTTCTCGGCCCCGCTGCCCGGAATGATGCGCTCGACGAGCACTCCCCGCTGCACCGGGAGGCGGAAGAGCTTCGCGATCTGCGACGTCACCGGACGGCCGAGAACACCGAGCAGCGGATGATCCACGCGACCGTGCGCCTTCAGCTGGGCAACGACGTCCCGAACCGTGTTGATCGGGATCGCGAAGCCGATGCCGATGTTCCCCTGCGAGCCGGTGTCCCCGGTCGAGATCGCGGAACTGACGCCGATCACTTCGCCGCGCGTGTTGAGCAAGGGGCCGCCCGAGTTGCCGTGGTTCAGGGGAGCGTCGGTCTGGATCACGCGGTCGATCGGGCTCCCATCAGGGGACGTGAGCGATCGCTGGAGCGCGCTCACGATGCCCGCGCTGATGCTGCGGTCGTAGCCGAAAGGGTTGCCGATGGCTGCAACCTGGTCTCCGACCTGGACGGTGTCCGAGTTGCCGAGCTCGAGCGGCTTCAGCGCCCGCGAGCTCGCTTCGACCTTGAGGAGAGCGAGGTCCGTAGACGGGTCCCTCCCGACGATCCGAGCCTTCATCGAGTCGCTGTTCGAGAAGCTGACCTGGACGGACTGGGCGGCGCCGATGACGTGGTAGTTGGTGACGATGTAGCCGGCCTTGTCGATCACGAAGCCGGAGCCGAGCGATTGCTGCACCTCGGTCCCGGGAAGGCCGAACGAGTTTCCGAACCAGTCGCTCTGGGGCAACCGAACCTTGGTCGTCGACGTCACCTGGACGACACCCGGCGCGTCGTTCTTGTAGATGGCCCGGAGAGTCAGCGCGCCGCCGCTCTGCGATCCCAAGGCCACGTCGCCGGCGGGCGCCCTGAACTCGGGGACGACCTCGCGTACCGTCGTCGTGTGCTCGTCGACTCCGACGAGGGATGCCAGGGCGACGGCCACACCGCCGCCGGCGACGGCGGCGACGAGCAGGGCCACGCCCATGGGCAATGAGTCTCTGCGCAACGGAAACTGCACCGGCTCTGTATAGCGGGGGCTTCGTTAAGCGGACTTTGCGCCTCGGTTAAGGAGCTAAGCGGCTGCTGCGCGGGTCCGAAGGCGGCGCGCCTCGAAAGTGCGGCCGAGGAACGCCAGGGCCGCGATTGCACTGGTGAGCGCAAACACGTAGGCGACGCCTCCCGGCAGGCGCGTGATCGCCTCCATTGCGGCCGCGACCACGGCCGCGCAAGGGATCGTGAGCACCCAGGCGACGAGGATGTTGCCCGCCACCCCCCAGCGCACCGCCGAGAAGCGGGTGCTGGCGCCCGCGCCGAGGACCGAACCGCTGATCGTGTGCGTCGTCGAGACCGGATACCCGTAGCGCGCGGTCAGCCAGAGGATGGCCGCGGTCGACGTCTGGGCCGCAAAGCCCTGGGGCGGCTCGAGCTTGGCGACCCGGCTTCCGAGGGTGCGGATGATGCGCCAACCACCCGCGTAGGTGCCCATCGCCATCGCCGTGGCGGCGCTGATCTTCACCCACAAGGGCACCGAGAAGTGATCCGAGGACTGGTGTCCGGAGACGATCAGCGCGAGCGTGATCACGCCCATCGTCTTCTGAGCGTCATTCGTGCCGTGCGTGAAGGCAACGAACCCGCCCGAGATCAGCTGCAGGCGCCGGAAGAGCCTGTTCACGGCCCCGGGCGCGCGCTTCCGGATGATCCACAACGTGATCGTCATCAGGCCCGCGGCGAGGAACAGGCCGACGACCGGAGCCAGGAGCGAGGGAATGAGCACCTTCTCTTTCAGGCCGGCCCACTGGACGACTCCGAAGCCGCCGGTGGCCGCCACGGCCGAGCCGACGATCCCTCCGATCAGCGCGTGGCTCGAGCTGGACGGCAGCCCCAGGTACCACGTGACCAGGTTCCAGGTGATCGCCCCGACGAGGCCCGCGAGCACGACCCTGAGGGTGATCACGTCCGGGTTGACGATCCCCTTGGCAACGGTCGCGGCGACCTTGAAGAAGAAGAACGCGCCGACGAAGTTGAGGATCGCCGAGCTGATCACTGCGAGTCGCGGCGACAGCGCCCGCGTCGAGACGCTCGTGGCGATCGAGTTCGCGGTGTCGTGGAAGCCGTTCGTGAAGTCGAAGAAGAGCGCGATCGCGACGACGGCGACTAGCGTGAGGTCCATTCAGCGGGTCAGACGTTCTTGACGACGATGTTCCCGACGAGGTCGGCGGCCGTCTCGCAAGCATCGATCGCGTCCTCGAGGGCCTCGAAGATGTCCTTCCAGCGGATGATCTCGACCGGGTCGGCCGCCTGCCCCTCGAACAGCGCTGCGATCGCGTCGCGCACGATCCGGTCTCCCTCGTCTTCGAGACCCTTGACCCCGACGATGTGCGGTTCTGCCCTCCGAAGGTGGCGGAGCTCGGAGAGCGCCTTCGCCAGGTGCTCGGCGGCGCTGACGAGCACGCGGCACTGCTCCGCTGACTGCTCCATCCGCGAGGCGACCTTGTAGAGACCGAGCAGGTCGGAGGCGTTCTCGATGTAGTCGACGACGTCGTCAATTGACTTTGCAAGCTCGAGGATGTCCTCTCGGTCGATCGGAGTGATGTACTGCGTGTTCAGGAGCTCGATGATCTCCCGGGTCAGGTCGTCGCCCCGGTTCTCGAGCTCCTTTACGTCCTTCTGGTCGACTGCGGTCTCGGGGAACTCTCGGAAGCGGCGCTCCGCAAGCCGTGCGGTCTCGAGCATGTTCTCCCCCGCCCGCGTGAAGAGGTCGTAGAACTCCGTCGTCCTGGGAACGAGGGCCAGTCGCATCTACGGGCCGGATTCTGTACTACATGCGGTCGACGCGTTCGGGATGCGACGCGTCGGTGAACTCACGGAACTCGCCGGTGACCAGGTACGCCGTCTGTTCTCCAATGTCTACGGCGTGGTCACCGACCCTTTCGAGGCAGCGGGAGATGAGGAGCATCCTGAGACCCCATTCCCTCCGTTGCGGGTCGCCGCCAAGCTCGAGGATGTACTTGACGACACGCCGGTTCGTCCGGTCGATCAGCTCGTCGAGGTCGACAAGGCTCTCGGCTCCGGCGACGTCGCGATTCGCAAACGAGTCGATTGCGACCCGGATCATCTCCTCGGCCCGGGACGCCATCTCGTCGAAGCCCTCGATCAGCGTCGGCTCGGGTGGGAGGCCGTGCGCAAGCTTCGTGAGCTTGGAGATCGTCACGCAGAGGTCGGCCATCCGTTCCAGGTGCAGGTTGGAGTGGAGAACGGCCAGTACGAATCGCAGGTCGACGGCGACCGGCGTCTGGCGCGCGAGCAGCGATTCGATGGCCTGCTCGATGGCCAGGTACTGCGCGTCTACCTCATCGTCGAAGGCGATCACCTCGTCAGCGAGCTCGGGATCGGCTTCGCGCAATGCGTTGATCGAGCCTCGAAGCGCCCGCAGGACGAGCGCGGTCTCCTCCTCGAGCGAGGCTTGCAGCCGGTCGATCTCTTCCTGGAGCGTGATCCTCACCCGAACCGCCCAGTGACGTAGTCCTCGGTGCGCTTGTCGGATGGCTGGGTGAAGATCTTCGGCGTCGCGTCGTACTCGACGAGGATCCCCGTCCGGCCACCGCCCTCGAGGCGATCGACGCTGAAGAAGGCGGTCATGTCGGCGACGCGAGCCGCCTGCTGCATGTTGTGGGTGACGATCACGATCGTGTAGTCGCGCTTGAGGCCATACATCAGGTCCTCGATCCTGGTCGTCGCGATCGGGTCAAGCGCCGAGGCCGGCTCGTCCATCAGCAGCACGTCCGGCTCGACCGCGAGCGCGCGGGCGATGCAGAGGCGCTGCTGCTGGCCGCCCGAGAGGCCGAGCGCGCCACGCTTGAGCCGATCCTTCACCTCGTCCCAGAGCGCGGCTTGCTGGAGCGCACGCTCGACGCGCCCCTCAAGGTCGTCTTTCATCCCAAGCACCCTGAGGCCCCACGCAACGTTGTCGTAGATCGATTTCGGGAAGGGGTTGGGCTTCTGGAAGACCATGCCGATCGTGCGACGGACCTGGACGGGGTCGATGCCGTCCGCATACAGGTCCTGGCCGTGGTAAAGGATCTCCCCCTCGATCCTGGCGCTCGGGATCAGGTCGTTCAGTCGGTTGAGACACCGGATGAACGTGCTCTTGCCACAGCCCGACGGCCCGATGATCGCCGTCACGATGTTCGGCTGGATCTCGAACGTGACATTGCTGAGAGCAGGGGCCTTCCCATACGAGACGGTCACGTCTTTGAGCTCGAAGACCGGTTCGAGCGCCGAGGAAGTCGAGCTCTCCCGGGAAGGCGCGACGCTGACGACGGGCTCCCGTTCGGACACCGGCGTCATCGTGACAGCTTCCGCCTGCTCCGGATGAGAATCGCCCGTGACACGACGCTGAGCAGCAGCACGACGGTGATCAGCACGAGTGCCGCCGCCCAGGCCTTCGCGTGATCGGCCGGGTCGGGCGACTCGGAGAGCTGGAAGATCGACAGCGGCACCGACTGGAGCGGCTGGCGTGGATCGGTCGACACCGCGTTCGCCGTCAGCGAGGACGTAAAGAGAAGCGGTGCGGTCTCGCCCGCGGCGCGGGCGATTGCGAGCGTCGTCCCCGTGAGGATGCCGCCCACGCTCGAGGGCAGCACGACGCCGAGCACGGTGCGCCAGCGGCTCGCACCGAGGGCGTAGGCCGCCTCCCGGAGAGAGCCCGGCACGAGCAGGAGCATCTCCTGGGTGGCCCGTGAGACGAGCGGCAGCATGATCACCGCAAGCGCCGCCGCGCCTGCGAAGCCGCTCTGCTTGTGGCCGAGCACAAGGACGCTGAAGACGAAGATGCCGACCACGATCGAGGGCAGCCCGTTGACGACGTCGAGCGAGAGCCGGACGACCATCGCAAGCCCCCGCGGCGCGAGCTCGGTGACGTAGATCGCGATCAGGACACCGAGCGGGAGGGCCATCGCGGTCGCCAGCCCGACGAGGATCGCGCTCCCGACAAAGGCGTGCGCGAGGCCGCCCCCGGTCTGACCGAAGGGAACCGGTGTCTTGGTCAGCAGGTTGAGATCGAGCGCGCTGGCCCCACGGCTGGCGACCGAGCCGACCATCAGCAAGAGCAGGCCGACGGCGAGCATGGCCGCCGCTGTCGCCAGCGCCTGCATCAACAAGTTGACGAACTGGCGCCGCCGCAAGCGGCTGTCGGTCGTGAGCCCGAGGGCGCGCGCGCTCACTGTCCTCCCGCCTTCTGGAGCTCGAAACGGCGCACGATCAGCTGGGCGATGACGTTCGCGATCAGCGTGATCACGAGCAGGATCGCCGCCAGGTAGACGATCGCAGAGAGCTGGAGGTTCGTCGAAGCCCCCTGGTACTGGCTCGCGATGCGACTCGCCAGCGTGTCGCCGGGCGCGAAGAGCGAAACGTGGATCCCGAGCGTGATGCCGATCACCTGGGTGACGGCGATCGCCTCGCCGATGGCCCGCCCGAGCCCGAGAATCACCGCAGCGACGAGGCCGGGTCGTGCGTACGGGAGCATGACGCCGCGAACCATCTCCCACCGGGTCATGCCGAGCGCCAGAGCCCCTTCCTTGAGGTCGAGGGGGACCCGCAGGAAGAGGTCTCGGGTGATGCTGGCCACGATCGGGACGACCATGATCGTGAGCACAATCGTCGCCGGCAGGAGCCCGACGGCCGAATACTTGCCTCGAAAGAGAGGTAGGAAGCCGAGCGTCCTGTGGAGGAACGGCTCGAGCGTCTGCTGCACGAAGGGGCCGAGAACGAGAATCCCCCAGAGGCCGACGATCACGCTCGGAACCGCTGCGAGCATCTCGACGAGCGCCCCGACGACGTCACGAACTCCGCGCGGGGCCAACTCGCTGAGGAAGAGCGCGATCGCTATCGACAACGGGGTTGCGATGAGAAGCGCGGCAAGCGACGTGACGGCAGTGCCGTAGATCAGGTCCAGGGCCCCGAAATGACCCTTGACGGGATCCCACAGGCGGCCCGTGACGAAGCCGAGACCGAACCTCGAATACGCCGGCTGGGCGCCCTCGAAAACCTTGAGGGCGATTCCGACGAGGAGCGCCACGGCTCCCGCCGAGGCGACGAAGGTGACTCCGAGGAGGACGAGGTCGCCGATCCGGCCTCGCCGCCGGCCACCCTTCAGCGAGACCGAAGCCGTGCTCACAGGGAGCGGAGACTAGCGGCGCCGGAGGCCCGCGAAACGCGCGTTCACCAGATCGTCACCAGATCGTCAGAGAGCCGCTACCCACGGCCCGTGCTCGAGCGAGCAAGGTGTTCCCATCAGCTATCGAGGAGGGAAACCACGTGGTTAGAAGGCTCTCGATTCTCTGTGGAATGACAGTGCTCGGAGTCGTTGCCTGGACGGGAGCGGCCAGCTCGAAGAGTCAGGCCGGCTCGCTCTCGGGCGCAGGCTCGACATTCGTCTTCCCGCTCGTCTCGCAATGGTCGGCGGGCTACGAGTCCGCGACCGGCGTCAAGGTCAACTACAACCCGGTCGGCAGCGGCGCGGGCATCCAGGCGATCACGAACCGGCAGGTCGATTTCGGCGCAAGCGACGCCCCGCTGACGCCGGATCAGTTCTCCGCGTGTAACGGCTGCGTCCAGATTCCCTGGGCGCTTTCGGCAACATCGGTCCCGTACAACGTGAGTGGAGCTCCTTACGGGCTCAAGATCACCGGTGGGCTGCTGGCAGAGATCTTCCTGGGCAAGGTCAAGAAGTGGAACGACCCGAAGATCAAGAAGCTGAACCCGGGCGTCAACCTTCCCTCCACCGACATCACGCCCATCTACCGCAGCGACTCGAGCGGGACGACCTACAACTTCACGGAGTACCTCTCGAAGGTCAGCGGCGAGTGGCGCTCACGGGTCGGCAAGGGTACCCAGGTGAGCTTCCCGACCGGAGTAGGCGCGCGCGGCAGCTCGGGCGTGGCCGGCTCGCTGTCGCACACCGACGGCGGCATCACCTACGTCGACGTCGCCTACTCGCTGAGGAGCAAGTTCAAGCTCTTCAAGATCAGGAACCGCGCCGGGCACTTCGCGCTACCCGGGATCCGCGGGATTCAAGCGGCGGCCGCGACGATCAAGCGGGTGCCCGCGAACAACGAGATGTCGATCGTCGATCCGTCCAAGAGGCAGGGGGGCGCGTATCCGATCTGCACGTTCACGTACTCGATCGTGGCTTTGAAGTCGACGAATGCAGCGAGCCTGAAGCGGTTCATCGGCTGGGCTCTGACAAAGGGCCAGTCGTACGGCCCGAAGCTTCTCTTCGTGCCGATCCCCAAGGTCGTCCGCGCGAAGTCGCAGAAGACACTCAAGCGTGTTCACGCCTAGACGGGAAACCGGCAGCGAATCTCGAGGCCGCGGGGCTTCCTACCCGCGGCCTCGACGGTTCCGCCAGCCGAGGTGACGACGTGCTTGACGACCGCGAGCCCGAGCCCTGTGCCTCGCGAGGCCCGCGCCCGGTCCCCGCGATAGAAGCGCTCGAACACACGGTGGAGGTCTTCCTCGGGGACGCCGGGGCCGTCGTCCGCCGCTACGAGCGTCGCGGCGCCCTCGTCCTGTTCGACACCGAGCCGCAGCGTCGAGCCCGGCCCGGCATAGCGGAGAGCGTTTTCGATCAGGTTCTCCGCGACGACGTGGAGCATCCGGGCGCGGAGCGGGACCTCGGCGTCGGGGTCGCCTGTGAGCTCGATCGTCACGTTCGCGCGGTCGGACCGCTCCTGGTACTCGGCCGCGACGCGCTCGAGCTCCGGGAGCGCTTTGGTCTGCCCGAAGGCGACGACGACGCGCCCGCTCTCGAGCTCGGCGAGAAAGAGGACGTCGTCGACGAGCTCGCTCATCAGCTCGATCTCGGCACGAACCTGGTGCAGAACCGTGGCGGGGTCTGACCCTGACTCGAGGAGCGCGAGCGCCCGCGCAAGCGGTGTTCGCAGCTCGTGCGAGACGACCGCGGTGAAGCCGGTGCGGAGCTCCTCGTACGGATCGGGCGCGGTGTCTTCGACGGGGCCTGCCACTCTCACGCCATTATTGACCTGACGATGGCTACGGTCCTCATCGTCGAGGACGACGAGGTGATCGGCCAGGCGATGGCCCAGCACCTCGGCGCCGCGGGCTTCGAGCCGCTCCTGGTCTCGAAGGGCGATCTCGGCCTCGCACGACTTCGCTACGAGCACCCCGACGTGTGCGTGCTCGACCTCATGCTGCCCGGAAGGGACGGCTGGAGCGTGATCGAGTCCGCGCGAGCCGAAGGGATCGGTACGCCGATCGTCGTCGTCAGCGCCCGCGGGACCGAGCATGACCGCATCCACGCGCTCGAGCTCGGGGCCGACGACTATCTCGTGAAGCCTTTCTCGATGAAGGAGCTCGTCGCCCGTGTGCAGGCAGCCGCCCGGCGAGGGGTGCGTTCGCAGGATGTCCACCGAGGCGAGCCGATCGAGATCGAGGAGCTCCGCATCGACCCCCGCGAGGTGCAGGCGTACGTGGACGGTGTCGACGCAGAGCTCACACCGACCGAGTTCCGCCTCCTCTATACGCTGGCCCTCGACCCTGGGCGCGTCGCCACCCGCGATGAGCTGCTGCAGAAGATCTGGGGGCGGCGCGCCGGTCACCGCGACCGCACTGTCGACGTCTACGTGCGCCGCCTGCGAGACAAGATCGACCGCCGCGCGTCCAAGCACGACTTCATCCATACGCGGTACGGGGTTGGGTACAAGCTGGAGGCCGTTCCCAAGTAATCTCCCGCCGATGCGGCGCCGCTTCATCTACGTCAGCGCGGTCGTCCTGCTCGTCGTCGCAGTACTCCTAGCGGCGCTCGGGGTCGGCGAGCAGGCCGGGAGGCTCAGCGACTGGCAGGCCTTCACGCTCGGGATCGTCCAGGGGCTGACCGAGCTCCTGCCGATCTCGTCGTCGGGTCACCTGATCCTCGTTCCCTGGCTCGCGAAGTGGCGCTTCCTCGAGGAGCACCCCGACTTCAACAAGACCTTCGACGTATCGCTGCACCTCGGCACGCTCGTCGCTGTCGTCGCCTACTTCTGGGACGAGGTCGTGCGCTTCGTCGCCGCCTGGTTCCGCTCGGTCGGCAAACGGGCGATCGAGACCGCCGAGGAAAAGATCGCGTGGCTCGTCTTCGTGGCGACGATCCCGGCCGCGATCGCGGGCGCTCTGGGTGAAAGCGCCTTCGAGAAGCACTTCGGAGCTCCGTGGCAGATCGCGATCTTCCTCTCCGTCTTCGCGGTCATCCTCTGGATCGTCGACCGGAGCCCGCAGACCCGCAAGCTCGAGGACATCGGGCTCTGGACCGCGGTTGTCGTCGGAGCCGCACAGGCGCTCGCGCTCATGCCGGGCGTCTCGCGCTCTGGAATCACCATCACCGCCGGACGGTTTCTCAAGCTCGACCGTGACAGCGCCGCTCGGCTCTTCTTCTTCCTGCTGATCCCCATCGTCTTCGGCGCGGTTCTCTACAAGGGGCTCAAGCACGTCGTCTTCGGAACGCTTCCCGCGGGGTGGGTGGGCCCGTTCATCATCGGAACGATCGCGGCCGCCGGCGCCGGACTGATCGCAATCGACGTCCTGCTGGGCTACCTGCGCCGCCACGACTACTCGGTGTTCGTGCTCTACCGGCTGGCTGCAGCAGCCGCGATCCTGATCGTGATCGCGACGGGAGTGAGGAGCGCGACATTCTGAGACTCGGCCGTCGCGAGCTCGCGGGCGCGGTCGCCGACGTCGGCGTGCTCGTGCCGATCGCAGTCGCGCTGATCGTCAAGAACGGATTGTCCGCGACCGCGGTGCTTCTCCCCGCCGGTCTGCTCTACCTCGCCGTTGCGTTCGTCTACCGGCTACCGGTCCCCGTGCAGCCCCTGAAGGCGTTCGGAGCGATTGCGATCGCGAAGGGCCTGGGCTCGAACGAGATCGCCGCCGGCGCGCTCCTCATGGGCGCCATCTTCCTCGTCCTCGGTCAGCTCGGAGTGCTCGACCTGGCCGCACGAGGGTTCCCGAAGGCGCTCATCCGCGGCGTCCAGCTCACGGTCGGCCTCCTGTTTCTGAAGATCGCCTGGACGCTCGTGACGGCGCCACCGAAAGGATTCAAGGAGCACGCGCTCTCCCAGAGCTGGGCGCTGCCACTCGCGCTCCTCGTGGTCGTGCTCGCTCTCGGCCTGCGCCGCTGGCCGATCACGCTCGTGCTCGTGGGCGCGGGTGCAGTGATCATGGTCGTCCTCGCAGGCGACAAGGCGGCCTTTGGGCCCTCGTCGATCTCGTTCCCCCATCTCGACAGCGGCGTCTTCTGGACCGCGTTCACCGTGCTCGTCATCCCGCAGGTGCCGCTCTCCTTTGCGAACTCGTGCCTGGCGACGGCCGATGCGGCCAAGGTCTACTTCGGCAAGCTCGGCGAGCGCGTGCGGCCCGGTCGCCTCGCGACGACGTTCGGTACGGCCAACCTGCTGGCTGGTGCGATTTCCGGAATGCCGGTCTGCCACGGCGCAGGCGGCATGACGGCGCACTACGCCTTCGGCGCACGCACGGCCGCCGCTCCCGCTGCGATGGGCGCGCTTCTGCTCACGCTTGCTCTCGCGCTCGGCGCGGGCCTCGCCGGGCTCCTCGCCGCGTTCCCGCTGCCGATCCTCGCCGGCGTCCTGGCCACGGCCGGGGTGCTGCACATGCTGCTGCTCCGCGACCTCCATCGCGCCCGCGACTGGGCGATCGCCTTGCTCGTCGGGATCGTCGGCTTCGAGGTGAACCTCAGCGTCGGGCTCGCACTCGGCCTCGCGCTCTGGTGGCTGCCGGTTGGCGTTCGGATGCTCCCGCGCCTGCGGACGGCCTAGAGAGCCCAGTCGAGAAGCACGCCGACGCCGAGCACGCGCTCCGACCCGCTGGCTATCGACCGTTAGAGTGACCGATCCGGGGTGCCGCAACAAGAGCGGCTGAGATCACACCCGCCGAACCTGATCTGGTTAGGACCAGCGAAGGGAGCCACGTGAAAGCGCCGTCCTGGGGAATCGAGCCCGTGCCGGAGCGGCTCCGCGTGCTCGGGCTCTTCGACTCGACCCTCCTCTGGCTCAACCTCGGGATCTCGCTGCTCGTGCTCGTCCTGCCGGCGTACTTCGACCTCTCTCTGAAGGACGCGCTCGGCGCAACGCTCGTCGGCGGACTGATCGGGAACGGGATGCTCGCGCTCGCCGCGCTGATCGGAGCGGACGGGCGCGTGCCGACGATGGTCCTCCAGCGGGCGCCGCTCGGGCAGCGCGGCTCGTACCTGGCCACGGTCCTGAACGTCCTCCAGTGCATGGGGTGGGCGATCTTCGAGCTGATCGTGATCGCGACCGCGGCGGGGCTTCTCTGCAACAAGCTCTTCGGCTTCGAGGCGGTGTGGGCCTGGAAGCTCGTGTTCGGCGCCGTTGCGACAATGCTCGCCTTGCTGGGGCCGATCGGCTTCGTCCGCCGGTTCGTGCGCAAGTTCGCGATCTGGGCGGTCGCGGCCTCGGTCGTCTACCTCGCCTGGTGGATCGCGGACGGCGCCGACCTCGGCCACCTCTGGTCGCATGGCGGCACGCACCACGGGTCGTTCTGGCTCGGTGTGGACACCGTCGTCGCAGTCACCGTCTCGTGGGCTCCGCTCGTGGCCGACTACACGCGCTTCTCGCGCGATCGCCGCAGCGCGTTCTTCGGCGTCGGCATCGGCTACCTGCTGCCGACGCTCTTCCAGTTCGGCTTCGGCTCGAT
Organism: Gaiellaceae bacterium; assembly: GCA_041476065.1. Taxonomy (GTDB): domain Bacteria; phylum Actinomycetota; class Thermoleophilia; order Gaiellales; family Gaiellaceae; genus VAXT01. Next base: position 18,876 of record JBGOSR010000013.1, read on the forward strand.
CCTCGTCCTCTCGCGCGGAGTCGACCCGAACCATCCCGAGCTGATTCTCGTGGCGATCGCGGGCGGCGGTGCGGCCGCGGCGCTCGCGCTACTCGCGCTGACGGTAGACGAGACCGACGAAGCGTTTGCGAACGTCTACTCGGGCGCGGTCTCGCTCCAGAACCTCTTTCCGCGCGCCTCGCAACGCCTGCTGATCGCGTGCGCTTCGGTCGTCGCCACCGGCGGCGCGCTCGCGATCGACATGCGGAGCTACCAGCGCTTCCTCCTTCTGCTCGGGTCGGTGTTCGTGCCGCTGCTGGGCGTCCTCGTCGCCCACTGGCTCCTGAGCGGGGCGCACTACACGCGCCGGGACATCTTCGAGAGCCCCGCGGTGCGCGTCGGGCCGATCGTCGCCTGGGCCGCGGGCTTCCTGCTCTACGAGTGGCTCTACCAGCCTGCCGACCTCGGCTTCTGGACGCGCTGGCTCAGCCATCTGCCGACGCCCTCGTACCAGGTCGGCGCGTCACTGCCCAGCTTCGTGCTCGCGTTCGTCCTGACGGGTCTCCTTCAGACCTTGAGCTCGCCGCGCGCGACGATCACGGCCGAGCCGCCGACCTCGACGCGCTCGACCTGATCCGCCGACCCGTCCGCTCGCGCGAAGAGCGTCGAGGGCCGGCCGATCTCCACGCCCTGCGAAATCTCGATCTCCTCCCCGAAGGCGATTCGCCCGTGCCGGGCGAGGTGGAGCGCGAGCGGCCCCGCAGCCGAGCCGGTCGCCGGATCCTCCGGAACTCCGCCGCCGGGCGCGAACATCCTCGTCTTCCAGTGCGTCCCCGAGCCGGCGATGCAGTTGACGCCGAGGACAGCGTCCAGGTCGTCGAGGCGGGACATGTCCGGGCGCAGCGCAGCGACCGCATCCTCCGAATCGAGTGTGACGTAGACGTGCCGGATCCCGTTGTCGTAGACCTCGACGGGAAGCTCTGAGCGCTCGACCCCGACGGCCGCGAGCAGGTCGGCTGCTCCGTCGTAGGCCTCGACCGTCGGAATCGGCTGCTCCATCCGCCCGAAGACGATCCGCAGCTCGTCCCGCTCGAGCCGGACGGGCACGATCCCCATGCCGGTCTCGAGGCGAATCTCGCCAAGCTGGAGCGGGCCGGCGAGGACGAAGGCGGTGCCAAGCGTCGGATGGCCGGCAAACGGCAACTCGGTCGTCGGAGTGAAGATGCGAATGCGCGCGTGGCCCTCGCCTGCGGGCTTGTAGACGAAGACGGTTTCGCTCAGGTTCATCTCCCGAGCGATGGGCTGAAGCATCTCCTCCGTGATCTCGCGAGCGTCCGTGAAGACCGCGAGGCCGTTGCCTTGAAGCGGCGTGTCCGTGAAGACGTCTGCGACGACGTACCGGTACCCCACGCTAGGCCTCGACCGCTCCCCACTCCTCCGGGGCGACCTCCGCGGCTGCGGCTGCGGCGTCCTCGTAGGCGATCATCGGGACGACCCGGGGTGTGCTGTTCCGTGACATGCCGCAAGGCTATCCTCACGCTCCGTGCGTCTCTACCTCGTCCGCCATGCCCACGCCGCGCCGGGCGAGCCCGACGAGCTTCGACCGCTGACGCGAGAGGGCCGCGAGCAGGCCCGCGCGCTCGGGGAGCGGCTACGAGACGAGGATGCGCGCCCTGACGCCGTCCTCACGAGCCCGCTCCTGCGCGCGCGAGAGACGGGCGGCGAGCTGGCCCGGGCGCTCGACGTCGACGCGGAGCCCGACGAGCGGCTCGCGCCGGGTGCGAGCGTCGAGGACGTCCGCGCCGCTGTCGAGGGGCGCGGCGAGCTCGTGGTCGTCGTCTGCCACCAGCCGGACTGCAGTCAGATCGCGGCGGCGCTCACCGGCAGCGAGCCGGCGTTTCCACCCGCCGGCCTCGCCGTCCTGGAGCTGAACTAGGTGCCGACCGCGGTCGCAGTGCACGATTTGCGCAAGTCCTACGGAGACGTGGAAGCGCTCCGCGGGGTGAGCTTCGAGATCGCCGCCGGCGAGATCTTCGGCCTCCTCGGCCCGAACGGCGCGGGCAAGACGACGACAGTCGAGATCCTCGAGGGCTACCGCGAGCGTGACGGCGGATCGGTGACCGTGCTCGGCGAGGACCCGGCCCGCGCGGCACGCCCGTGGCGCGAGGGGATCGGCGTCGTCCTCCAGTCCTCGGCCATGTACCAGTCGCTCAGCGTCACGGAAAGCCTCGCGCTCTTCGCCGGCTACTACGAGCATCCGCTCGAGGTCGACCAGGTGATCAGCGTGATCGGCCTCGCGGAAAAGCAGGATGCGCGCGTCCGCACGCTCTCCGGCGGCCAGCAGCGCCGGCTCGATCTCGGGCTCGGGCTGATCGGCGACCCGGAG
>JBGOSR010000014.1:0-21205 GCA_041476065.1 Gaiellaceae bacterium
CCGAACGGGCTGCCCATCGCGGCGACGGGATCCCCGGCGTGCACCCGAGACGAGTCGCCGAGCGGAACGGGCGACAGCTTGTGGGCGCCGGGGGCAACGCGAAGGAGCGCAACGTCGTCGTAGACGTCCCAGCCGACGATGTCGGCCTGTACACGGTCTCCGTCCTTGAAGCCGACGAAGACGCTGCTCGCAGGCGTGATCTTCGCTGCGCTGCCCGCGTCGGTGATCACGTGCGCGCTCGTGAGGATGTAGCCGCTCTTCGTGACGACGAAGCCGGAGCCCTGAGCCGCATGTGGATCGGCCTTGTCGAAGAACGCGAAGAGCGTGACGACGCCCGCCGCGCGGGCCGCGTAGATCCGAGCCGGATCGAAACCGTTGCCGAGCAGCGGCCGGGCACTCGCCGAGACTGGCTCGTTGGGGCCGAGCGCTCGCGTATCGGTCGGCACGTACACCGTGCTGCTACTTCCGTCGGCGAGGCCCGTCAGCTTCGCTCCGAGCAGAGACACAGCCCCGCCGAGAACGGCGGCCGCGATAGAGACGAGGATCAGCGACGAGCTCTTGCGCACTCGCGCACTGTAGCCAGCACCCGGCCGAGCCCAGTCGTCCGGGTCGTTGTCTAGTCTGACAACTTACTCGGCCAAAGGTGAGGAGGTGCGCGACGCGACAGGCAACGACAACGTAAACGCGGTTCGGCCCGGTTCCGAGGAGAGCGCGATCTCGCCGTGCATCGCCTCCGCCAGCTCGCGTGCGATTGCGAGGCCGAGCCCGCTTCCGGACGCCCGCCCGATCCCGTCTCCGCGGTAGAACCGCTCGAAGACGTGGACCGCGGCGTCGGCGCCGATGCCGGGACCGTCGTCCTCGACGGCGAGGGTGGCACGCTCGCCATCGCCATTCGCGCGCACGCGCACTCGAGTACCGGCCGGCGTATGGCGAATTGCATTCTCGACAAGTGCCCGGCCGATCTGAAGGACGCGCTGCTCGTCACCGACACCTGGTGCTGTGCCGCCGACTTCGGCTTCGAGCCGGTGCTCGCTCCCCTGGGCGCGCGCTTCGAACTCCTCGACGAGGAGCACTGCAAGACGCGAGAGATCGAGAGGGTCGCGGTCGACGCGGAGACGTCCCGCGTCGAGTCGTGAGAGATCGAGGAGCTCGCTGGCGAGCTTCGTCAGCCGGTCGACCTGCTCCCGCATGCGGTTGAGGAACTCGCGTTTGGTCGCCTCGTCGAGGTCCTCGTCGAGGAGCAGCTCGAGGTGGCCGCCGAGCGAGAAGAGCGGAGTCCGCAGCTCGTGCGACGCGTTGGCGATGAACTCCCGCCGAGCGTGTTCGAGCCCCGCGAGGCGCTGGCGCATGCTGTCGAACGCGCGAGCCAGTTGGCCGAGCTCATCTGGGCTAGAGTCCTCGATCGGTTCGTCGAACCTTCCGCCGGCGATTCGCTCGGCCGCCTGCTCGAGGCGGTGAATCCGCCGGGCGAAGAGCCGCGCACCCCCGTAACCGAGCCCGAGCGCCGCGGCGAGGGCGATCAGGGCGGAGATCAGCAGGCGCCGCTTGACCAGGGTGACGGTCGAGAGCGAGTCCTCGATCGAGCTGGAGACGAGGATGATGTGGGTTGTCTTTGCCGGCGTAGCCGCCTCGGCGTATTGCCGGCCACCGCGCGTGACCACACCGCGTGCGTTCGCAAACGTCGTGGCCGCGGCGTCGGCGATCGGATCGTCGGCGATGCCGCCTACGGCTCCGCCGGCGCCCTGGTCTGCGATGTCGCTGAGAGCGAGCGGCGACCGGTTCGAGACCTCGAAGATCGTGACGCGCGTGTTCGTCGCCGACGCAAAGCGAAGCGCCAAATCATTTGGCGTAAAGGAGTTCCGGCTGTAAGCGTCGGCCACGCGTGCGGCGACCGTCACCATCTGATTCTCCCTCGAGTCGACAAGCCGGTTCTGGAGCGACGGGACGACGATCAGGTAGACGAACCCGAGGACGCCCGCGACGACGACAAGGAGCGCGAGGCTGAGCCGGGCCCCGACGGTCCGAAGCCAGCTCATGGCTCTCGCAGCCGGTAGCCGGCGCCGCGCACCGTGAGGATCAGCTCCGGCTCGCTCGGGTCTTGCTCGATCTTCTCCCGCAGGTGGCGAACGTGGACGTCGATCGTCCGTGGCTCGCGGTACGACGAGTCGCCCCAGATCGCCTGGAGCAGCGCGCGCCGACTGAAGACCTTCCCCGGCTGGGTCACCAGCGCACGGAGGAGCTCGAACTCGACGTAGGTGAGATCGAGCGGCGTTCCGTCGACGGTGGCGACGCGCCGGTCGGGGTCGAGCGAGACGTTGCCGGAGACCACAGGCTCCGTGTCGGGCACATCGCGCCGGGACGCACCTGCACGCCTGAGCAGCGCCCGTACGCGGCTCCTGAACTCGCGGATCGAGAAGGGCTTCGTGATGTAGTCGTCCGCGCCGAGCTCGAGCCCGAGCACGGTGTCGAACTCGTCGTCGCGGGCCGTGAGCATGATGATCGGCACCGAGCTCTCGGCCCGGAGGCGCTTGCACACCTCGAGCCCGTCGAGCTTCGGGAGCATGACGTCGAGCACGACGAGGTCGATCGGCTCGGCAGCGAAGAGCCGGAGGGCTTCTTCGCCGTCCCGCGCCGAAACGACGCGGAAGCCGTCGCGTTCGAGCGGATACGTGAGGAGGCTCTGGACCGAGTCCTCGTCGTCTACGAGGAGAATGGTCGAGGAGTCGGGCATTACGGCCTGGAGCGCGCCTTGCGGAGGGCCGTCCCTACTATAGCCACGCATGGCCGCCCTCCGGCCCCCCCGTCAGCGGCACCGGGCGCGCCCGGGGTCGGTCGATCGCCCGGTGAACAGCCGCATGTACCGCGGAACCTGGCTTCTCGTCGGGATTCCGCTGCTGATCGCGGCCTTCACGGTCTCTCGGCCCCAACCACTGCTGGAGCCAACCCTGCCCCCGGTCTTCGACGGCACTGCCGCAACCCAGGTGGCACGGGACTTTGCAAACCAGTTTCCCAACCGGACACCGGGCTCGCAGACCGCTGCGGCGGCGACGTCGTGGGTGGCGCAACAGCTCTCCCAGTACGGGTTTCGGACGGAAATCGACCGTTTTCACGCGAAAATCCCCGGCCACGGCCTCGTCCAACTCGAGAACCTGCTCGCCTTCCGCCAGGGCCGCTCGAGCGACGTGATCGCAGTCGTAGCGCACCGCGACAACTCGGGCGCCGGGCCTGGAGCCAACGACAACGCCTCCGGCACGGCCGCGTTGCTCGAGCTCGCGCGCAGCTATGCGACGCCGCAGGCCCCGCCAAGACCGCCGGATCCGATCCACACGATCCTCTTCCTCTCGACGGACGGCGGCGCGTTCGGAAGCCTCGGAGCCGCGCGCTTCGCTGCACATTCGCCGTATACGGACCGTGTCGTCGCAGTCGTCGATCTCGACGCGATCGCGGGCGGCGGGCCGCCTCATCTCGTGTTCGGAGCCGACCGGCCCCGCTCGCCATCTGCGACGCTCGTCCGCACTGCTGCGGCACGAATAGCCGCGCAGACGGGCACCGAGCCGACGAGGCCAAGCGCGCTGGGGCAGCTCCTCGATCTCGCGTTCCCCTTCAGTCTCTACGAACAGGCTCCGTTCGTCGACAAGGGGATCGCGGCGATCACGCTCACCTCCGCAGGCGACCGTCCGCCACACTCCTTCGGAGACAGCCGGCTGAACGAACGGCGGCTCAGTAGCATCGGCAAGGCGAGCCAGGCGCTGCTCGGATCGCTCGACGAGGGGGTCGACGAAGGCGCCGAGGGCACATCGACCTATGTCTATCTCGGCGCACGGGTCGTGCGCGGCTGGGCGATCGTCTTCATCCTCTGTGCGGCGCTGCTGCCCTGCCTCGCGGTGATCGTCGACCTCTTCGCCCGGCTCCGCAGGCGCCATATCCCGTTGTTGCCGGCGCTTCGCAGCTACCGGAGCCGGCTGGGCTTCTGGATCTTCGCCGTCCTCCTCTTCGAGCTGTTCTCGCTCCTCGGGATCTGGGAAACCGGCGCAGCCAGGCCCCTTGCGCCCGAGGTCTCACCGGGAACGCACTGGCCCGTCGCCGCGCTGGCGCTGTTCTCGAGCGTTCTCGCCGTCACCTGGCTCTTCGCGCGCGACCGTCTCATGCCGCGGCTGCCCGTGGGAGACGAGGAAGCGCTCGCGGGCCAGATCGGCGCCCTGCTCGCACTCGCGGTCCTCTCGCTGGTGCTGATCGTGATGAACCCTTATTCGGTTCTCTTCGTGCTGCCGTCGCTTCACGCTTGGATTTGGCTTCCACAGCTGCGCCGGCAGCCCGTGGCGCTCCAGGTCGCCTTTCTCCTCGCCGGCTTCGGGGGTCCCTTGCTGCTTGTCGGCTCGTTCGCCGTGCGGCTCGACCTCGGCTTCGACGCGCCCTGGTATCTCGCGCAGCTGGCCGCGGTTGGCTACGTCTCCCTTCCGTCGCTACTCGTCTTCTGCGCCTGGCTCGCGGTCGCCGCCCAGCTGACCGCCGTCGTCGCCGGCCGGTATGCGCCCTACCCGAGCGCGGCCGAGCGCCCAGGTCTCGGCCCGGGGCGCCGGCTGCTTCGGATGGTCCTCCTCGCTGCCCACCGGAGGCGCACGGCCGCGGACGAGCGGGATCGCGCCGTCGGCCCCTAGAGCCGCAGGAACTCGACCGAATCGCCCGCCGCAAGCGCTCGCTCGCCCATCGGCACGAGGACGAGAGCGTCCGCCGCCGCCGCCCGCACGATCATGTGCGACTCGCGACCGGGGAGCGGGTCGAGCACAGGTACATCGCCGTCCAAGCCAAGACGGGCACGGACGAGCTCGTCCCGGTGCGCGTTCGACTCCACCCCGCGGGCCAACCGGCCGTGCTCGAAGCGCGGGAGCGGGTCCGCCGCTCCCTGGAGGGCGAGCAACGCCGGGCGGACGAAGAGCTCGAAGCCGACGAGCGCCGAGACCGGGTTCCCGGGCAGGCCGAACACCAGGCGGCCGGCCGCGACGCCGAACGAGATCGGCTTTCCGGGCTTTATCGCGACTCCCCAGAAGACCTCCTCGACCCCGAGCTCGGCCTCGATCCTACGGACGAGATCGTGCGGCCCCACGGAAACGCCGCCGGAAGTGACGAGCACGTCGGCAGATAGCCCGCGTGAGAGCGCTTCGCGGTGAGCGGCCTCGTCGTCGGCAATCGAGGCCAGGACCTCCACGTCAGCGCCCGCCGTCTCCAGTTGCGCGACGAGTAGCAGGCTGTTTGCCTCGTAGACCTGCCCCGGCTCGAGCTGCTCGCCCGGCCGGCGAAGCTCGCTCCCGGTGGCCAGCACGGCAGCGCGCGGCCTCTGCGACACGAGCACCTCCGCGATGCCGGCCGCCGCGAGAGCGCCGATCTGTGCCGGCCCGAGCCGGGCGCCGCTGTCGACCACGACCTCGCCTCGGCGCACGTCGCCTCCCGCGCGACGGATATTCGCCCCGACGGCCACGGATTCCGCCAGCTCGATGCTGTTGTCAGTATCGACAACATACTCGAGCGGGATGACGGCATCCGCTCCTGCCGGAACGACACCCCCGGTCGCGATCCCCATTGCCTCTCCTGGCCCGAGCGCCCTCGGAGCCGGGCTGCCCGCGGCGATTCGAAACGACACGGGCAACCGTCCCGGGCTGTCTGCGGCGCGCAAGGCAAAACCGTCCATCGCCGAGCTGTCGAACGGTGGCAGGTCGACCACGGCCCGTCCCGGCTCGGCCAGGAACCGTCCGCGTGCTTCGCCGACCGAGACGAGCTCCGCAGGGAGGCGCTCGACGCGGCCGAGCACGAGCTGCTGGGCGTCCTTGATCGACGCGAGATTCCGTGGAGGAGCGTCCATCCGCCCATAAGCTACTCCGGGTCATGGGCGCGACGATTGCGGGCCGTTACCGCCTCGAGGAGCGTCTCGGCACAGGCGGGATGGCAGAAGTGTGGGTCGCGCACGACGTCCAGCTAGACCGACGCGTCGCCGTGAAGCTCCTCGGCCCTCGCGCGGACCCGCTGCGCTTCGCACGAGAGGCGCGAGCGATCGCGTCACTCTCCCATCCGAACATCTGCCGGCTCTTCGACTACGGCAACGAGGACGGCCGGCCCTACATGGTCTTCGAGCACCTGCCCGGAGGGACGCTCGAGGATCGCTTCTCGCGGGGCCTGCCGCTCGACGACGCGAGCACGGAAGTGATCGCCGCGGAGATCGCCGCAGGGCTCGCTCACGCCCACGACCGCGGTCTCGTCCACCGCGACTTGAAGCCGGCGAACATCGTCTTCGACGAGGAGGGCCACGCGAAGATCGCCGACTTCGGGATCGCGCGCATGAGCGGCGCCGACACGCTCACGGAGGACGGGACGTTGCTCGGGACGGCGGCCTTCATGTCACCGGAGCAGGCTTCGGGGCAACCCGTCACCCCGGCGAGCGACGTCTACTCGTTCGGCGTGATCCTCTACCGGATGCTCGGCGGCTGGTTGCCGTTCGAGTCCTCGAGCGCCGTCGAGGTGGTTCGCCGGCACCTGCACGAGGCGCCGCCGCCGCTCTCCGCGGTTCGACCGGATGCGCCTCCGGCGCTCGCAGCGCTTGCCGAGAGCTCGCTCGCGAAGGACCCGGCGCGACGACCGCACGACGGCGGGGAGCTCGTCGACCGGCTCGGCGGGGCAGAGGCGCCGACGATCGTGGCATCCGCAGCGGCGGCCACACAGGTGATGCGCCCCACCAGGCCGGCTCGCCGTTTCAAGGCTCCGCTCGCCGTCCTCCTCGCAATCCCGGTTCTCGCGGCCGCCGGGGTAGCCCTTGCCTTCCTTACGACGCGGGGCGGATCGGGCCCGTCGCCAAGCCCTCCGAGCGCGACCAACCCGCTTCCGCCGGCTACCTCGACGCGCGGGACGACGGCCGAGGCAACCACGACCACACCGTCGACTGCGTCGACCGGAAGTACCCGCAGCGTGCCTGCTCCACCCCCGCCGCCCCCGCCTGTCGCACCGCCGCCGGCGCCCATCACGCCTCCGCCGCCACCGCCGCCTCCGCCGCCACCAACGACCACGGGCGGGACGACGACCGCGCCTTCGCCGCCGCCCCCCGGCTAGGCTCCCGGCGTGATCTCGGTCGTCGTCCCGGTGCACGACGAGGAACAGAGCGTCGCCCTCCTCTACGAGGAGCTCGAGGCTGCGCTGCAACCGTCCGGCGAGCCCTGGGAGGCGATCTTCGTCGACGACGGCTCCGAGGACGGGACCTTCTCGGCGCTCACGCGGCTGCACGCGCGAGTGCCGAACGCCAGGATCGTCCGGCTCCGCCGCAACTTCGGCAAGTCCACCGCGCTGGCCGCCGGGTTCGCGCAAGTGCAGGGAGAGACGGTCGTCACGATCGACGGCGACCTCCAGGACGACCCGGCGGAGATCCCACATCTGCTCGCAAAGCTCGAAGAGGGGTTCGACCTCGTCTCCGGCTGGAAGACGCGCCGCCGCGATCCATGGCGCCGCAGGCTGGTCTCGAAGCTCTTCAACTCGGTCACCGGTCGGGTCTCGGGACTGCGCCTGCACGACATGAACTGCGGCCTCAAGGCGTACCGCGCCGAGGTCGTGCGCGGGCTTCCGCTCTACGGTGAGCTGCACCGCTTCATCCCCGTCCTCGCCCATTACCGCGGGTACCGCGTCGCCGAGCTGCCGGTGACTCACCGGCCGCGGCCGCACGGCCGCTCCCGCTACGGCCTCGAGCGGTACGTGCGCGGGTTCCTCGACCTGCTGACCGTGACCTTCATGGGCCGGTACCGCCATCGGCCGCTGCACCTCTTCGGTGGCCTCGGGCTCGTCCTGGGCCTGATCGGAACGGTGATCCTCGTCTACCTGACGGTGTTGAAGGCAACCGGCGAGGCGATCGGCCAGCGCCCGCTGCTCACGCTCGGCGTGCTCCTCGTCGTGGTCGGCCTCCAGTTCTTCTCGCTCGGGCTGATCAGCGAGATGGTCACGAGCCACCATGAGGAGCGGGGCGGGGCGGCCCAGCGCGAGAACGCGCAGGTCGAAGAGATCCTCGGCTGAGCTTGCGCGTCCTCTACTTCGGGACCTACGAGCGCGACTACCCTCGGAACGCCGAGGTGATGTCCGCGCTCCGCGGCGCAGGCGTCGAGGTGATCGAGCGACACGCAGCCGTCTGGGAGGGCCGGCGGGACAACTGGGCGGCCCGCTGGGAGACTGCGCTCCGACTTGCCGTAGCGGAGCTCCGGCTACGCTTCTCGCCGCGCGAGACGTTTGACGCCGTCGTCGTCGGCTACCCCGGCCACTTCGACGTCCCGCGCGCACGGCGCGTCGCGGGGAAGAAGCCGCTCGTCTTCAATCCGCTCGTCTCGCTGCACGAGACGCTCGTCTCCGACCGCCGGCGCTTCCGCCAGGGCATGTTCGCCGCCTGGATCCTCCTCTCGGTCGACCGCCGGGCGCTTCGGCTGCCGAACCTGGTCGTCGCCGACACCGAGGCGAACGCGGACTTCCTCGCGGAGCTCGGCGAGATTCCACGCTCGCGCGTGCGGGTCTGCTTCGTCGGCGCCGAAGACCGCCTCTTCCATCAGGGCTGGCGGCCCGACGAGCCGTTCCGGTTCGTCTTCGTCGGCAAGCTGATCCCGCTCCACGGGCTGGAGACGATTCTCGAGGCGGCGCGCCTTGCGCCGGAGCTCCGGATTCGCCTCATCGGCAGCGGCCAGCTGGAGAAGACGCTCGAGAAGCGGCCGGAGAACGTCGAGTGGGTGCAGTGGATCAACTACGACGAACTGCCTGCGGAGTACTGGGGCGCGGGCTGCGCGCTCGGGATCTTCGGCACCTCCGCGAAGGCTCTACGCGTGATTCCGAACAAGGCGTTCCAGGCGCTTGCGTGCGGTACGCCGCTGATTACGGCGGATACCGTCGGCGCGCGCGAGCTCCTGTCCGACGGTGAGAGCGCGCTGCTCGTCCCGCCTGGCGCCCCGCACGCTCTCGCGGAGGCGATGCGCCGCGTGGCAGGCGATCCGGAGCTGGCCCGGCGGCTCAGTGCCGGCGGAAGGAAGGTCTACGAGGAGCGGGCGAGCGAGGAGGTGCTCGGCGCCAGGTGGCGATCCTTGATCGAAGAGCTGCTCTAGTCCCTGGGGCGAAAGGCCTTCTCTGGACGGCGATCTCGGCCTATGCCTTCGGCTTCGGCGCCCTCTCCGTCCTGCGCTACCGCTCGTTCAACGTCGGGCGGTTCGATCTCGGCAACATGACCCAGGCCGTGTGGGCAACGGCGCACGGGCATCCGCTGGCGGTGACGAACCTCCAGGGCGACCAGGTTTCTCGGCTTGGATCACACGTCGACCCGATCCTCGTCCTCTTCGCCCCGCTCTGGTGGCTCTGGCCGAGCCCGAGCATGCTCGTCGCGGTCCAGGCCGTCGCAGTCGCGCTCGGCGCGCTGCCCGTCTTCTGGCTCGCTCGAAAGCACCTCGGCTCCGAACGTGCGGGGCTCGGCTTCGCGCTCGCCTACCTCCTCTATCCCGCTACCGAGTGGCTGACGCTGAACGAGTTCCACCCGGTCGCGCTCGCCTGCCCGTTCCTGCTCTACGCGTTCTGGTACCTGGACGAGGACCGGATCGCGATGTTCGGCGTCTTCGCGGTCCTTGCCGCCTCGACGAAGGAGGAGATCCCGCTCGTGCTCGCCGGAATGGGGCTCTGGTATGCGTTTTCGCGGCGACGGGTTGCCGTCGGTGCCGCCGTCGCCGTGCTCGGGCTCGCGGCGGCTGCCGTCTCGATCGGCTTCGTCCTGCCGCATTTCAACGAAGGAGCCTCGTCGCAGTTCTACGAACGCTACGGCGCTCTCGGCTCGTCACCGACGGACATCCTCGGGACGCTGATCGAACACCCGGTTCGCGTGCTCGAGACGGCCTTCGGCCGGGCCGGAGCCCACTACCTCATGCATCTGCTCATTCCGCTCGTATTTCTCTTCCTCGGCGCTCCGCTCGTGCTTCTGGCCGCTCTCCCGGAGCTCGGGCTCAACCTGCTCTCGGCAACCCACACACAGAGCTCGATCCACCATCACTACACGGCCGGGCTGATTCCGCCGCTGATCGTCGCGACGGTGCTGGGGGCCGCCCGGCTCACACGCGGGCGCGAAAGTGCGCGGATCCACGTTGCCCTCGCAATGGTCGCGGCGATGATCACAGCGAACTACTGGCTGGGGGCGATTCCACTCTGGCGCGACCTGCCGGGCGGCCAAAGCTTCGAGGCCTATGCCTCACACGTCTCGGCACACGACAGGATCGCCGAGCGTGCGCTCGGCCTGATTCCCGCCGGCGACGTCGTCAGCGCGACGAACTCGCTCGGGTCCCATCTCTCGGCCCGCAGGCGCTTCCTCAGCTTCCCGTACGTCCAGGACGCGCGGTGGATCGCCGCCGACGAGACCCAGCCCGGCTACGCCGACCGCTGGGACCCTTTGGCAACGGCGAGAGGGCTCGCCCGGCTTCGGCGAAACCCGCGGTGGAAGCTCGTCTTCTCGGAGGACGGCGTGCTCGTCTTTCGAAGAAGCGCCGCGCCCTAGTCCCAGGAACCCTCTAGGGGGGTGGTGGTGGTGGTGGCGCGGGTGGCGGCGGCGGCAAGGGCTCGGGAGGAGGCGGGGGTGGAGGCGGGGGTGGAAGTGGAGGCGGCGGTGGCAAGGGCTCGGGAGGAGGCGGCGGCGGGGGAGGTGGAGGCGGCGGCGGCTTGTGCTTCTTCTGCGTGCTCGTCGTGGCGGTCGCAGTCGATGCCGTGGTGGCGGTCGGTGGCGCCGCCTGTCCCGCGTACTGACCGCGGGTGAACGGGATCCAGACAGGTGACGAATGAGCCACGGGGAAGTCGCGCACCGGGGTCGGGCCGATCGCCTGCTCCATGAACAGGCGCCAGATCGTTGCCGGGAACGTCCCGCCCGCGACCGAGATGCCGTGAACGTTCGTCATCGGAACCTCAGCCTGCGGATAGCCGACCCAGACGCTTGCCGAAAGCGTGGGGGTGATGCCGCAGAACCAGGCGTCGGCGTGGTTCTCGGTCGTTCCCGTCTTGCCGCCCGCCGGCCGACCGATGTTCGCACCCACACCGGTGCCGGCCTGGACGTTCAGTTCGAGGATCCTCGTCACCTCGGCCGCGACCCAGTCTGCGATCACCCGGCGGCGGCGCGCCTTGCCCCAGCCGGCGTCCTTGTCATCGTTGCCGTCGGCGAGGACGACTCTCCGGATCGCCATCGGCTCGGAGTAGATCCCGCCGGCGGCGATTGTCGCGTACGCGGAGGCCATGTCCAGCGGCGAGACGCCGATCGAGCCGAGGCCGAGCGAGGGCACGTAGGCGCCCTCCTTCGTCTTCAGCGACGAGCGGACGCCCAGGCGGTTCGCCATCGCCGCAACCTTCTCGGGCCCGAGGTCGAGCGTGAGTCGCGCATAGACGGTGTTGTCCGAGAGGAGCGTCGCGCGGGTAATCGAAGTCGAGCCCACGTAGGTGTGCGAATACGTCGAGACATCCCACGCCTGCGAAAAGGGGTCCGGCTGGTAGTGCAGCGGCGCCGAGACATAGGTCGTCGTGTCGGGGTTGATGCCCTCAGCGATGGCCTCGGTCAGGACGTATGTCTTGAAGGTCGACCCCGCCTGTCGTCGCGCCTGCGCGGCGAGATTGAACTGGTTGCCGGTCCGGCCTGGCGTGACCGCCGTCATCGTCTTGATCGCGCCGTTCCGCGGGTCGATCGCGACGAGCGCCGACGCCGGGTCGGTGCTGTAGTAGAGCGTGTCGTGGACCGCCTTGTTCGCGGCCCGCTGGAAGCGGCGGTCGATTGTCGTGTAGACCTTGAGGCCGCCCGAGCGAACCGTCTCCGCGCCGTACTTCTTCACGAGCTCGTCTCGGACGTAGCTGAAGAAGTAGGGCTCGCGGATCGTGGTGTAGATGCGGCCCGGCTTCAGCTTCAGGTCTTTGACCCGGATCGCCTCCTGATAGTTGCCGTAGCTGATGTCGTGGTTGCGGTACAGCGCCTCCAGCACGGCGTTGCGACGCTCGATCGCGCGAGTCGGAAAGTCGAACGGGTCGTAGTCCGACGGGGCCTGCGGCAGCCCGGCCAGCAGCGCCGCTTGGAGAACCGAGAGCTTGCTCGCCGGGCGGGAGAAGAACGTCCGCGCCGCGGCTTCGACGCCGTAGGCGTGATTGCCGTAGTAGACGGTGTTCATGTACTCGGCGAGGATCTTGTTCTTGCTCCAGTCGTGGCTGAGCTTGACCGCGAGGCACGCCTCGACAATCTTCCGTCTCAGCGTGCGCTCGTTGTGGCGGATGTAGAGGTTGCGGACGAGCTGCTGCGTGATCGTCGAGCCTCCCTCGGCCGCGCGGCCCGCTTTGATGTCGTTCACGACCGCCCGGGCGATTCCCTGGGGATCGACTCCACCGTGCTTGTAGAAGCGCCGGTCCTCGATTGCAACCGTCGCCTTCGCCATCCAGGGGCTCGTCTCCGCGAGCGTCACGGGCTGCCGGTTCTTCTCCGCGGGGATCGAGCCCAGCAACGAGCCGTCCGCGGCGTAGATGAACGTGTTCGAGCCGATCGACGCCGGCCGCAACGCGCCGAGGTCGCAGCTGCGATTGATCGAAGCCGCCGTGCCGAAGCCAACCGTGCCGAGTACCGCGGCGGCGGCGCACAGGAGGAACGCCGCGATCGCGAGCTTGCGCCGGCGGCGGGCCCTCGCCCGTCGGCGCTGACGCCGCCTGCCGGGCATGTCGAGCCCGCGCGACCGGCGGCGAGGCCCGTCGGGAGGGGGCGGGGGGCTCACAGCAGGCTCTGCTCGCGAAGGCGGCGTGCGATGCGCAGTGTGAGCTCGCTCTCGAACTGTTCGACCGAGCCGGCGTCGGGTGCCCAGGCACGAACGGAGACCGAGGCAGCGCCGTTCAGCCCAGTGATGAGCACATCGGCCCGGGAATCGCCCGCCGTTTCGCTGCGCAGCAGGTCGACCACCGCATCAAGATCTTTGTCGAGCGGTACCTGCACGGTCACCTGGGCGAGCGTCTCCCGACTGACGATGGTGGAGTTGCGAATGGTATCCGAGGCCAACTTCTCGTTTGGGATCACGAGCCGCGCGTTGTCACGCGTCTTGATGAAGGTGTAGGTGAGCCCGATTTCCTCGACGGTGCCCTCGACGCCGTCGACTGTGACCAGGTCGCCGAGCCGCAGGGGCTGGGTGAAGGCGATGACGACGCCGGCGACGAAGTTGGCAAGCGGACGCTGCGCGGCAAGGCCGACGACAAGGCCGACGATCGCGGACGACGCGAGCAAGCCCGCGGCGATCGCACGCACCTGAGGCACGACGAGGAGCGCGGAGAGAATCCCGACAGCGATGGTCGCCGTCATCAGGCTGCGGCGAAGCACCTGGTAGCGCGTGACGGCGCCGGGCGGCAACTTGCGGCGCGACATTCGCCAGTCGATGAGCTTTGCGAGGAGGATCGCGAGAGCGACGATCCCGCCGACGATCAACCAGCGCTGCCAAAGACCCATGCGCGCTCTATTCGACGGCAGGGCGAGCGATCCTCAGATGCGCGGCAAGCCAATTTCGGCGCAGAATCGTGACACCCGCGTGACGACTGCGGGACTAGCCTGAACGGCGGGTGGCGGGTGGACAAGTCTCCCCACCCGGGTGGGGATTAGAGGGGGAGGGGCCTGCGGCCCGAGAAGCCCTCGTCGACGCCGTGCCAGAAGCCGATCTCGTCCTCGCCGAGGCGCCAGCAGAGCAGGATCTCGTCTCCCTCTCGCCGTGCGGGGAAGTCGACGAGGCCCTGGTCGAGGTCCTTCACGAGCCCGCCCGCCGCGTGAATCCGCGCGACGCAGCGCGCGATGCCGCCCACCGCTTCGTCCAGGCGCTCCTGCACGTCCTGCAGCTCATGCGGCTCGACGTTGCCCCCGTTACCGGCGATCCTGGCCGTCAGCACAGCCTGCCGCTCCTGGAGGTCCGCGAGCGCGCGGCGGTGCTCGACGAGGGCCTCGGTCAGAGGCCGCACCTCCTCGAGTGCCTCGTTCGCCTCGTCAGGTGTGAAGTAGCGGGGCGCCACGCCCGTATGATCCCCGCCGTCGTGAGCACGGGTCAACGCTTTCGTCCGCCACAGGTCAAGCTGGGCGAACTCTCCATCGGGTCGGCACGCAGCCCGGCCGTCGAGATCTTCCTCTGGAGCCGCGCGGCGATCTGGGCCGCTGCGATCTTCGCGTTCCTCGTCTTCGAGCCGAACCGGCACCCCGAAGCGGCCCGCTGGGACGATCCCTCCGTCACCCGCGACCTCGGGTCGTTCACCGACATCTGGGCGCGCTGGGACAGCATCTTCTTCCTGCGCGTCGCCGAGCACGGCTACGCGCATCTCTCGCGCTCGGCCGCGGCCTTCTTCCCGCTGTACCCGACGGCCGTCGGAATCCTCGGGAGAGTCTTCTTCGGTCATTACCTGCTCGCGGGGATCGTCGTCTCGCTCGCGGCCGGGCTCGCCTCCTTCGTCCTCCTCTACCGGATCGCAGAGACGCGGCTGGGCGCCGAGGGGGCCCGCCGCACGGTTCTGTATCTCGCCGTCTTCCCGATGGCGCTCTTCTTCCAGGCCGTCTACAGCGAGTCCCTCTATCTCCTGCTCAGCCTCGCCGCCTTCTGGTTCGCCGAGCGCAAGCGCTTTCTCGCGGCGGGCGTCGTCTCCGGGCTCGCGCTCCTGACCCGACCGATGGCCGTTGCGCTCCTGCCTGCGCTCGCGATCCTCGCCTGGCGCTCTCCGAACCGGCGGGGCGCGCTGGCACGGCTAGCAGCTGCACCCGGCCTGTTCACCCTCTATCCGCTCCTCCTGTGGTTGCAACGTGGCGACCCCTTCGCCTTCGTCAACGCTCAGGGGATCTGGTCGCGCCGGCTCTCGCACGCCGGGCCACTAGGCGGCATCTGGAGCGGATTGAGCGCGGGTTGGGCAGGCGTTCGCCAACTCGCGTCGGGGTCGCACACGCATTCGTACTGGCCGGCGGTACAGGGAACCGATCCGATGCGCGTCGCCGCCGTCAACCTCGAATGCCTGGGTGCGCTCGTTCTCTTCGCCGTCCTCACCGTCATCGCCTGGCGCCGGTTCGGCGCGCCCTACGGCCTCTTCTCCGCGCTCAGCCTCGCGATCCCGCTCAGCGTCCCGAGCGACCGTTGGCCGCTTCTCTCCTTGCCGCGCTTCGGGCTCGTGATCTTCCCGCTCTTCCTCGCCCTCGCAGCGGTCGGCGGACGGCCGCGTGCTCACACTGCGATCGTCTCGATCAGCGCGCTCCTGCTGGGGGTGGCCGTGGTTCAGTGGGCCCTCTGGCAATGGGTCGCCTAGGGTCCGAGTGAAGGCTCGTCTCGCCGGCTGGGCACTGTTCGTCGGCTTCTTCGCCACCTTTGCGTATGTGGCCTACTTCAGCGACCAGCGGCCCGTCAAGGACGTAGCCTACCGCTGGGACTCGAGCGTCCTCGGAGTCATCGAATACGCGATTGTCTTCGGCGTCGTCCTGCTGCTCACGCTCCGGCTGGATCGCCGCGACTTTCTCGCCTTCCGGCGCCCGAGCTCGTGGACGCGCGCGGCCGGCATCTCGGGAGTCGTCCTCGTCTCGGTCTTCGTCGTCAGCGCCGCGGTGGCGCCATTCGGCAACCCGGAGAAGGAGCAAGGCCTCATCCCTTCGCACTTCGACTCGCACCGAATCGCCCAGTTCGCGGCCTTCGCAGCGGTGGTCACGGTGGTCGGCCCGGTCGTCGAGGAGCTGATGTTCCGTGGTGTGGGCTACGGGCTGCTCGAGCAATTCGGGCGCATGCCCGCAGTCCTTCTCGTCGGGCTCGCGTTCGCGCTCATCCACGGCCTTGTGGCCGGCTTTCCGGTGATCGCAACCATCGGCATCGGGCTCGCGTATCTCCGGTCGAGAACCGACAGCATCTACCCCTGCATCCTCCTCCACGCGAGCTTCAACGCGGTCGGGCTCGCACTCGGCGTCGCCACCTGACGCTAGCCTGTCGACCAATGCGGCGCCTCCTCCCGGTCCTGGCGTTTCTCATCTGGGTCGCGCCGGCGCACGCGACGCCGACCGTCGCGATCAGCGCGAGCCCCACGCTCGGCCAGGCACCCCTCGACGTGACGCTCACCGCGACCGGCGACGCGATCTCCTACCACTGGACGCTCGGCGACGGATCCCAGGCCGACGGCGCCGTACTTCAACATCGCTACGAGACGGCTGGGAAATACATCGCGACGGTGACCGCCACAGCGGCCGACGGCTCGACGGCCCAAGCGTCGGTGACGATCACCGCGGTCCGGCTCACGCTGAGCGGTCCGAAGCTCGGCACCTACGGGCGGCGGACGACGTTCACGGGACGGGTCATTCCGCCGTTGCGCGGCGCCCCCGTGTCTCTCTTCGTCGGGGAGACCGAAGTCCGCTCCGGCAAGGCCGACAAGAGAGGGCGCTTTCGCTTCCACCTGCGGCTCAGGGCACCCGGAACCTTTACGGCCCGCTTCGACTCGGTCGTCTCCAACCAGGCTGCAGTCCCTCTCCGGCCCGGTCTCGACATTGCGCTGCCGAGCTCGCGCACCGTCGGGCAAGCGCTCGTCCTGCGAGCTGCCGTCCAGCCCCGCGGAAGTGGAAGCCTCACAGTCCGGGCCTGGCGCGGAGGACACGAGCTCCGAGAACGGACCTTTGGCGACCGGGCCGCTCTGCGGCTGAGCACGGCGAAAGTGGCGGACTACGTGCTCCGGATCACCGTCAAGCCGAACGGGGCGTACAGCGGGCGAACCGCGACCCTCCGCTCGAGCGTCCTCCTGCCGTATCTCTCCGTTGGAAGCCGGGGCCCGAGTGTCCGCATCCTCGAGCGACGGCTGGCGGAGCTGCGCTTTGCCCTCCGCGGCGTCGACACGTTCTACTCGTACGACACCTCCGACGCCGTCCTCGCCTTCCAGAAGGTGCACGGGCTGGCTCGAACCGGCCGTGTCGACCCGGCGTTCTGGCGCAGGCTCCAGACGGCGCAGACGCCGCGACCGCGGTACGCCGGTCCCGACCGCCACATCGAGGTCGACAAGGCCCGCCAGGTCCTCTTCGAGGTCGACCGGGGCCGCGTCGTGAAGGTCGTGCACGTCTCGACGGGCGCGACCGGGAACACGCCGGTCGGCCGCTGGCACGTCTACAGCAAGGTGCCCGGATTCCTCCCCAGCGGCATGTTCTACTCGTCCTTCTTCCTCCGCGGCTTCGCGATCCACGGCTATCACTCGGTTCCGTCGTACCCGGCCTCGCACGGTTGCGTGCGGGTGCCGCTCTGGGTCGCCCCCAGCATCTTCGCGTGGGACAGCTACGGCGAGACGATCTACGTCTACTACTAGCGCCCGGACGATCTTCGCTGTCACGGTCGCACTCGCCCTCTCCGCGCTGCTCCTCGGCGCCCGACTTCTGCCGGAGGGAAAGGGCCAGGCAGTCCTGTGGCAGGACCTCACACCGCGAGTCGGGCCGCTCGTCATCGTGCGCTCGGACCACCGGCTCTTCCGGGAGCGCGCGCAGCTCGTGAGCTACCTGAAGGACGCGCGGGCCTCGCGGCCGGCCCCGGCCGTCGACTTCTCGAATCGGCAGCTCCTCCTCGTCTCGCCCGGGCCTCGCTCGGCCACGGGCTATTCAGTCGAGGTGCTGAGCGCGCGCGAGCGGGGCGGAAAGATCACCGTCCGCGTCCAGGAGCGCACACCTCCGCTCGGCGAGCAGGTCCAGCCACACGTGACCTATCCCTACCGGCTGATCAGCCTCCCGGCAGGCAAGGACGTCTACGTGGACTGGCTCGGGAGATAGCCACTAGGGCTCTTCCTCGCCCTCGACCGCGAACTGGTCGGGCGAGACGTTGTCCAGGAATTTCTTGAACTCGTCCACGATCTCGTCCTCGTTCACCTCTTCGCCCTCGAACTCGATCGCCGACTCCTCGATCACGTCGTCGGCGGCGAAGATCGGTGCGTCGGTGCGCACGGCAAGCGCGATCGCGTCGGAGGGCCGGGAGTCGATCTCGACCTCCGAGCCGTTCTGCTGGACCGTGATCGACGCGTAGAAGGTGCTCTCTTTGAGCTCGGTGACCGTGATCCTGATCACCTGGGCGTCGAGCTGCTCGAGCATGTCCGTGAGGAGGTCGTGAGTCAGCGGACGCGGCGTCGAGGCGCCCTGGAGCTTCATCAGGATCGCCGCCGCCTCGGGATGACCGATCCAGATCGGCAGGAACCTGTTGCCGTCGGCCGTCTTCAGCAAGACGATGGGCTGCTTGCTGCCCAGGTCGAAGCTCACCCCGTAGATGACCATTTCCTGCATGGCAGTCCTCGATTCATCTTAGCGCGGTGACTCCTCCGTCCCCTCACCCCAACGGGCGTCCGGCGGTGGCTACAATCGAGCGCCCCCGGGCGATTAGCTCAGTTTGTTAGAGCGCCGCTCTGATAAGGCGGAGGTCCGTGGTTCGAATCCACGATCGCCCACCTCGGAAGGCCCTGCTAGCAGGGCCTTCTGCATCGCTTTGGAGTGCGGAAAAGCCACAGCCGGCGTGCGGGCTCGCTCGGATGATCCAGACTGGCCTTTGAGCAATTCTCAGCTGATGGCTCGAGATCCGAAAAGGGGAGGAGCAGACAAGTGAAGCTGATCCTGATTGCCACCGACGGCTCCGACTCCGCTCGGGCGGCTGTCGATTCGGGTATCGACCTCGCCCAGGGCGAAGGCGCCCACGCGGTCTTCGTCAATGTCCTTTCGATCGTCGACCTCACCCCCGAGTGGGACGAACGGGACGTGTCGGCCGGACGCTTGCCTCGACCCGAGGAGGACCCGGCGCTCGCCGACGCGCTCGAGCTCGCGAGAGCCAACGACGTCCAAGCGACGGCGCAGTTGCTGATCGGCCATCCGCCTAAGCAGATCGCGGCGCTTGCCGACGAGATCGGCGCCGATATCATCGTCGTCGGCTCACGTGGAATCGGCAAGCTCAAGAGCGCGGTGCTGGGAAGCACGTCGCGTGAGCTGTTGTCGCTCACGAGCCGCCCCGTGCTGATCGTGCGCCAGGTGACCGAACGCAAGCCAACGCCGACCGGCGGGCGTGATTCAGCAGGAGGTCGCTGATGTCTCCACGCAAGGGCTTCACGGCCGAAGAGGCCCGCCGGCTCGGAGAGCAGATCGGGATCGATTGGACGGCCGCCCCGTTCGACGTCGAGCAGTTCCGGCGGGGGATGGACGTCGAGCTGGAACACGGCCTGCACGATTCGGAGACGAACGTCACCGATGACGACCCGGTCGTGACCGGCAAGATCGCACTCGCCCACCTCAACGAGTTCTCCGACTACTACACCCGGCTCAACCGCATGGAGGAGGAGGCGAAGCGCGAGCAGGCGGGTGGGTGAAGCCGCCCCGGCTGTCTGCAAGGCCCACCGGTTAGAACTGCCAATCGGTCGCCGCCTCCGCGTTCACGCCTTCAGCGCCCGAAGAGCGTTCAGGATCACCGCAACGTCGATCGCCTCCTGAAGCAGCGCCCCCGCCACCGGGGTGATGAAACCGAACGCGGCGAAACCCATTGCCGCGATTGACAAGGCGAGGCCCGCGACGACCGACTGGCGGGCGATTGCCAGAGAACGCCGCCCGATTCGAACTGCGTCGGCAATGCGCCCGATCCGGTCGACCATCACAACCGCGTCGGCGGTCTCCGAGGAAACCGTGGAGCCCGCCGATGCCATCGCAATGCCGACGTCGGCGAGCGCCAGCGCGGGCGCATCGTTGACGCCGTCGCCGACCATCACAACCGGTCGCAACTCCGGACGCAACCGGATCGCACGCACGAGCTCGAGCTTGTCCGCCGGCGACTGCTCGGTGTAGATGCGGTCGACTCCGAGTGTGGTCCCGATCTCCTCGCCGATCTGGCGCCTGTCTCCGGTCACGAGCGCTATGTGGTGGATGCCGGCGGCTCGCAGCTCCGGAATGAGGTCAACCGCGTCCGAGCGGAGATGATCGGCCATGACGATGTAGCCGGCAACCGCGCGGTCGAGGCCGACCAGAATCGTTGCCTTGCCCGACTCGCTCTCGTTCTGCGGCGCGGGGTCAAAGACATCTCCGACGTAGCCGCGATGCTGCAGCCACGCAACGCTTCCGACCGCGACCCGGCGTCCCTCGACCGAGCCCTCGATGCCCTGGCCTGCGTCTTCGACCACGTCCCGAGGGAAGCTCAGCGAAAGGCCCCGGCCCTGGGCGCCGTGGACGAGCGCCTCTGCGAGGACGTGTGCGGAGAGCTGGTCCACTGACGCCGCCAATCGCAGAAGCTCGTCGGGAGGGACGCCGTCGGACGAGACGATCCGCGCGATGCCGGGCGCGCCAAGCGTGACTGTCCCGGTCTTGTCGAGGAGGACAGACTGTGCTTCGCCGAGCTGCTCGATCGTCGCAGCTCCTTTGACGATGACGCCTACTCGAGCTGCTCGAGAGACGCCGGAGACGAGCGCGATCGGAGCGGCGAGGATCAGCGGACACGGCGTTGCTACGACGAAGACGGCGAGGGCGCGGACGACATCGCCGCTCGCTGCCCAGGCAGTGCCGGCGACGATCAGCGTCAGGGGAAGGAGGAAGGCGGCATAACGGTCGGCCATCCGCACGAACGGCGCCCTCTGTGACTCGGCTTCTTGGACGAGTCGCACAATCGCGGCATAGGAGCTCTCGGCGGCGGCCCGTGACGCACGCAGCTCGAAGGCGTCACCGGCATTGACCGTACCGCTGCGAACGGGATCGCTACGGAGGCGAGCCACGGGCAGCGGCTCGCCGGTGAGCATCGACTCGTCGAGCACAGCCTCGGCGCTGCTCACCAAACCGTCGACCGGGACGACCTCACCAGCCCGGATGAGCACAACGTCACCGACGGCGATCTCGTCGACCGGTATCTCCTCGACCAGCTCGCCTCGCCGCCGGTGCGCGATTCGGGGCGCCCGCTCGAGCAGCGCGGTCAGCTCGATGCGAGCTCGTCGCCCAGCCGTGGCCTCGAGCGCGTTGCCACCGGAGAGCATGAGCGCCACGACCGCCCCCGCGAGGTACTCGCCAAGCGCGAGCGCACCTGCGATCGCGAAGAGCGCGATCGCGTCGACTCCTACGTCATGCCGCCAAAGGCTGTGTCCGACAGACCAGCTGAGCGGCACGAGGGTGAGCGCAGTCGAGGTGGCCCACGCTGCGTCGCCCGCTTGGGGCTGGCCGAGAAGGTGAAACAGCGCGCCGGCAAGG
>JBGOSR010000015.1:0-20738 GCA_041476065.1 Gaiellaceae bacterium
CCGTCGGCGTTCCCTTGGTTGCGATCGCCTCCGCGTAGGCCTGGTCGATCGCCTCGACATCGTGGCCATCGATCTCGATCGCGTGCCAGCCGAAGGCCTCGGCCCGCTTCGCGTAGGAGTCGAGGTCCCAGCCGTGCATCGTCTCGCCCCGCTGGCCGAGCCGGTTGACGTCGATGATCGCCGTCAGGTTGTCGAGCTTCTCGTAGGCGCCGTGCTCGAAGGCCTCCCACATCGAGCCCTCGGCCATCTCGCTGTCGCCGCACAGCGCCCAGACCCGGTACGGAAGCTGATCGAGCCGCTTGCCGGCGAGCGCGATGCCGACCGAGAAGGGCAGGCCTTGCCCGAGCGATCCGGTCGCGACGTCGACCCAGGGGAGGATCGGCGTCGGGTGACCCTCGAGCCGGCTGCCGAACTGTCGAAAGGTGAGGAGCTCCTCGTCCGTGATCGCTCCGGCCGCCTTGAAGAGGGAGTAGACGAGCGGCGAGGCGTGGCCCTTCGAGAAGACGAGGTGGTCGTTACGCGGGTCGTGGGGGCTGTCGAAGTCGTAGTGGAGGTACTTCGCGTACAGCACCGCCATCAGATCTGCTGCGGACATCGACGAGGTCGGATGGCCCGAGTTCGGGACAGCAGCCGCCCGGATCGAGTCCACGCGCAGCTGCTGGCCCAGCTCCCGCCAGAGATCTGAGTCGCTCATCCCGGTTAACCTAACGGGTTGTGGAGGGCCCGCAAGTGGAGTTCGCGCCGGTCGAGACCGCCTTCGAGCGCTCCGGGCCATGAAGATCGCCGCCGCTTTCGACCATCGCGGGGTCAAGCTCCGTGAGCGAGTGCTGGAAGAGATCGTCCGCGCCGGCCACGAGCCGCTTGACCTCGGCACGGACGCGTCTGAGCCGAAGATCGACTACCCCGACAAAGCCCGCGAGGTCGGCGAGGCGATCAGAGCCGGTGACGCCGAGCGCGGTGTGCTCGTTTGCGGTTCCGGCGTCGGCGCGTCGATTGCGGCCTGCAAGCTCGCCGGTATCCGCGCGGCTATCTGCCACGACACGTATTCGGCTCACCAGGGCGTCGAGCACGACGACATGAACGTGCTTTGCTTCGGGTCGGACGTAATCGGCGCCGAGCTCGCCGGGGAGCTCGTCCGGACCTTTCTCGGCGCCAAGTTCGACGGCGGCGAGCGCTACGTGCGTAGGTTGGAGAAAATCGAGGAGATGGAGAAGACACATGGGTAAGTCGCGACTCGATCAGGTTTCCGAGTTGGGTCAATCCGTCTGGATCGACTCGCTCTCGCGGGGATGGCTCAGGGACGGCGAGCTGGCCCGGATGGTGAGCGAGGACGCTGTCGTCGGCGTCACGTCGAATCCGACCATCTTCCAGAAGGCGATGGCCGAAGGGGAGTGGTACGACGACCAGCTGCGCCAGGTCATTCAGGAGCAGGACGACACGAAGGAGATCTTCCTTCAGCTCGCCATGGAGGACATCAAGGACGCGTGCGACCTGTTCCGAACGGTCTGGGACGACACCGACGGGACGGACGGGTACGTCTCGATGGAGGTCGACCCGAACTTCGGCTACGAGACCGGGGCGACGATCGAGGAAGCGATCCGCTTCCACGACTGGATCGACCGTCCGAACCTCCACGTGAAGATTCCGGCGACGCAGCCCGGCATACCGGCGATCGAGGAGATGATCTCGCGCGGCCGCAACATCAACGTGACGCTGATCTTCTCGTTGCAGCGCCATCAGGAGGTCGCCGAGGCCTACATCCGAGGGCTCGAGCGTCTCGTCGAGGCCGGAGGCGATCCGTCCGCGGTCGCTTCCGTCGCGAGCTTCTTCGTCTCGCGGGTGGACACCGAGGCGGACCGGCGGCTCGACGAGACGGGGCACCCAGAGTTGAAGGGCAAGCTCGCGGTCGCGAATGCCAAGCTCGCCTACCAGAACTACAAGCAGGTCTTCTCGGGCGAGCGCTGGGAGGCCCTCGCCGCGAAGGGCGCGAGCAAGCAACGCTGCCTCTGGGCCTCGACTTCGACGAAGAACCCGGAGTACCGGGACGTGATGTATGTCGAGGAGCTGATCGGACCCGAGACCGTGAACACGATGCCGAAGGAGACGGTCGATGCGTTCCAGGACCACGGCGAGGTCGAGCTCACGCTCGAGCAGGACCTGGACGGGGCACGTCGCTTTTTCGAGCAACTCACCGAGGCGGGCGTGGACTACGACGACGTCTCCGAGACGCTCGAGCGCGAAGGCGTCCAGAAGTTCATCGACTCGTTCACCGAGCTCCTCGAGGGCATCGAGGCCAAGCGCGGACAGCTAGCGCCGGCGTGACAGCGACGGAACAAGCTGAGCTGCACTACGAGGTCGCGGGCGAAGGTGCCCCGGTCGTCCTCGTCCATGAGGGCATTGCCGATAGCCGTATGTGGGAGCCCCAGTGGGCGAGCTTTCCGCCGGCGCACCGGACCCTTCGCTACGACATGCGCGGCTTCGGCGAATCGCCGATTACGCCCGGGTCGTTCTCGCATGCGCGCGACCTGGTCGGGTTGCTGGAGCGCCTCAATCTCGGCCCGGCCGCACTCATCGGCGTCTCGCTCGGAGGCCGCGTTGCGCTCGAGGTTGCCGTTGCCCGGCCGGACCTCGTCTCCGCGCTGGTGCTCGTTGGCGCGGGCCTGCCCGGGCATGACTGGACCGAGGAGACGCAGGCCGGATGGGCCGAGGAGGAAGCAGCGCTCGGGCGCGGAGACCTGGAAGCAGCGGTCGAGGTGAACCTGAGGATGTGGGTCGATGGTCCGGGCCGTAGCTCCGGAGACGTCGACGCAGGGGTGCGGGAGCGCGTAGCCGTCATGCAGCGGCGTGCCTTCGAGTTGCAGCTTCCGGTCGGGGACGACGCGGAGGAGGAGCCGCTCGTTCCGGATCTCGCCGAGCGCCTGACGGAGATCGATGTCCCCACGCTGATCGTCGTCGGCGAGGAGGATCGCCCGGACATGCACGCGATTGCCGACCGGCTGGCAGCTTCGATCCCGCATGCGCGGCGGGCGACGATCCCGGCGACCGCGCACGTCCCGAGCCTCGAGCG
The DNA here is from genome assembly GCA_041476065.1 of Gaiellaceae bacterium. GTDB lineage: Bacteria > Actinomycetota > Thermoleophilia > Gaiellales > Gaiellaceae > VAXT01. Next base: position 3,068 of record JBGOSR010000015.1, read on the forward strand.
CCCGGACGAGTTCGACCGGCTGGTGCTGGAGTTTCTCTCGTGAGCTCACTGGAAGCCGTCGAGCTGGTCGACCGGATCTGGGCCCGTGATGCGACGGTCTGGAACGGTCGTGACGAGGCGCACTGGCTCGGCTGGCTCGACGAGCCGTCGCGCATGCTCGAGCGTCTCGACGAGATGGAGGCGCTCGACCGGGACTTCGACGACTTCGTCTTGCTGGGCATGGGCGGCTCGAGCCTCGGGCCCGAGGTCATCAGGCGCACCTTCGGAATCGACCGTCTGCACGTGCTCGACACGACTCATCCGAGCGCGATCCGCCGGCTCGAGCAGCGGATCGACCTCGACCGGACGCTGTTCGTCGCAGCCTCGAAGTCGGGGACGACGCTCGAGACGCGCTGCCAGCTCGACTACTTCCGCGCTCAGGGCAAGGGCACGTTCGCGGCGATCACGGATCCCGGAACCGAGCTGGAGCAGTTCGCGCACGAGCACGGCTTCGCCTGGGTCGTCAACGGCGAGCCGACGATCGGCGGCCGTTACTCGGTGCTCTCGCCGTTCGGACTGGTTCCTGCCCACCTGCTGGATCTCGACGTCAAGCTGCTGCTCGAGCGCGCCGATGCGATGGCCGGCTGGTGCAGGCTCGGTGAGGAGAATCCAGGCTTCGCATTCGGGCTGCAGCTCGGCGAGGGCTGGAGCGAGAACCGGGACAAGATCTGTATCGACGAGACGCCGGGCGGGTTCGGCCTCTGGGCGGAGCAGTTGATCGCCGAGTCGACAGGGAAGGAGGGCAAAGGCCTCGTGCCCGCGCCCGGCGAGGATCCGGGGGCCGGCCCGGACCGCCAGCACGGGCCTGTGCGATTCGACGACCCGTACGACCTGGGAGCCGAGTTCTTCCGCTGGGAGTTCGCGACCGCGGTCGCTGGGGCAATCCTCGGCATCAACCCGTTCGACCAGCCCGACGTGCAAGCCGCGAAGGACAGGACGAGCGCCATCCTCTCTTCCGGACATGTCCAGGTGCCTGGCACCGAGACAGGTCCCGAAGGGTCGCTCGACGAGCTCTTGGCCGAGGCGAAGCCGCCGAACTACATCGCGATTCAGGCCTTCATCGATCCGGAGCGCGAGAGCGAGCTCGACGCACTTGTCCAGAGAGCTCGTGAGACCGGCTGCGTCGTCACGAAGGGCCTCGGCCCTCGCTACCTGCACTCGACGGGCCAGCTGCACAAGGGCGGGCCGAACACGATTCTCGCGATTCAGGTCGTGGACGACTTCGGCGAGGAGCTCGAGATCCCGGGCCGCGACTTCGGGTTCCGGCGCTTGATCCAAGCCCAGGCCGCGGGTGACCTCGAGGCCCTGAAGGAGCGCGGTCGGACGGTTTGCCGCGTGAAACTGGACGAGCTATGAAGATCGGAATGGTCGGTCTCGGGCGCATGGGCGCCGGGATGACGGAACGGCTCCGTCTCGACGGGCACGAGGTCATGACCTACGACCCGAAGGTGGAGTCGACGGCCTCCTCCCTCGAAGAGCTTGCCTCACAGCTCGAGGCGCCGCGGATCGTCTGGGTCATGGTGCCGGCGGGCGAGATCACGCACGAAACGGTCAAGGCCCTGCTTGAAATCCTCGAGCCCAACGACACCGTCGTTGACGGCGGGAACTCGCACTACACGACGTCGCAGTCCCGTCATCGAGAGGCGAAATCGCGAAAGATGCACTTCGTAGACGTCGGCGTTTCCGGTGGTGTCTGGGGGCTCAAGGAGGGCTTTTGCCTAATGGCCGGCGGCGATCCCGAGCCCGTGGAAAGGCTTGAGCCGATCTTTCGCTCGCTAGCACCGAAGGAGGGGTACGCACACGTGGGCCCGAGCGGGGTAGGGCACTTCGTGAAGATGATCCACAACGGGATCGAGTACGGATTGATGCAATCCTACGGTGAAGGATTCGAGCTGATGAAAGCGTCCCAGTTCGAGCTCGATTTCGAGCAGATATCCGGGATCTGGCGGTACGGGTCCGTTGTTCGGTCTTGGTTGCTGGAGCTACTGCACGATTCGTTCACGACGCGCGGGAACAACCTCGGCGACATCGCCGACTTCGTGGAGGATTCAGGCGAAGGACGCTGGACCGTCGAGGACGCGATCGCTGACGCTGTGCCGCTCCCAGTGCTCACGGCCGCGCTCTACGCACGCTTCGCCTCCCGGCAGGACGAGTCGTTCGCGGCCAAGGTCAGCGCCGCTCTCCGCGCGGAGTTCGGAGGCCACGCGGTGAAGACGACATGACCGACACGCAGGTCGCCGAGAACCCGCTGCTCCTGGGCCTGGGCCCGCGTCGCGCCCCCGAGCCGTGCGCGATGGTCATCTTCGGTGCCTCCGGCGACCTCACGCACCGGAAGATCTTTCCGGCCCTCTATGCGCTGGCCTATCGACGCCTGCTGCCCGAGCGCTTCGCCGTCGTCGGCACGGCGCGCTCCGACTGGACGGACGACGAGTTCCGCAACCAGATGGAGAATGCCGTGCGCGAGTTCGGGCGCGACGAGTTCAAGCAGGAGGTTTGGGACTGGCTTGCCGAGGCGACGCACTACGTCCCGATGGACTTCGCCGACGAAAGCGGCGAAAGCAAGCTCGTGCAGCTCCTGACCCAGCTCGACGAGGAACGCGGCACACGGGCCAACCGCTTCTACTATCTCGCCGTTCCGCCGGCAGCAATGCCGGAGATTGTCGAGCACCTCGGAAAGGATCGGAAGACCGAGGGTTGGGTCAGGCTGATCATCGAGAAGCCGTTCGGGCGGGACCTCGCATCTGCGCGGGAGCTCACGAAGCTGATCAGCTCCCATTTCACCGAGGAAGAGGTCTTCCGGATCGACCACTACCTCGGCAAGGAGACGGTTCAGAACATGCTCGCCCTGCGGTTTGCGAACGGGATCTTCGAGCCGATCTGGAACCGCCAGTTCATCGACCACGTCCAGATCACTGTCTCCGAGACGCTGGGGATCGAAGGTCGCGCCGGGTACTACGACCAGGCGGGCGCGATCCGCGACATCTTCCAGAACCATCTCCTCCAGCTCGTCGCGCTGACGGCCATGGAGCCGCCGATCGACTTCACGGCCGACTCTGTGCGCAACGAGAAGGTCAAGGTGTTGAAGGCGATACACACGCCCGGCCCGAAGCACATCGTGCGCGGCCAGTACGGGCAGGGCTATGTCGAGGGCAAGGAAGTGACCGGGTACCGCGAGGAGGAAGGCGTCCCTGCCAACTCGATGACCGAGACCCACGTCGCCGCGAAGCTCTACGTGGACAACTGGCGCTGGGCGGACACGCCGTTCTACGTGCGCATCGGCAAGCGCCTGGCGCGGCGCGAGACGACGATCGCGATCCAGTTCCAGCGGGCGCCCCACCCGCCCTTCGAGGACGCGGCGACCGAGGAGCTGCGCCCGAATCTCCTGCTCGTTCACGTCCAGCCCGACGAGGGCGTCTCGCTGGCCATCGGGGCGAAGGTGCCGGGGCAGGGCATGCGCATCCGGACGGTGCACATGGACTTCATGTACGGAGGCACGTTCCGCACGGACCTGCCGGAGGCCTACGAGCGGCTGATCCTCGATGCCATGCTCGGCGACCAGACGCTGTTCACGCGCTCCGACGAGGTCGAGGAGCAATGGGCGCTCGTGGACGCGATCGTCGCCACCTGGGCCCGCGACCGTCCTGCCTTCCACAACTACCCGGCGGGCACGTGGGGCCCGGTGGCCGCTGAGGAGTTGATGCGGCGCGACGGACGGGAGTGGCTTCGGCATTGAGCGCGACCGACGTCCACGCTGCGAAGTGGAGCGCGAAGGACGTCTCCATCGGCGACGTCGTCAGCGCGCTGCACCGGCTACGGAGCGAGTCGGCTGGAGAGACGGAGGGCCCGGACCTACGGACGAGCGTCATGACGCATCTCGCCTGGGTTCCGCCCGACTGGCAGGAGGCGGCCGTCGAGACGCTCGCCGGGCTGGGCGACCGCCATCCTTCCCGCGGCATCCTTCTCTTCCCGGAGGACTCGCCGACCGACGGGATCGACGCGAAGGTGTCCGTGCTCGCGTTCCCGCTCTCGCATCGGCGGAGGCACATCGCAGCCGAGGTGATCGAGCTGCATCTTCGCGGGCGCACGACCGAGGCGCCGGCCAGCATCGTCATGCCCCTGCTCGTGACAGGACTTCCGGTGTTTCTGCGCTGGCGAGGGCGGCCATCGTTCGGCCGGCCGACGGTCGAGCAGCTCGTCGACGTCTGCGATCGCTTCATCGTCGACTCGGCCGAGTGGGCGGACGTGCCGGCTGCGTACCGCGACCTTCCGTTCGATCGCACGGCGTGCTCCGACATCGCCTGGAGGCGAACCGAGCCCTGGCGGCGTTCGCTGGCAGGCCTCTGGCCTGGAATCGCGGAAGCGCGTCAGCTCAGCGTGACCGGGCCCCTCGCCGAAGCGTCGCTGCTCGCGGGCTGGCTGCGCGCTCGCCTCGGCCACGACGTCGGACTGACCCACGACGAATCCGAGCGGCTTGAGTCGCTCGCCGTCGACGGTGAGTCGTGCCCATCACCGCGCGAGCTACTGAGCGGCAGCGATCTGCTCTCGGCGGAGCTCGACGAGTTCGGGCGAGACCCGGTGTACGAAGCCGCGGCGCAGGCAGCGAGCGCTAGCGCTTGACGATCTTGAAGTGCGGCCTGGCGATCTTGAGCGCGACCGGCTTCGACCACGTCATTTCCGGTTTGCCCGGAAGCAGCGGGTTCAGGCCGCGGACGCGGTAGTACCAGCGACCCGGGGTCAGCGGGAGCACAGCTGACGTCGCTCCGCTCAGCAACGACCCAGGCTGGGTTCGCCACGGGTTCAGCGTGTGGCTCCACTGAATCTCGTACTCCTGCGCGGCGGCGACCGGCTCCCAGGCCACGAGCGGCTGGCCGTAGAACGACGGGATCGCCGTGGTAGCGGGGAGCAGCTTGCCCCCGTTCGGCGAGAGGCCCGAAGCGTACGGTGCCTTGTCGCCGACGACGACCGGCTTGCTCACCTTGCCGAAGCGGGCCGAGCCGCCCGCCCGGCAGACGTCCTCCGGGAGCTGGATGTCGCGGTACTCCATGATCTTGTTCGAATCCACGGGGTCCGCGCGCACGAAGACCGGAACGACCGTCCAGTAGTAGCCGCCGCTGGGCCAGAAGGTGTCCCACAGGTCGTTGCCCGTGCTGGAGGCGTCGGCTGCTGCCACGGCCGTTCCGTCCAGCATCACTGTCGTGCCTTCGCCCCCGTACTTGAGGAAGTCGTTTCGATCCAGAGCGAGGTCGGAGAACGTGCCGGGGTACGCGAGGGTCTGGCCGAGCCTCGGTGAATACGCTGGGCCGCCGACGAGCGCGCTCGTATAGACGCGGTTCACGCACTCGCTGTCGGTGAACACGTAGACGTGGAAGAGCTCCGTCGTGGTGTCGAGGAACCACGGCTGACCCCACGAACGGTAGTTCCCGGTCCACATGAAGGCGGGCAGCAGCTCGTGCGCCTTCGGGGCGGCGGGCGTGCTGACGATGTCTCCGGACACGGTCCCGGAGAGCGCGATCTCGGCCGGCGTCTGGTTGTAGGGCGGATTGAAATCGGTGTTGAACGGCGGGTTGATGTTCGTGAACCAGTCACTCCACGCGCCGTACGTGACCCGCGGCATCCCGGTCGGGATCTCGCCGTAGAGCTTGCGGACTGCGCGGATGCGCCACTGGACGGACTGGATCCACCAGGGCTGTGTGTGGAAGGTGTAGAACTCCCGCTCGTCGGCGACGTTCGTGGTCGTCATGAAGGTTTGGCTCGCGCCGCTGAACCAGACCTCGTACATGGTGGCGCCCTCGATCGGGGTCCAGCGGACGAGGCCGGGCAACTGCGGGTCGAGCGGCGCCGGCCGGTCGAGCCAGCGCATGTTGAAGCCGTACGGGGTGCTCCAGCGGCCGTCTCGGCCCTTCGGTGCGATGCCGCGCACCCGCGCGTAGAGCGCGTAAGGGTTGCCCGTCATCCAGGGGAGAGAGATCGGGATCGTCGCCGCCGGGCTCTTGAGGGTCACGCTGGAGCTGGAGCTCGACCAGACGACGGCGCTGTCGGCGAAGTTCTCGCTCGTCGAGAGCTCGAACTCGTACGTCTTCGCGCCCGCCACCGGGTTCCAGGCGAAGGCTGGGGTCCGCGGGAAGTTCCGGTTGTAGAGCGAATCCGGCTCGTTGACCCGGAGCAGAAAGGCCTTCAGGTTCTTCGGAGCTTTCAGCGGAGCAGCCGCGGACGCGGTCTGGACGCCCACGGTGAGCGCGAGCAGCGCAAGAACTCCGGCGACAGTGAGTCGAGCAGGCATGGCAAGAGAGTTCTTCGGCAGGTATGGCTCATTTGGGCGTCCCTCAAAAGAGGGACTCGGCCAGTTCACCGGCGGCCAGGACGAGTGCATCCGAGCCCGCTGCGCCGACTATTTGCAGCGACGCGGCCACACCGTCCTCGGCCGGGCCGCACGGAAGTGCCAGCGTCGGCCAGCCGACCGCGTTGAACGGGATCGTCAGGCGGATCGTCCGCACGCGGATCTCGAGATCGTCGACGGGCAGCGGAGGCGCAACGAACTCGAGGGTCGGCGTCAGCAGCAGATCGACGCCGTCGAAAGCGGCCTGTGCCCGCTCTGCGTATTCTGCCCGGGCGCGCAGGCCGCGCTCGTAGTCCGCGTCCGTCACCTCAAGGCAGCGCTCGATCTTCGTGCGCACGTTGTCGCCGTAGGAGTCCTTGAACTCGGCGAACAGATCGCGATGGACGTCGGCGACCTCGCGCATGAAGACGACGCTGAGGTTGCTCGGAAGCGGGAAGTCGAGGTCGCTGCGGCGTGGGAACAAGTTCGCGGCCTCGCGTACACGCGCGCGAACAAGAGGATCTGCGTGCTCGAGCCACGCGACCCCCACGGCAAGTTCTTCGAGCGACTCGAGTGTGAGCGGCTCGAAGTCGTCCGCCAGCGCGCCAAGCATCTCGACGCAGCCACTCACCGTTCGCGCCATCGGCCCCACGTGGTCGAAGCTCGGGGCGAGCGGGAAACAGCCCTCGAGCGAGACGAGGCCGTAGCTCGGCTTGAACCCGACGATGCCGCAGCAGGCGGCGGGGATGCGGATCGAGCCCCCCGAGTCGGTGCCGAGCGCCGCGTCGGCGAGCCCTGCCGCTAGCGCGGCCGCCGAGCCTCCGCTCGAGCCGCCCGCCATCCGGCCGGGAAAGGACGGGTTCGGAACTGTTCCGTAGTGGGGGTTCACGGAGGTGATCCCATAGGCGAACTCGTGCAGGTTCGTCTTGCCGACATTCGAGTAGCCGGCGTCCTCGAGCCGGCTTACGGCCTCGGCTGTCCGTTTGGGCACGTGATCGGCATAGACGATAGAGCCATAGGTCGTCGTCAGCCCGGCGGTGTCGAAGAGGTCCTTGACCGCGAGTTGCGTGCCATTTCCGATCGAGTCCGGCCTCGCCAGGAAGATGCCCGGAGGCGTAGGATCGGCCGGATCACGACCAGAGGAGGCGGAAGTGGACACGTACGTGATTCTGCGCAGAAGCGGCTGGCGGTCGCCCGAGGAGCTCGGCGAGGCAGCCGCGCGCTCGAGCAAGGTCGGCGACGAGGAGATGTCGGACCAGGTGCGGTGGATTCGCTCCTACGTTCTCGAGGAAGAGGGCGGCTCCGTCGGCACGGTCTGCATCTACCAGGCGATCAGCCCGGAGGCGATCCGTGAGCACGCGTCGCGCTCGGTGCTGCCGGTCGACGAGATCATTCGGGTCGCCGACACGGTTCTCGTGCGGCCCGATCCAGAGCCCGCTCAGGTCTAGCCGAATCAACCGGGGGGTCGGTGCGCGTCCAAGACTGCAACTGGATGCAGCTGGAGGAGTACCTCCGGCGCGACGACCGCATCGTTCTGCCGATCGGCTCGACCGAGCAGCACGCCTACCTGTCGCTCGGCACCGACAACATCCTCTCGGAGCGGGTCGCCGTCGAGGCCGCCGAACCGCTCGGGGTTCCGGTCCTGCCCGTCCAGCCGTATGGGATCACGCCGCGCTTCGCTGCGTATCCCGGGAGCTCGACGCTGCGCGTCGAGACGTTCCTCGCGGTCGTGACCGACCTGCTCGACTCGCTGTCCGGGCAAGGCTTCCGGCGGATCCTGATCGTCAACGGACACGGAGGGAACACGCCGGCACGGTCCGCTGCGGCACAGTGGGGCGCGCGCCACCCGGAGACCCGCGTTCGCTACCACGACTGGTGGGACAGCCCGTCGGTGATGGAGATCGTCCGGTCGATCGATCCGGTGGGCTCGCACGCATCCTGGATGGAGAACTTTCCGTGGACGCGCCTGCCAGGGGTCGAGCTTCCGGCCGAGCCGAAGCCCGTGACCGAGACATCGGTTCACGACCCTGCGGAGTTCCGGCGGGTGGTCGGCGACGGCTCTTTCGGCGGCGCCTACGAGCACGCCGACGAGGACATGCTCCGCGTCTGGCAGGCCGGGGTCGAGGAGGTTCGCGAGTTGCTCGGAAGCGGCTGGGAGAGCTAGTCGAACGCGAGATAGACGAGCGCGATCCCGACCGTCCCCGCGAAGAGCAGCAGGGAGATCGCGAAGAGCCCGAGGCCGAAGAGCGCGTTGCTTCGGGCCTCCGACTCGGGCGTTCGCTCGCTCATCTCTGGAGGGACTGTCCCTCCAGGGGGACTGTCCCTCGTCATGCGCCTCGCTCCCAGATCCGGCGCCGGAGGTCACGCAAGGGTCGCGCGCTCGTCACGTACGGAACCGTGTCGAAGTTGTGCGGCGGAGGCGGCGAGGTCGTGTACCACTCGAGCGTGTCGCCGAGCCACGGATCGTTGCCGGCGCGAACCCCGGGCCGCCTTCTCGTCCAGATCACATTCACGACGAAGACGAGCATCCCGACCGCCATCACGAAGGCGCCGATCGTCGAGATCAGGTTGTACGCCTCCCAGAGCCCGATCTTCCGGTACGTGTAGATCCTGCGAGGCATTCCGTCGAGCCCCAGGAGGTGCTGCGGAAAGAACGCGAGGTTGAAGCCGACGAACAGCAGCCAGAAGTGGAGCTTGCCGAGCCCCTCGTGCAGCATTCGCCCGAAGATCTTCGGCCACCAGTAGTAGAGCCCGGCGAAGACGCCGAACATCGAGCCGCCGAAGAGCACGTAGTGCAGATGGGCGACGACGAAGTACGTGTCGGTCACCTGCCAATCGATCGGAACTACAGCCAGGAAGATCCCGGAAAGGCCGCCGATCGTGAACAGGGCGACGAACCCGAGCGCGAAGAGCATCGGAGTGTCGAAGATGAGGTTTCCGCGCCAGGTGGTCGCGAGCCAGTTCAGGATCTTCACGCCGGTCGGGACGGCAATCGCGAGCGACGAGATCATGAAGAAGCCGAGGAGCGGGGTCGCGAGGCCGACCGCGAACATGTGGTGCGCCCAGACGAGCAGCGAGAAGAAGCCGATCGCGACCGTCGAGAAGACGATCGCCGTGTAGCCAAAGATCGGCTTGCGCGAGAAGACGGGAATCACCTCCGAGACGATCCCCATCACCGGCAGGATCATGATGTAGACCTCGGGGTGGCCGAAGAACCAGAAGACGTGCTGCCAGAGCACGGCGTTCCCGCCGCCGGCCGGATCGAAGAAGTGCGTTCCCGCCTGCCGGTCGAGCAGGAGCAGGGTCAACCCCGCGGAGAGCGCCGGCAGCACGACGATGAGCAGGGCGGCGTACACCTCGATCGACCAGACGAAGAGCGGCACCCGCATCCACGTCATGCCCGGCGCCCGCAGCCGGTGGATCGTGACGATGAAGTTGATCGCGCCGACGAGCGACGAGATCGAGAGGACATGCAGCGAGAGGATCAGGTAGTCGACGCCGTTGCCGCCGAGCCGTTCCGAGAGCGGCGCGTAGATCGTCCAGCCCGTCTTGGCGGCGCCGCCCGCTGCGAAGAAGCTCGCGAAGAGGATCAATCCTCCGAAGAGGAACAGCCAGTAGGAGAGTGCGTTCAGACGCGGGAACGCGACGTCGCGGGCGCCGATCATCAGCGGGACGAGGAAGTTGCCGAAGCCGGCGAGGATCGGCACGACGACGAGGAAGACCATCGCCGTCCCGTGCAGCGTCATCACCTCGTTGTATGAGTCGCGCGTCAGGAAGTGCTCGTTCGCCTGGGCGAGCTGCGCGCGCATGAGCAGCGCGAGGATCCCGCCCGCCCCGAAGAAGACGAGGCACGTGACGAGGTAGAGGATCCCGATCCGCTTGTGGTCGACGGTCGTGATCCAGCTCGCGACGCGCCCCCGCGACCAGGGCACCGGGTACTGCGGGTACGTGTCCGCCCTAACCGCCACCCGCGACGTCCTTCTGTACGTACTGGACGAGTGCGCGCAGCTGTTGCTCGCTCCAGCCCTTCCCCACCGCCGGCATGAGGATGCCGCCCTGCGTCACGATCGTACGTAGTCGCTGCGGGTCGGCGGCCGCGGCGCTTCCCCTCAACGGCGGGCCGATCAGGCCTCCCCCGGAGAGGCCGTGACAGGGGCCGCAGGCGCCCTCGAAGGTCTGCTTGCCGAGGTCGGCTCCTGCCTTCAGCTGCGCGGAGACCCAGGTGTTGAACTCCGCCGGCAGCATGGTCTGCACCTGGGCGAACATGAGTGCGTGCTGGACGCCGCAGAACTCGGCGCACTGCCCCTTGTAGAGCCCCGGGCTCGACGGAGTCTCGAACCTGAGGTGATTCACCTTGCCCGGGATCGCGTCCATCTTCCCGGCGAGCGACGGAACCCACCAACTGTGCGCCACGTCGTTTGCGGGGGCCGTGATCTCCAGTTCGACCGGCCGGCCCGTGGGCAGGCGGAGATCGTTCACGGACACTGCGCCGTTCGGGTACGTGTAGAGCCAGTAGAACTGGCGGCCTTGCACTTGCACGAACGTCGTCGGTTCGCCCGCCGCCGTTGCGTCGGGCACGTTCTGGATCCCCGGGAGCTTGTAGAAGACCGCTGCGATGATCCCTGCGAGGATGATCGCCGGGATCACCGTCCAGACCAGCTCCAGCCGCGTGTGCCCCCGAATCTGGGGCCCCTCTTCGTCGCGCGGGCGCCCGCGGTTCCGGTATTTGACGACGAACATGACGAGCGTCGCCTCGACGAGCACGAAGATGACGCCCGTGACGGCGAGGACGAGCCAGTACAGCTCCCGGATCCGCTCCGCGTTCGGCGTGGCCCCACGTGGCGCGACTCCGCCGTTGCCCGCGAGGGCGTTCCCGGCGAGGACGAGCGCGACCGCGAGGATGCTCGAGCAGGCGAAAGGGAGCTTCCAGCGCACAGGCGCAGGCATTCTATGAGGGCGCTTTGGCAGCGGCTACTTTGATCCTTGTGTGGCATGCCTGAGCACTCCCGGGTGATCGTTCCCGATGAGGTCGGCGAGCCGTACGAAGTCTTCCTGAACGGGGTGCCACAACAGCCCGGGCGTGACTTCCGGTTCGAGAGCGGTGCACTCGTCTTCGAGCGGCCGCTCGCCCGCGAAGGCAAGCTTGGATTCTGGCGCTGGCTCTCGCTCTTCCTGGGCGTCGCCGGCACATACCGGCAGAACGACAGCGTCGACATCGTCTATCAGGCCGGCGGCCGCAGGACCGTAGCGAGCGGCCTCCGGCTCGAGCCGGGCGACGCACCATAGAGCTGAGCCGGGCGATCGCCCAACGCTCTGCGGCAGACTAATGTCGTGAAGAAGCTAGCGCTCCTCGGCGTGCTCGTCGCGACCATTGGCTGCGGCGAGAGCAAATCCGTGCTCGACGAGGGCATACGCTCGGGTCAGAGCGGCAAGACGCACGTCATCGGCGTTACAGAAGCGAGGAAAGCCGCGGACTCTACGAGCGCCGAGTGGGAACGCGAGCTCCGCCGCCAAGCGCGGACGAGCCCGGGCGTGAGGTTCGAGAACTTGCCGCCGGCCGTCTTGCGTGCCCGCCTAGACGCAAGTGCACGACGCTACGGGTTCGACATCGTCTCCTTCGAGTTCCTGCATCCTCGTCAGCTCGCGCCGAAGATCGTCGTCAGGACGTCACGCTATCTGGAGCTGGCCCGGGCTACCAACGTGATCCTGACCCAGCTCGATGGCAGGCCTCACTGGCGGTACGAAGGCTTCTACTTCCGGGCCGAGGACAAGCACGGGGTCCCGTTCTTGATCGCATACGACGTGGTCCGAGGGGAGTCGATGGGCGGTCAGTGGGCCCGAAGCGAGCGTCTCTATCCATTCGAGCACGGCTGACGGAGGAGGTTCCGTGAAGCACTACGACCTAATCGTCCTCGGCTCCGGATCCGCGGCCCGTGACGCCGCGGCCAAGGCGGTGTCGAAGCACAACGCGAAGGTGGCGCTCGTCGAGAGCACCCGCTGGGGAGGAAGCTGCCCGAACGTCGCCTGCAAGCCGACGAAGGCCTATCTCGTCGTTGCCGAGCTCGTGCACGACATCAACACGCTCGCCGGGAAGCTCGGAATCGAGGTCGGGCCGGCGAAGATCGACCTTGCCCGGGTCAAGGCGCGGAAGGACGCGCTGAAGAAGGCGCAGACGAAGTGGGTCGAGGACCTCCGCGCTGCCGGCTTCGAGACGTATGAAGGCGAAGCCGCGCTCGTCGACGCACACACCGTCCGCGTAGGCGATGAGGAACTGACTGCAGATCGCATCCTGATCGCGACGGGCTCGCGCACTGCCGTTCCGCCGATCGACGGCATCGACGAGATCGACTGGCTCGATCACGTCTCCGCGCTCGAGCTGGCCGAGCTCCCCGAGTCGCTTCTCGTCGTCGGCGCAGGGCCCGTCGGCCTCGAGTTCGCGCAGATCTTCGCCCGGTTCGGCTCGCGCGTGTCGATCGTCCAGTCACCCGCCCGCATCTCTCCTCGCTCGGACGAGCAGACTGCCGGCGTCCTCCAGGCCGCGCTCGAGGAGGAGGGCATCGAGATCGTCCTCTCTTCGCGTGTGAAAAGCGTCCGGCGCGACGGCGACGAGATCGTGGCGACCATCGCACCGAAGGAGGGGGACGGCTCGCGTGAGCTGCGCGTGTCGCACGTGCTGCTCGCGTCCGGCCGGGTGCCGAACGTGGAGGAGCTCCGGCTCGACGAGCTCGGCATCGAGCGCGACCGGCTGGGAATCGTCGTCGACGAGCACATGCGCACCTCGGTCGAAGGGATCTGGGCGTCGGGCGACGTGACCGGCAGGCACCAGTTCACCCCGATCGCCCAGTATCAGGCGCGGGTCGCGATCGACGACATGTTCGGAGGCGGCGCTCCGGCTGCGGACTACTCGGTCCTTCCGACCGCGATCTTCACGGAGCCCGAGCTGGCAGGCGTCGGGCTGACCGAGCAGGAGGCGAAAGAGCAGGGAATCGAGCACGAGACAGCCGTCCACGACATCAAGTACGTGCAGCGCTCGTCGTACAAGGACCAGAAGCACGGCCTCTACAAGATTCTCTACGAGCCCGGCTCGCGCCGTCTGCTCGGGCTGCACGTCGTCGCACCGAACGGGAGCGACGTCGTCCAGGGCTTCTCGGTGGCGCTCCGGCTCGGCGCGACGGTGGACGACCTGGCGCAGATGCACCACGTCTTCCCGACCTTCGGCGAGGGCGTCAAGGCCGCGGCTGAGCAGGCGCTGCCGGAGCGCGCGGACCTGACGGAGGTCGCCAACTGAGACAATGTCGGCATGGCCGGCCAGCCCGATCGCCTGCGGGGGCTGCTCGACGCCGGCATCGCGCTTGCCGGTGAGCTTTCGCTCGACGGCGTCTTGCAGAAGATCATCGAGGCCGCGGCAGAGCTGACCGAGGCGAAGTACGCCGCGCTCGGCGTCATCGATCCGGGTGGACCGGGCCTCGAGCGCTTCGTCGTCACGGGAATGGATCTCGAGACGCAGGCGGCAATCGGCGACATCCCTCAGGGCCGCGGGATCCTGGGCCTACTCATCAAGGATGCGCGGCCGCTGCGCATCGACGACCTGAGCAAGGACCCGAACTCCGTTGGCTTCCCTGCGCACCATCCCTCGATGAAGACCTTTCTCGGAGTTCCGATCCTCTTGCGCGGAGTGGCGTACGGGAACCTCTACCTGACCGAGAAGGCGGGCGGAGGGCCCTTCACCGAGGAGGACGAGGAGCTCTCCCAGCTGCTGGCGGCCCAGGCGGCGGTGGCCGTCGAGTACGCCCGGCTGTACGAATCCGCGACCCGATGGCTGAACCAGTTGGAGTCCTTGAACGAGATCGTCGACGCGTTGATCGCAGAGGTCGAGTTGCCGAAGCTGCTGGAGCTCGTCGCCGCACGGCTGCGAGAGTTGGTCCAGGCCCGGCTTGTCGTGATCGCGATGCCGGCGCCCGGAGGCGACCTCGTCATCCGCACCGTGGCCGGCGAAGGCGCCGAGGAGCTCGTCGGGACCGGGCTGGGCCGGCAAGGCTCGAAGTCGGGCCGCGTCCTGGCCCGCGGTCGCAGCGAGCGAGTCGACTCGATGATCGAGGACTTCGAGGTCGACCCGGAGGCGAGTCGGCACATCGGCGCGAGAACCGGACTTTATGTCCCTCTTCTTCTGCGCGGCCGGCCGATCGGAGTGCTCTCGGCCCACGACAAGGAGGGCGACGATCCGCGGTTCACCGACGAGGACATGCGGTTGGCCGAGACATTCTCGGCCCGGGTGGCCGTCGCGGTCGACCTCTCGGAGCGCGTGGCGCGCGACTCGCTTCGACGCGTCGTGAGCGCGCAGGAGCTCGAACGCAGGCGGCTGGCGAGAGAGCTGCACGACGAAACAGGCCAAGCGCTGACGTCCATCCTGCTCGGGCTGAAGGAGCTCGAAGACGCCGGGACCGCCGCGGACGTGAGCTCGGCAACCGCGCGACTGCGCGAGCTCGTCGTGACCACGTTGCAGGACGTACGAAGGCTAGCGGTCGAGTTGCGCCCGAAGGCTCTCGACGATTTCGGCCTCGTGCCGGCGCTCGAGCGTCTCGTCGAGACGTTCCAGGAGCAGACCGGGATCGACGTGATCATGGAACCACAGCTCGGTCAGGAACGGTTACCGTCCGAGATCGAGACCGCCCTCTACCGCATCATCCAGGAGGCTCTGACGAACGTGGTCAAGCACGCGCAGGCAAGCCGGGTGAGCATTGTCCTCTCACGGAGAGGTCACACCGTCTCGGCCGTGTTCGAAGACGACGGCCGTGGCTTCGCAGTCGACGAGACGCGCGAGGAGGGGCTCGGCCTGCTCGGGATGAGAGAGCGGCTCATGCTGCTCGACGGGCGGTTGCTCGTCGAGTCGTCGTCCGGCGGCGGCACGACGCTGGTGGCAGAGGTACCGATCCTGTGACGACCCTGCGCGTTCTGATCGTCGACGATCACGCGGTCGTCCGTTCGGGTCTGCGGCGGGTTCTCGAGGCCGAGGGCGACATCGAGGTCGTCGGCGAGGCCGGCAATATGCAGGGCGCGGTCTTCGAGGCGCGGGCGCAGAAGCCGGACGTCATCCTGATGGACCTGATCATGCCCGGCGCGAGCGGCATCGAGGCGACACCGGCGGTGCTGAAAGAGGTTCCCGAGGCGAGCGTGCTCGTCCTCTCGATGCAAGACGACCCGCGCTACGTGCGGGAGGCGTTCGAGGCGGGCGCGAGCGGCTACGTGCTCAAGGAGGCCGCGGACGCAGAGGTCGTCGACGCCATCCGCGAGGTCGCCGGTGGAGGTAGGTACGTCCATCCGACGCTCGGCGCGAGGCTCGTGGCCGCGGAGGTCGAGGAGCGTGCTCGTGCCGACGCTGATCCGCTCTCGGAACGCGAGTCGGAGATCCTGAGGCTATTGGCGCTGGGCCATACGAACCAGGAGATCGCGAAGATGCTCTACCTCTCGGTTCGAACGGTCGAGACGCACCGGGCGCACATCATGCAGAAGCTCCGGCTGTCCACGCGCGCCGAGCTCGTTCGGTATGCGATCAGCGCGGGGCTGCTCGAAGGAGACCAGTCCTAAGGTTCGAGTAGCAGAAGCGCGAGGAGGGCGGCCCGGTCGGGAAGGGCGGAGATGACGACGTGCTCGTCACGCGCATGGGCGCCGTCCCCGAGAGCCCCGAGCCCGTCGAGCGTCGCGGTCAGCTCGCTCGTGAGGTTCGCATCTGAGGCGCCCCCGACGATCGGCGCCTCATCGACGTGCAGGCCCAGTCCTGCAGCCAGCTCCTGCGCGCGCTTGAAGAGCGTCCGGTTGCGGGGGCTCGCAGGCATGGGAGGCCGGCCGACCTCGCTGCGAACTGCCAGGGTCGTGTCGGGGCGGCTCGGCTTCAGGGAGACGATCGCGTGCTCGATTCTCGCCGCCGCAGCCTCGGTCGGAGCCCGGACGTCGACCAGGGCGCTAGCCTCGGGAGCGATCACGTTCGCCCTCAGCCCGCCGTCGATGGTGCCGACGTTCACCGTCACCCCGGCCTCGGGATCGCTCAGCTCGAACAAACGGGGGACGATCTGCGAGAGCTCGAGAATCGCGCTCACGCCCTCCTCGGGGCTCGTGCCGGCGTGCGCGGCGCGCCCGGTGACCAAGACCTCGAAGCGGCTCACCCCCTTTCGTCCGGTCTTCAACGCTCCACCCGGCCCCGCCGGCGGCTCGAGCACGAGCGCACGGGCTGCTCCCTGCGCGAGCGCGCGGATGTGGCGCCTGGAATCCACGCTGCCGATCTCCTCGTCCGAATTGACCAAGACGACCGGGGTTAGCGGCGGCGGAAGCCTGAGCTCGTGCAGTGCGCGCAGCGCGAAGACCAGCTGGACGAGCCCGCCCTTCATGTCGTACGCGCCAGGCCCGTAGAAGCGACCGTTGTCGCGGTGTGGCGGCATCTGCTCGATCGACCCGAGCGGCCACACGGTGTCGACATGCCCCAAGATCAGCTGGTAGCGCACGTGCCGTCTACGGGTGCGGGGTCGCGCGAAAAGATGATCGCCTGTTCCGTCGCCCCGGAGTCGCCGCGTCACGAACCCGGCGCCCTCGAACTCGTTCGTGATCAGGTCGAACGCGCCGCGCTCGGAACCCGGGACGAGCGAGGGTGACTCGGCTCGAACGAGCTTGTGGAGGAGCTCGGCCATCTCGTCCTGCCGGTTCTCGAGCCAGGTCTGAACTCCCGGACGGCCGTTGGCGGCCACGGCTCAGCGGTGGAAGGACGCCGGGAAGGGGAAGGAATGCGTCTCGCCGACCGACGCGAAGCGCGACGGGCTCAGGTATGTTAGCGGTGAGGTATGGCGGAGCAGCTCGGCGTCATCGCGGTCCGGGTTACGGATCGCATCCTCCCGAGCGGACGCGGCCACGACCCGACCGATCACAAGCGCAGCGTCGTCATCGACCTCGAGCAGCCGATCCAGCTCGCACTCGAGAAACAGGTAACAGCCTTGTACGAGGACTCCGTCGATCGCCCGCGCGGGAAAGGTCGGGAGAGCTGCCAGCGCGGGTTTGGTCCCGTCGAGCTCGCGTCGCGATGCCGCGAGGCTCGTCTGAACGATCTGGAACTGGTTGGGGAAGCTGACGGTGAAGATCCCGTGCCGCTCGACGTTGCGGTACGTGCGGTGACGCGGGGTACAGACGAAGCAGTAGCGATCGTCCCACCCGAGCGGCATAGCCATGTGCTTGGGTGCGAGGTCGAACGTGCCGTCGGGCTCCTTCGTGCCGACGATGACGAGCGGAGCGACCGTGAACGCCCGGTCCCACACGACCTCGATCGAGAGCTCG
>JBGOSR010000016.1:0-20180 GCA_041476065.1 Gaiellaceae bacterium
GTACTCGGTCTCGTCCGCAACCGAGGACCGACGCCCGCGCCGGACGAATTCCTTTTGCTCCAGCCGGTGCAAGCAGTCTTCGGCGGCCGCCCGTTCCAAACCGCTGATCCCGGCGGAGGCACCCAACCAGAACACCTTCCCGATCACCGCGCTGTCTTGAAGGAGCGTCTTCTCGTCGTCCGGCAATGCGTCGAGACGGGCCGCAACGATTCCTTGAACCGATTCAGGGAGCGGCAGTTCTTCGTCCCCGACGACGAGGCCGCGGTCCGTCACCATGCGAACGAACTCCTCTGCGTAGAGGGGATTCCCGCCGGCGCGCTGCAGGAGAGTCGTTTGGGTCTCTACTGGCAAGACAGATCTCTCGAGCAGCGCAGACAAGAGCCGCGAGGTCTGCTCGTCGTCGAGAGGTGACAGCGAAAAGGTGCCGGCGTTGGGCTTTCCGCCGCCCCAGCCGGGACGGCGCGCCAAGAGCTCCGGCCGAGCCGTGCACACAACGAGGATCGGAACGCCTCCCGCCCAGTCGACCAGGTGGTCGATGAAGTCGAGCAGCCCCTCGTCGGCCCAGTGCAAATCCTCGAAGACGAGCACGAGCGGTCCCGTCTCGGCGATCGCTTCGAAGAAGCGCCGCCAGCCGGCAAAGGCCTCCGCTCGGTGGTCGGTATGAAGCTCCTGCGCCCCTCCGGCGCCGACGAGCGGGCGGAGATGCCGTTCGACCCACTCGGCGTCGTCCTGCTCGAGGATCTGCTGCAGAGCATGCTGGAGCTTGCGATCGGTCTCCTCTGCGGAGTCCGTTTCGAGGACCCCGGCATGCGCCTTGACCATCTCGCCCAGCGCCCAGAAGGAGATGCCCTCCCCGTACGGGAGCGAGCGGCCCTGCCGCCAGTAGATGAGCTCGGGGTCATTCTCGACGGCCTGGAAGAGCTCGTAGACGAGGCGGCTCTTGCCGATCCCCGGCACGCCGACGAGAGTGACGAGTTGCGGCGAGCGCTCTGCACGCACGCGGCCGAGGGCGCCCACGAGGACGTCCAGCTCACGCTCGCGGCCGATGAACGGCGATCGAGAAAGGTGGTCGGTGTCGACTCCGTAACGCGAGCGAGCCTCCAGCGGCTCCCAGACCGGGATGGGTGTCGCCTTGCCCTTCGCCGAAATCGCCTCTCGCTCCTCGTATGTGATCGCCTGCTCGGTCGCCCGATACGTGGTCTTGTCCACGAGAATGCCGTTCACCGGAGCCGCCGTCTGGAGGCGCGCCGCAGTGTTGACGACGTCGCCGGAAGCCATCCCCTCGCCTTCGCTCGGGCGGGCGCCGAGCGCGACGAGCGCTTCCCCGGTGGTAACCGCGATGCGCAGCTGGAGGTCGTCCTGCTCGCGGACCCAGTCCCGGATCGAAAGCGCAGCGCGGACTGCCCGCTCAGGGTCGTCCTCATGCGTCGTCGGCGCGCCGAAGAGCGCCATCACGGCATCGCCGATGAACTTCTCGACGGTTCCTCCGAAACGCTCGAGCTCCGAGCGGAGACGAGCATGGTAGGGCTCGAGCACCGCGCGCACATCTTCCGGATCCATCTGCTCGGCCCGTGACGTGAACCCGACGAGGTCGGCGAAGAGCACAGTGACGATCTTTCGCTCCTCGCGTGCGCGCTCGGCTGCGGACGCGAGCGAGGCACCGCAGCTCGAGCAGAAGCGCGCGTCGTCGGCGTTCTCGCGTCCGCACTCGGGACAATGCTGCATCGCTAGTGGAGCCGGTCGACGGTGTATCCGCGCGACCGCATGACGTCGAGAATCGCAGCGCAATGCTCCTGGTCGCGGGTGAGGAGTGTCGCCCCGATCTCGGTTTCGGTCACCGGCGCGTCCATCCCCTCTCGGCGGTGCTCGATCGAGACGACGTTCGCGCGCTCCTCGGCGAAGAGCGAGAGGAGCTTGATCAGCTCACCCGGCCGGTCGGGGAGTCGTGTACGGACTACGAGGTAGCGGCCGGCCAGCGTGAGGCCGTGCCGCATGACCTGGATCAGGAGGGTCGGGTCGATGTTGCCGCCGGAGAGGATCGCGACAGCCGGGCCCGTACCGGGGATGCGATTCGCGAGGAGAGCCGCGACGGCGGCAGCGCCCGCTCCCTCGACGACGAGCTTGGTGCGCTCCATCAGGAGCACGATCGCCTTGCTGATCTCGTCGTCGGTAACGGTCACGACCGTTTCGAGCAGGTCCGCGAGGAGCGCCGAGGTGAGCTCACCCGGGTGCTTGACGGCGATCCCTTCCGCGATCGTGTAGCCGTGCGTGGTGCCACCCGCCAGCGGCGCGCAGGCAGCCGCCTGGACACCAACGATCTTCACCTCGGGCCTGAGGGCACGCAGCGCGAGGGCGATCCCGGCCGAGAGACCGCCGCCGCCGACAGGAACGACGACCGTCTCCAGCTCGGGCAGCTGCTCCGCGAGCTCGAGGCCGATCGTCCCCTGGCCGGCGATCACGTCGGGGTCCTCGAAGGGATGCACGAACGTGCTGCCCGTCTTCTCGGCATACGCGAAGGCACCGACGAGCGCGTTCTCGAACGTCTCCCCTTGCAGCTCGACCCGCGCGCCGTAGCTCCGCGTTGGCTCGACCTTGGCCATCGGTGTCTCGGCGGGCATGAAGATCGTCGCTGCAATCCCCGCCTCCCGCGCGGCCCACGCAACTGCCTGGCCGTGGTTTCCCGCGCTCGCGGCGACGACGCCCGCCTTCCGCTCTACCTCGCTCAGGCCCTCGATCTTGTTGACGGCACCACGGATCTTGAACGAGCCCGTCCGCTGCAGCGTCTCGGCCTTCAGATGGATTGGCCGCCCGATCAGGCGCGTGAAGGTTTCCGAGCCGTACAGGGGTGTCACGCGAACGCCCTTGCCGGAGAGCCGCTCGCGCGCGGCCTCGATGTCAGCTCGAGTTGGTGCTGTCTGCGTCGCCATCGGCAGGTAGGTGGAATACCTTGTCCATGATCTCTTGTACGGCTGTCAAGGGGTCGAGCTCTCGCTTCTGGACCTCGTCGAGGAGCCGCTGGAGCTCTGCATCTCCTTCCACAACACGCTCGAGGTGGGCTTTGGCCCGGGCCGAGGCGACCGCGAACACCTCGCTCGCGAGATTGTTGCGGCGCCGCTCTTCGAGGAGGCCCGCCTCCTGGAGATGGGCCCGATGCTCCTCGACCTTGCCCCAGAGCTCGGCCACTCCCTCGTCCTTCACGGCGTCGGTGAGCACAATCGGCGGCTTCCATGCACGGTCGTGGTCGAGCGTCAGGATCGAGCGCACCTCGTTCAGCATCGTCTTCGCGGCCGGGTGATCCTTCTTGTTGATCGCGATCACGTCCGGGATCTCCATGATCCCCGCCTTCAGCGCCTGGATCGAATCGCCCGAGCCGGGCATGAGCACGAGCAGCACCGTGTCGGCGATGCCGATCACCTCGACCTCGCTCTGCCCGGTGCCGACCGTCTCGACGAAGATGATGTCCTTCCCGGCCGCGTCGAGGATCAGCAGGGCCTGCAGCGTCGCCTCGGCCAGCCCGCCGAGATGGCCGCGCGTCCCCATCGACCGGATGAAGACGCCTGGGTCGAGGAAGTGCTCCGAAAGCCGGATTCGGTCGCCGAGCAGCGCGCCCTGGGAGAAGGGGCTCGACGGGTCGACCGAGATGACGCCGATCGTTTGCCCGGATTCACGCACGAGCCGGATCAGGGACGCGATCAGACTCGACTTCCCGACACCCGGCGGGCCGGTGACGCCGACGACGAAGGCAGAGCCGGTCTCGGGATAGACGTCGCGAACGAGCTCGTAGGCGAGCGGGTCGCTGTTCTCGACGAGCGTGATCGCGCGGGCCAGCGCGCGACGGTCGCCCTCGCGCACGCCGGCCGTGAGGGTCTCCGCCGTCCACTCTCGCCGCTTTGCCATCAGGCGGCTTCCGGCTCGGCGACGGCCGCATGCACGTCCGGAACTCCACGAGCGAATACGTAGCCCACGAGCGCAGCGACTCCGGTCAGACAAGCAGAGGCGCCCCAGACCCAACGCGCGCCGACCTGGTTCGTGAGCGGCCCTGCGGCGGCCATCCCCAGCCCGAGGACGGCGTAGTTCGAGCTCATCAGCACGGTGAAGACGCGTCCGCGGAGACGGTCCGGGGACCCGCGCTGGACGAGCAGCGCGTTGCAGACGAGCGCGATCCCGTTTCCCGCCCCGGAGACGACGACGCAGAGGGCCGCAATCCAAACGTTCGGCGCGGCTGCAGCCAACCCGATCCCGATCGCCATCATGCCGAGCCCGGCCGCATAGATCTTGGCAAGCTTTCGCCGGTCGACCAGGGAGCCGACCCTCAGGCTGCCGAAAACCAGGCCGAAGCCCGCACTCGCAAGCATCAGGCCGAAGCCGAAGTCGCCTGCGTGGAACGAGACTTTGGCCAGAGCAACTTCTGCCACGTTGACGCCGGCATTTCCGAGCATGCTCACGTTCCACGCGATCAGCACGGTCAGGAGGGCGCGAGAGCCCCGGATCAGTGCGAGGCCCTCCGCCACATCGCGCCAGTGGCCTTCCGTCGCGGCCTGGGCGATCTGCAGGAGCTGCGCCGGGATCCGGAGGATCAGGACTGCCGAGAAGAGGAACGTGACGGCGTTCATGCCGTAGGCCCAATCCGGGCTGGTGAAGGCGACGAGGAGTCCTCCCGCGAGGGGACCGAGCACCGTCGTCATCGCGTCGGCCGCCTGCAAGAGTCCCTGCGCGTTCGGGAGCTCCGAGTCCTCGACGAGGTTCGGCAGCCCCGCGTAGACCGCCGGGCGGAAGAAACCCGTCGCGAACCCGGCGACTGCGGCGAGCGCGACGATCTGAGGCGCGCTCTGCGCGAACGGAAGCGCGCAGAAGACGAGGAACCGGACGATGTCGGCCGCGACCATGACGCGACGCCGCGACAGGCGGTCGATAAGCGGGCCGGTGGTGAGCCCGAGCGCGATCGCCGGCAGGAAGTCGGCGATCAGCAGGGCGCTCACCCAGGTGCCGGAATGCGTCCGGTCCCAAACATCGATCGTCAGCGCGACGAAGGCGAGCCACGTGCCCAGGCCCGAGCCGAAAGCGGCGAGGAACAGCAGGCGGAGCCCACGGACTCGGCGGAGCAGGTCGACCTGCGTTCCGAGCATGCGCTGCACGACTCCGGTAAAGGCCCCGGGCACGGTTGGCGGAGGTTAGTCGAGCCGTAAGGCGAAGCGTGATTTTGCGGGAGAAATGTCCCCACCGAGTTACACTCAAGCGGCCATGTCCGCCTCAGCCCGGTCTGCCGTCACCGGGTTCAAGGCGTCGCTTACGACGACGCCAAAAGAGGCCCCGGCGGCTTTGCCGGCGGGGCCGCCTCCGACGCGCGTTCTCCTCGTCCACGCCAACCCGTTTCAGCGGGTGACCCCGGTGCCTGCCTACGGTCTCGAGCGCCTGCGCACTGCGATCGAGCCGACCGGCGCGAAGGTCGAGCTGCTCGACCCGTACCTCGTGTCGGAGGACCCGGTAGGGGCAGCGCGGGCCACAGCCGAGCGCTTCCACCCGGACGTGATCGGCCTCGGGATCCGCATCATCGACGACTGCATCGTGGTCGACAGCTTGGACGCGCCCGGGGACGAGCCGATCGATGTCAGCTTTCTCCTGCCGGAGATCCTCGAACTACGGCGCGTCCTCTTCGAAGCCGCGCCTGGCGCCCTGTTCATCGCGGGCGGCGCCGGGTTCTCCGCCTGCCCCCAGGAGTGCCTGGAGTTCCTCGGCGTGGACCACGGCGTCGTCGGCGCGGGCGAGGCGGCGATGGTCGCGATCTGCGAGGGACAGTCCCTCGACGAGATCCCGGGCGTCATCCGGCGCGGACAGCCCCAGGGAATCGGGGCATACCACCTCGGGTTCGGCGAGCCGACGATCCGCGATCCGCTCTACGCGCCGGCGAACTCGTTTCCGGTGCGCACCCGGATCGGCTGCGCGATGCAATGCGTCTACTGCACGGCGGCGAATCTCGGGCGCCAGCACGCGAACGGAGATCTCGGGACGGTGCTCGACGAGCTCGAGCGAACTGTCGAGGTCGCCCGCGAACATGGCGTCAGCCGGGTTTCGGTCTTCTTCGCCGACGACGAGTTCAACTTGCCGGACGAGCGCCACCCGATCTCGGTCCTGGAGGGCATCCAGGACCGCGGCCTCGCGAAGCACCTCACGTGGCGCGCCTACTTCAACCCGACCCCGTTCTCGGCGGAGTTCGCCGAGCTCGTGCGCGAGACGAACGGTCATGTCTCGATCACCGTCGACAGCGCGGCCGACGCTCTCCTCGAAACGGCGCAGAAGCCCTTCCGGCGCCGCCACCTGGACGCGCTCGTCGCGCTGATCTCCGAGCATGAAGTCTCGGCCGATCTCGGCCTCATCTTCGGTCTGCCGGGCGAGACCGAGGAGACGATCGCCGAGACGATCGCGTTCGTCCGCGCGCTCCCGCCTTCGATCGAGGTCGTCTACTCGGCGGGCGCCCGCGTCTATCCGCATACGCCGCTAGCGCGGATCGCCGAGCAGGAGCCGGAACGTCTCGTCGGCGCCGACGACCCGAGCTTCCTGACACCCGTCGTCTACTCGCGACCCTGGCCTCCCCGCGAGCTGGCGCGCAGGGTCGACGAGCAGCTCTCGGGTCTCCCGAATGTCAGCCGGGTCGGTGTCGCCTATCGCAGCGGCCAGACGACTCTCTCGGACGCGTACCGCGCCGTCCTCTCCCAACCGACTTTGCAACAGACTGTTGCCAAGTCGAACGGAAGGGGGCGCTGGGCGGAGATCCTCGAGCGCGCCGCGCGCGACGACTCTCAGCGCAAGCCGGCGGAGACGATCGCCGCCTGCATGCAGGTCGCCCTCTGGCACGGCCGCTACGACCTGGCGGCAGCCGCGGCGGCGCGCCTGCTCCAGGAGGAGATTCCAGCCGAGATGTCGCGAAGCCAGCTGCGTCTTGCCCGCCTCGCCTACGGCGGGCTCGCCCTGGCGGATAGGGCTAAGGCCGCGCTGCGCCGCTGAGGACGCGACCCAGGGCCTCCCCGAAAAGCTCGTTCTCCTCCGGCGTGCCGACGGTGACGCGGATCGCGCCCGCGGCGCCGAAGCCCCCGGCGGGGCGGACGATCACGCCCTCGCGGAGCAGTTGCTCGAAGAGCGGGCGCGAGTCATCGCCGACCTCGGCGAAGAGGAAGTTCGCCACCGACCCGGGCGGGTCGAGCCCGTGCTCGCGCATGATCCGTTCGAGCTCGACAAGCCCTTTCGCGTTCACGCTTCGGCGGCGCGCCAGCTCGTCCGGGGCATCGAGGCTCGCAAGCGCCGCGGCCTGAGCAGCCGAGTTGACGTCGAAGGCACGGCGCACCTTCCCGATCGCCGTCACGAGCTCCGCCGGTCCGACCGCGTAGCCGACGCGCAACCCGGCCAGCCCGTAGATCTTCGAAAACGTCCGCAGGACGACCGCCTTGCGACCGGCTTTCACGTACTCGAGCCCGTCCACGTAGTCCGGGTCGTCGATGTACTCGAAGTAGGCCTGGTCGAGAACGGTGAGGACGTGCTCGGGGACCGCGTCGAAGTAGGCGTCGAGCTCGGCGCGCGTGTTCATCGTCCCGGTCGGGTTGTTCGGGTGGCAGATGTAGACGATCTTCGTCGCCGGGCCGACCGCCTCGAGCATCGCGTCGAGGTCGTAGCGGTGGTCGCGTAGCGGCACCGTGCGGGCCACAGCGCCGAGCTTCCGCGCATCGATCACATAGCTCGGGAACGAGGGCCAGCCGCAGACGATCTCGTCGCCGGGATCGAGCGCGAGCTGGGAGAGGTAGTCGACGATGCCGTCCGAGCCCGCCCCGGGCGCGACCTCCTCGAAGCGAACCGCGTGGCGCTCGGCCAGCGCAGCCCGGAGGCGGTAAGACCCGCCGTCGGGATACCGGTTCAGCTCCTCTGCGCCGCGGGCAAGCGCTTCGAGCGCTTCGGGAAATGGGCCGAACGGCCCTTCGTTCGACGCGAGCTTGATGACCCGGTCGAGCCCCAGCTCGCGCTGCACCTCTTCGACCGGCTTCCCCGGCTCGTACGGAACCAGATCCCGGACGGCCGGCTTGAAGAACGAATCCGCAATCTCGGCAAACGCCACGGCTTGACTCTAATCCAGGTACAGGGCCATCAGGATCGCGTCGACGTAGTGGCCGGCGATCCGGTAGTGGCGGCGACGGAGGCCCTCGTCCTCGAAGCCGAGCCTGCGGTAGAGCGAGATTGCCGGCTCGTTGTGCGGGAAGACGTGCAGCTCGAGCTTCGTCACTCCGGAAGTGCGCGCCCACTTGACCGCCTCCTCCATGAGCGCCGTCCCGACCCCCCGGCGCCGCTCTTCAGCGGCGACCATCAGCCCGAGCTCGGCCACATGGTGGCTGACTGGATTCCCGTCGCGCGCCACGGACAGGCGGCCGACGACACCGACAGGCGTCTCGGCGACGAAGACCGCCGCGTTCGGGTCCCGCCGCACGCTCCTCACGTTGCGCCGCTCGTCCGACGAGCTTCGGTTGTAGGTGAGCCAGAGCTCGCCCTCGGCGGCAACGCTGCGACCGAGCTTCACGAGGGCGTCGGCATCCGCAGTTGCCGCAGGTCTGACGATGAGCCAGTTACTCATGCCGGGACGACGATGCCATGCCCGCCGCGTCGGGGATCGCCTGCCGCCGCGAGCGTCCCGTCGGCGAGCCGCTCGACCGCCGACGCACCTCCAAAGTAGAGATTGCGCCGCCGCCAGCGTACGAGCTCGTAGCCGAGCCGCTCGAGCTCGTCGAGCTCGGCCGGTTCCGCGCCCCCTTCACAGTGCACGTGCCCGTCGTCGAGGTGAATTCGCGGTGCCGAGATCGCCTCCTCGACAGGGAGCCCGTGACGGACGACGTTGACGACGATCTGCAGGATCGCGCCCCGTAGCCGGATCGAGCCGGCGCTACCGACGACGAGCCGTGGCTGCGTATGGTCGAGAACGAGCGACGGGGCCATCATGCTCGTCAGCCGCCTGCCCGGGCGAGACCGGCGGCCCGGCGGGTTGAGGTCGTATTCGCCGAGCATGTTGTTCATGTGGATACCGGTCCCCGGCACGATCACGCCGGAGCCGGAGCCGATCGAGGCCGTCAGCGACGCCGCGTTGCCGCGCTCGTCGACGACGGAGATGTGCGTCGTCCCAGGCGCGCCGGCCTGCTCTCGTGCCTCCTGGGCCTCCCGCCGGCCGATCCTCTCGACAGCGGCCTGCATGCTGTCGTCGGAGTACAGCCGTTGGGCGAGCCCACCGCGATACAGGTTGCTGGTGAAGCTTCCCTCCCGCGCGCGGAGCTGCTCTCGCATCACCTCGACGAGCGAGGAGAGCGCCTTCGCGCTGCCGGGCCCGCCATTCGCGCCCAGCCGGTCGAGAACCGAGAGCCCGTACCCGATCAGGATTCCACCTGACGACGGGGGCGGATTCGAGACGAAGAGGTCACCCGCGTACGGAACGCGGATCGGCCGCCGCCAGATCACGCGGTAGGCGGAGAGGTCGTCCCCCGTGACGAGCCCGCCCTGCTCCCGGAGGTAGCTGACAACCGTCTGGCCGAGCTCGCCGCCGTAGAGCTCATCCGCTCCGCGTTCGGCGAGGAGCTCGAGCGTGCCGGCGAGGTCGTGCATGACGATCCGCTCGCCCGCCGGGATGCGTGAATGCTCGCCGTAGATCGCACGGCCTTCGGGTGTGTGGCGAAGAAGAAGGTCGAGGATGGCATGGAGATAGGCCTGCGGCGGAGTCAGCTCCACCCCCTCGTGGGCGAGTGCGATCGCCGGCTCGATCAGGCGCCGCCAGGGAAGCGATCCGTACCGGCGGTGAGCCGCCTCCAGCCCGAGGACCGCGCCCGGGACGGCACACGACCCCGCTCCGACGAGGAAGACCTGGGACGAGGAGCCGTCGAAGTCGATGTCGATCGGCTCCATGTGCGGCTCCCTGGGCCTGCTCGCCCCTTGCCCAGGAACGGTGACGAAGAAGTCGAGCAGGCGGTCCGAGCGGTCTCGCGCCCGGTGAACGAGGAGGAACCCTCCAGCTGCGGGCCCGGTCAGCGGGCTCTCGGCCACCCACGAGGCAAACGCCGCCGCGAGACACGCATCGACCGCGTTTCCGCCCTCGGCGAGGATCTCGGCGCCGGCTTCGGCTGTCAGACGGTGCCCGGCCGCGATCGCTCCTCTCATCGTCGAAAGGGTAGTCCCGAGTGCGGAAAGGAGCCGCCAGTCCCGCTAGTGTTCTCTTGACCGTGCACCGCGCGCACTTTCTCCTGCGCGAGGCGATGTTCGCCGCCGGCTCCGCCGCCTCGCTCGCAGCACTGCTCATCTGGCTCGGGCCTCCTGGCAACGACCTGGCTGCGCACGTCTACCAACGGACGGTGTTCCTCCACGACGGCTTCCAGCTCTGGAACAACTTCTGGTATGGAGGCCGCTACAGCTTCGTCACGTACAGCGTCCTGTACTACCCGCTCGCTGGGGTGTTCGGCATCAAGCCGCTTGCGATCGCGTCGATCGCCACCGCTGCGCTCGCGTTCGCCGTCGTCGTCGGCCGGCAATGGGGGCCGCTTGCGCGCTGGTCGAGTAGGACGTTCGGCGTCGTCTGGGCGGGGCTCGTCATCTCGGCCGCATTCCCGTTCGCGCTTGGGATCGCCCTCGGGCTTGTCTGTATCTGGGCCCTCCAGGCAGGCAAGCGCTGGCGCTTCGGCATCCTCGCGGTACTGACGGCCGCTGCAAGCCCGCTCGCGTTCCTTCTGCTCGCGACGTTCCTCATTGGCATCGGGCTCGGTGCGCGGGAGCGCGGCCGGCGGCTGCTCATCCCGACGCTGATCGTCGCGGCCGTCGGGACGATCCAATTCCTCTTGACACGTGCTTTCTCGGACGGCGGCCACTACCCGTTCTCGGTCTTCGAGCTCTGCTCGATCCTCCTTTTCTGCGGGCTCGGCGGCGTGCTGACGTGGCACGTCGAGAGCGCGCGGACGATCCGCTGGTTCTTCGTCGCCTACGCCGCCGTCAGCCTGCTCGCGTTCGCGGTGGCCTCACCGCTCGGCGAGAACATCGCGCGTGTGCGCTTCGCGGCTCTCCCGATCGCGGTCCTCGTTCTTTCGCTCCGCCGCTGGCGCCCCCTGCCGGTCGTGGCGCTCGTGCTCGTGCTCGCGGGCTCCTGGAATCTCAGCCCCCACGCCTGGAGTTTCTCCCGGGCGAGCGACGAGCCGACCGTCCACGCGGCCTACTGGCAGCCGGCGATCCACTACCTGAGGGAGCATCTCGCGCCCTCGTACCGGGTCGAGGCTGTCGACACCACCGGTCACTGGGCCGCTGTCTACCTTCCGGGGGCGGGCATCCCGCTCACGCGCGGCTGGTTCCGGCAGGACGACTTTCCCCAGAACGAGGTGCTCTACGACCAGCTCGACCGTGCGACCTACCTGCGCTGGCTGCGTCATCTCGGCGTGCGGTACGTCGTCCTCACGGACGCCCCGACGGACTACAGCTCGAAGGAGGAAGCTCGCCTGATCCAGAGCGGCCGCTCAGGGCTCGTGTCCGTATTGCAGACCAAGCACATCACGATCTTCTCGGTCCCAAAGCCCCGACCTCTCCTGACAGGCGCCGCACCGGCCGAGGTATACGCGCTCGCCCAGACGTACATGCTGCTTCACGTCGACTCGCCCGGGAGGTACCGGCTCGCGGTTCGCTACTCGCCCTACTGGCGCGTGACCGGAGCCTGCGTCTTCCGCGGGAAGGACGGCATGATCCGGCTCATCTCGCACCGGCGCGGGCTGCTCCTGCTGCGCTTCAAGGTCGATACCGGCCGAGCGCTCGCCACCATGGTCGGCAGCGGCCCGGGCAACTGCTCGAAGACCGAGTCTTAGTCCTGCAGGAAGGCAGGGGGCTCGAGCGGATCGGGCTCGCGGCGCTGCCGCGGAGCTGACTTGCGGCCGACGACGCCGGCAAGGCCGGTCGCGATGACCGTGATCCAGACCTGTCCGGTGAGCCTCTCGTCGATCGTTGCGCCGAAGATGATGTTCGTGTCGTCGCGGGCGCCGCGCCGAACAACCTCGGCCGCCTCGTTGACCTCGTAGAGCGAGAGATCGTCGCCGCCCGCGATCGAGAGCAGAATGCCCCGGGCTCCCACGAGCTCCGTGTCGATCAGCGGCGAGCTGAGCGCACTCTCGGCCGCCTTGACGGCACGGTCCTCTCCGGTCGCGAAGCCGATCCCCATCAGCGCCGATCCTGCGTCACTCATGATCGTCTTCACGTCCGCGAAATCCAGGTTGATCAGGCCGGGCATCGTGATCAGGTCGGTGATTCCCTGGACGCCTTGACGCAGGACGTCGTCGGCGATTCGGAAGGCATCGAGCATCGACGTCTTCTTGTCGAGCACCTCGAGCAGCTTGTCGTTCGGGATCACGATCACGGTGTCGCAGCTCTCCCGTAGGGCTTCGACGCCGTCATCGGCCTGTGTGCGGCGCTTCGTCCCTTCGAAGTGGAACGGAAGCGTGACGATTCCGACTGTGAGCCCGCCGACCTCCTTCGCGATGCGTGCGACGACCGGAGCCGCGCCTGAGCCGGTGCCCCCGCCCTCGCCGGCGGTCACGAAGACCATGTCAGAGCCCCGAAGCGCGCGCTTGATCTGATCGTATGACTCCTCGGCGGCTCGCCGGCCGAGATCGGAGGAGGCGCCCGAGCCCAGGCCCTGCGTCAGCTCCCGGCCGATGTGAATCTTGACCGGAGCGTCCGAGAGCGCGAGCTGCTGGATGTCGGTGTTGACCGCGACGAACTCGACATCGGCAATGCCTGCGTCGATCATCCGGTTGACAGCGTTCAGCCCGGCGCCGCCGACGCCGACGACGCGGATGACCGCGAGGTAGGCGCCCGGCTCGGCATGCGCCGCTCGATGGAGCCGCGGCGCGGGCTCGGGCATCGCGCGGACGCGCGGCAACTCCTCGACCGGGCGCAGGTCAGGCCGTGGCGCCGGCTCCCGCTCCGGCATTGGCGCTAGATCGGGCTGCGGCTCGGGCTCGGCCGCGAGGGGCTCGAAGGGAGGCGCGTGCTCGACGGTCTCCTCGAGCGGCTCGACCGGCGCGACCTTCGCTGCGGGCGCAGGCTCCGGCTCCGGCTTGTCGGCGTGCTGGCGCTGCGCAGCTTCCGTCGCCCGGAAGAGCTCCGCGAGCGGGCCCTCACGCATGCTGGCGCGCTTGCGCGCCATTGAGGACCTCCTTCGCCAGGTCGCGGTAGGCGTCCGCGGCGGTGCCGCTCGGGTCGTACTTCAACACCGAAGTGCCCTTCACAGGCGCCTCGGCGTAGCGGATCGTCTTCTTGATCCTCGTCTTGAAGACGAGGTCGCCGAAGTTCTCCTCGAGGATCTCGACCGCCTCGCGTGCGTGCAGCGTGCGGCGGTCGAACATCGTCGGCAGGATGCCCATGATCGCGACGTTCGGGTTCAGGTTCTCGCGGATCATGGCCAGGGTGTTCTCGAGCTGGACGAGGCCGCGCAGCGAGAGGTACTCGCACTGCACCGGGACGATCACGTGGGCGGCCGCGACGAGTGCGTTGATCGTCAGCAGGCCGAGCGACGGAGGCGTGTCGATGAGGACGTAGTCGTAGACACTCTTCATCGGCGCGAGGGCCTTTTCGAGCGCACGCTCGCGGCCGATCATGCTCGAGAGCGCGAGCTCGGCCCCGGCAAGGTCGATCGAGGAGACCGCGAGGTCGATCTCGGTGTGCTCGATCACGTTCTCGATCGGCAGCCGGTGGACGAGAACGTCGAACATCGAGCGCTCGATCGAGTCCGGGTTCAGCCCCTGGCTCATCGTCAGGTTCCCCTGCGGGTCCATGTCGACGCAGAGGACCCGGTGGCCCTTTTCGGCCAGTGCCGCGGCGAGATTCAGCGTCGACGTCGTCTTGGCGACGCCGCCCTTCTGGTTCGCAAACGCGATCACGCTGGCGTTACGGGGCGTGTCTGTGTTACCGGGCGTCTCTTCCTCGGATTCCTGCTCCCGCGTTTGCGGTCGGGAAAGAAGGCGCGTTAGCCCCATTACTCGTCCCCACTTCGACCGGTGATCGTGCAGTCCTGCACGCCTCCATTGTGCAGGAAAATCCCAAAGTGGAACAGGATTCGCCCCAATTTGCGGGCGTTTTTCTTTCTAGGAAGGGTTTGGCGGGACATTGCTCGCCGCCGGGGTTCGATGGTCGTCCCGAGGCAAGGACGCAGGGAGCCCCAATGCTCTTCAGCATTGGGGCGACTGAGGACGCCGCATCGGGACGAGCAGCGGGGCCCGGCGGCTCAGCCATGTGTCGCCAAACCCTTCTAGATCGCGAGGGCGGTTTCGGAGCGCGCTTCGCCTGCCGCCAGCGCCTCTCTAGAGCGCTCGATCGCCTCCGAAGCGCCCGGCGGCACGGACGGATCTTCCCGCACCCATTCCTCTGCGACCGAGAGCAGCGCACGCACCGCCTCGAGCAGAACTCGGGCCGGTGCGTCCTCGCGCCGGAGTCCGCCGATCCTCTCGAGCCCCTCCAGGATTACGCGCTCCTTCTCCACCGCCTCCACGCTAGCGGCGAGACGTTGCCGCAAATGTGCCAGGTCCGAATCAGCTCGCCACGGCGTGTGCGACACGGCCGGTGGGGCGGGCCCGCACGCCGAGCAACGACTCGTCCAGCTCCGCGACGAGCCGGACGCGGTCTCCGCGGCTGAGTGTTTCGACCAGCGCTCGCCGTACGAGGTCGGCCGCGGCGTCGTCCGCAACGCCGTCGTCCAACCGGCGCAGCGCCGCCAGATAGGTTCCCCGCTCCCGTCCGTTCTCGCCGAGGAGCACCGCCGTCCGGAGCGCGGCCGCCCACGATCCGTCGCCGGCACCGAGGAGCGCATCGAGAGCCGACCGCAGCTGCTCCGCACGGAAGGGCTCGTCCTGGAAGAGGGAGAGCTCCCAGCGGTCGAGCGCCTCGCCCAGCTCGCGGTCGTCCTCGGCAAGTGCGAGCCGGCCGTGGAGCAGCTTGGCGATTCCGCCGCGGAAGACGTCGAGCCGGGTCGGCTCGCCGGGTGGCGCCGTAGCCGCGATCGGAAGCATCGGACGAACTCCGAAGGGCCGCCAGTCGAGTCGCTCGAACAGGACCGGACCGGCCCCAATCGGGCCCGCCGTCGCCAGCCGCAAGGCGGTGACTGCGTCCGCGATCTCGCCGGGCGCGTCAGGCGGCTCGGCATCGGCGGACGGCAACGCGCGTTCTAGCTCGAGCACGCACATCCGGTCGGTCTCCCGCCCGAAGCTCTCCGGGACGAGTCGCGCGGCGTCCGGCCAGTGCGCCCCGAGCTCGCCGTCCGCCGCATGGCGGACGCGCAACCCGTCCCCCAACTCGACGATCCCTCCTGCTTCGAGCCCGACGAGCGGAGCGACCGCCGCATAGGCGCGCTCCTCGCCGAACAGGGACTTCTCGAGGGCTCCGTAGGCGCGATCGAACGCATCGTCGTCCCAGTCGAAGCCGCCACAAGCTTGCGCAACGTCGCCGACGAGCGGCAGCAGAACCGTCCGGAAGAGGGCGTGCTCTGCCCGGGCGCCTGCGTGAGCCCGGGCGTAGATGGCCGCCGCCGGCTCCCGCCCCAGGGCCTCGAGCGCGATCGTCGTGTCGCCGAGCCCGAGCAGGCGCCCACCGCGAGCATCGACGAACGAGCGGACGAGCGGCCGGTACTCGTAGAGCGTCGGCCGGCCGCGCGAATCGTGCTCCTCGAAGACGAACTGGATGTCGGCCCCATCCTCGAGCTCGCGGCCGAAGAATGCAAAGGAGCCCAGGCAGAAGCCGCGCAGGGCGGAATGGAGATGCGGAGCGCGCAGCGTCACGAGTTCCGCTACGCCGCAAGCGGGCCGTCTCCTCTAGGCGTCTAGCTCTGGCATTCGGGGCACCAGTAGGCGATGCGGTTGGCGTCGCCCTGGCCCCGAGACTTGATCGCGGTACCGCAGCGCGGGCACGGATGCCCGACCTGCCGGTAGACCGATCTCTTCCTGAGCCCGGAGTCGAGCGAGTGTCGCATCAGCTGCGCGGCCTCGGTCAACGCCGACCGGAGCCCCTCTTCGGGCATGTCGCCGAGCTTCCGCCACGGGGAAATCTGCGCCCGCCACAGCGCCTCGGCCCGCCAGAGGTTGCCGATGCCCGCGACGAGCCGCTGGTCGAGAAGCGCCTCGCCGATCGCGGTCTGCTGGTCGGTTCCACGCAGCTTTGCGATCATGGCGTCCAAGTCTGGAGGGTCCGCGAGGATGTCCGGTCCCAGGCCGCGAACGTGGCTTTCGTCGAGCTCGAGGACCGGGCCGTTCCAGAGCACCGCCTCGTTCTTCGCACCGCGCAGCACGAGCCACGGCGTGCCCTGACGCGAACCGTTTCTCTCCAGGAGCTGCCAGCGCCCGTGCATCCGGAGGTGGCTGCGGAGGACGAGCCCGCCTTCGAATCGCAAGAGAAGGTTCTTGCCCACGGCCTCGACTCGAAGGAGTCGCTTGCCGTCGAGGCGGTCCGCGACGCCGGTCACCCGGGCGCGCGGGTGGGGTGTCTCCACCTCGAGCCGCTCCCCGATGAGGGGCTGGAGCGTGCGCGCCGCGCGATGGAGTGAGTCGCCTTCGGGCATGCTCCTAGCGTATGCATCTGCGCTGGAAAAGGGCAGGAGCCGGGGCGGTCGCCGCAGTCATCTGGGGCTTGCTCGAGCCGATCGACCAGCGGCTCTTTCGCTCGGATTACTCGGACGTCGCCGTTCTCGGCAAGGCGTTCACGCGTGGTCCGGCCTGGCTACCCCTGGGGTTCGCGCTCCATGCGCTGAACGGCGCGGTCTTCGGGCTTGCCTACCACGAGGTGGCGCGCAGGGTGCAACGAAATCCGCGCCGACTCGCCGTCGAGCTGGCGCTGCTCGAGCACCTGGCGTTGTTCCCGACGGGGTGCCTTGTGGATCGCTACCACCCCGCCCGCGGCGGGCCGGGCGTCGCACGCATGTTCAGCTCACGCGCGTTTGCGCAGGCCACGACGAGGCACGCGATCTTCGGTTTCCTTGTTGGACGACTCGGCTAGGGCCTGAGAACTGCGCGGCGCGGGCCTGCTACGAACCCGGCTTCGAGGAGCAGCGGCATGAGGTCGGTCTCCCCCACCGGCTCGCTGTCGAAGCGCTCGACCGCGAGTCGCTTGCCTCCCCGCGTCTTGACCCGCTCGACGAGGGCAGCAAGGGCAGGTCTCAGCCAGTCTTCGTCGGGCTCGCGGAGCGAGACGATCGAGCGGCCTCCGCGCTCGACGAAGAGCGCCGGCTCGCCGCCGAGGAGGACGACCTGCGCCCCCGCGACGCGTGCTGCCCGCCCGCCCGCCTGTTTCGGCCACGGGAGCGCAGCGCCGTACGGCTGGGCCGGATCCGCGACGGCGATCACGAGCGGCTCCTGCTCCTCGCCTTCCTTCGGCCTCAGCTCACGCAGACGCTCCACTGCCCCGCCGAGCGCGAACTGCGCCCCGCCCAGCCCCTCGACGAAGTAGCCCCGCCGGCAGAGCCCGAGCGTCTCGAGCGCCTTTAGCTCGCCGTAGACCGCGCTGTAACCGCCGACGATCCCCTCCGCGCGCACGCTGTCGCGCGTCACGATCCCCTGCCGCTCGAGCAGCAGCTCGGCTAACGCCCGCCGATCCGGACCTGTCCCCGTGCCTGGCACCTGGACATGTTCGAAAAGGCGATGCGTCAGGGACCAGCGGCCCTGCGTGGCAGTGATGCCGGTCGCGCGGCGGCGGGAGAAGCGCCTCGGGCGGCGCTCGAGGCGTTGGGCGCCATAACGGCGACCGGCGCGGAGAGGCGTCCAGGCATCGTTCGTCACCTCACCCGCCCAGACGAGATCCCAGAGAGCCGGGAGCGCCTGCTCCGCCTCGAGCTCGGCAGCCGCGAGCAGGTCGAACCAGAACTCGGCGCCGCGTCCGAGCACCTCGCGAGTCCGTTCGTGCACGTCTTCGTCAGGCCGGTCGGCCCCCGCCGGACGACCGAGCACCGGCGCGTCCTCGCGGAAGTAGACGGCGACCCGGTCGAGGCCCGCGCCGACCCAGACGAGCTCGCCGCTCGCGCAGAGTTGGTCGAGCCAGGCGGCCTGATAGTTCGGGACACGGCGTGGGAGCACTTCGGACTCCCAGAGCGAGACCGGAAGCGCGAGGCCCTGGAGCGGGACGAGCGCCTCGCGAAGAGTGGCTCGGCGGTCGATCCCGTGCCAGCTCGGCAGGAAGCGCCCGAGCGTTGCCTGCTCGGCCGGCTCGATCTCCTTGCGCAGCGCAGCGAGCGACGCTCGCCGGAGGCGGCGCAGAACGTCGACGTCGCACCACTCGCGCTGGCTGCCACCCGGACGCAGCTCGCCGCGGACGATTCGCTCCTCCTTCTCGAGCGCCCGCAGGACGAGCTCGACGTCGATGCCGAAGTGATCGTTCGCCTGGGCGGTCGTGAACGGCCCCCGCCCCTTGGCGAAGCGGGCGACGAGGCTGTGGAGCGAGTCCGGCCCTCCTTCGAGGAACACCTCAGGCAACCCGCCCGGAGGCATCGCACCGAGAGCGTCCCGGTAGCGCCCGGCATCCTCGGCGGCGGCGAGGCGCTCCTCGCCCGCGATTCGCAAGCGGATCGCGCGGCGCTCGTCGAGCAGCGGCTGGGCGAGGGCGGGATCGAACTGACCAGGACGAAGATCGCCCCGGAGCCGCAGCAGGTCGTGAAGCTCGTCGGCGTTTCGCGGATCGCCGCGCAGCTGAACCTCCACGGTCTCCAGCGCGCCCGGATCGATCAACTCGCGAAGCTCCTCCTGGCCGAGCAGCTCCTTCAGCAGGTCGCGGTCGAGCGAAAGCGCCTGGGCGCGGCGCTCCGCCGGAGGCGTGTCGTCCTCGTACATGTAATTCGCGACGTAGTCGAAGAGCAGCGACGTGGAGTACGGCGAGGCCGAGGCCGTCTCGACGTCGACGAGGTCGAGCTGCCGCGTCTTCAGGCCCGACAGCAGCCGCTTCAGCGCAGGCAGGTCGAACACGTCCTGGAGACACTCGCGGTAGGTCTCGAGGATGACCGGGAACGAGCCGTACTTTCGGGCGACCTGGAGCAGGCCTTGCGCCTTCAAGCGCTGCTGCCAGAGCGGCGTGCGCTCGCCCGGCCGGCGGCGCGGGATCAGCAGAGCGCGTCCCGCGTTCTCCCGGAACCGCGACCCGAAGAGCGCGCTGCCGCCGAGCTCGCCCATCACGAGCTCCTCGATCTCGTCGGGATCGATGATCAGCACGTCGATCGGGGGAGTCGCATCCGCGTCGGGAAGATGGAGCGCGATGCCGTCGTCGGACCAGAGCGACTGCACCTCGAGGCCGAGCGCATCGCGCAGCCGCGCACCGATCGCCATCGACCACGGCGCGTGCACGCGGGCGCCGAAGGGGGTCAGGATGCACACGCGCCAGTCGCCGATCTCGTCGCGGAAGCGCTCGACGACGACCGTGCGGTCTGACGGAACTGCCCCGGTCGCCGCCTGCTGGTCCGTCAGGAAGGTCATCAGGTTCTGTGCCGCCCGCTCGTCCAGAGAGTGATCCTCGGTCAGCCGCGCGATCGCTTTCGCCTCCGGCAGCGCGACAAGCTCCCGCGAGGCCTTGCCGATGGCCTCCCCGAGCTCGTAGGGCCGGCCAGGGCCTTCTCCCTTCCAGAACGGGATCGCCCCCGGGACGCCCGGCGCCGGCGAGACGAGCACGCGGTCGCGGGTGATCTCCTCGATCCGCCACGTCGACGCCCCGAGCATGAACGTCTGGCCCGCGCGGGCCTCGTAGACCATCTCCTCGTCGAGCTCGCCGACCCGGCCGCCGCCGTTCACGAGGTGGACGCCGTAGAGACCGCGATCCGGGATCGTGCCCGCGTTCGTGACCGCGAGCTGGCGTGCGCCCGCACGGCCTCGGATCACTCCTGCCGTGCGGTCCCAGACAATCCGGGGACGAAGCTCAGCGAACTCGTCGGACGGATACCGGCCCGCCAGCATGTCGAGGACGTTCTCCAGCTGGACCCGCGAGAGGTCGGCGAAGTTGTAGGCGCCGCGGACGAGGTCGTGCAGCTCGTCGACGGAGATCTCCTCGTCGGCGCAGATCGCAACGATCTGCTGCGCAAGCACGTCGAGCGGATTGCGCGGGATGACGGTCTCCTCGATCGCGCCTGCGCGCATCCGCTCGGCGACGACGGCCGACTCGAGCAGGTCGGCGCGGAA
>JBGOSR010000017.1:0-19279 GCA_041476065.1 Gaiellaceae bacterium
CGTCTCGTGCGCGTGCCCGAGCAGCCCGCCGGCGGTCTGGGGGTCATATCCGAGCACCACGAGCGTGTCCGGTACGCCCTCCAGCGTGAGATGCCGGCCGGCGAAGTCACGGTTCCGCGGATCGCCACTCGTGCGGATGCCTTTCCGTGCGATGTCGAGCGCGCCGTCGATCGCCGGGAAGCGCTCGGACTCGAGCCGGATCCGGACGCCGCTTCGCTCCGCCATCTCATGCGTGTGCCCGAAGAGCCCGAAGCCGGTCACGTCGGTGACGGCGTTCACTTTGGCGAGGCGTAGCACGTCGGCGGCGTCCTTGTTCAGCGTCTTCATCCAGCCAACGGCTCGCTCGAGTTGCTGCGAGCCCGCCTGGCCCCGCTTGTAGCCGGTCATGATCAGCCCCGTTCCAAGCGGCTTCGTGATGTAGACCGCGTCTCCAGGTTGCGCAGCCGCCTTCGTCCAGACGCCCTGGGGATGAACAGTTCCGACGACAGCAAGTCCGTACTTGGGCTCTACGTCCCGGATCGTGTGGCCGCCGACGAGCATTGCCCCGGAGCTCCGCACCGTCTCGTCAGCCCCGCGGAAGATCTGGCCGAGCATCTCCATCGGCAGCTCTTCGGGGAATGCGGCGATCGACAGCGCGAGCAGGGGAGTGCCCCCCATCGCAAAGACGTCGTTGAGCGCGTTCGTCGCGGCGATCGATCCGTAGTCCCCCGGATCGTCGACGATCGGCGGGAAGAAATCGAGCGTGAAGATGATCGCTCGCTCGTCGTCGAGCCGGTAGACGGCAGCGTCATCCGGAGTTCCGAGCCCCACGATCAGGTTCTCGGCCTCGACCGGCACGAAGCCGGCAAGCAGCTGCTCGAGGCGGGCTGCCGAGTACTTCGCGGCGCAACCCCCGCACGATGCGAGATCGGTCAACTTGACGTTGGCGGCGTCTAGATCCACAAGCGGTCTCCTTTGGAGGAGCGGGAACTGTACAGGCCAAAACGTGCAGGGCAAAACCAACATTCCCGCTCTAGCCCGCCCTCGAAAATAAAGGCGGCGGCGGTGAAGAACCGCCGCCGCTTGTCAGGGGAGAGGAGGAGCCTTTGTTGTCTCACTTGCGTTCGACAGCCACGGGGAAACCCCTGGTTAAGCACGGGGAAACCCCTGGTTCCCCCGTGGGCCCCTCCTTCCGCCCGGGTTTGGTGAGTGGCTGTTTGCGGGGCCGCTCCTTGTATTGGGAGTTCGAGCGAGCGTCGTTAGCCTCCCGCCGGGCAAAGCCCGGCTCCGGCGGTGGATCGTTTGTGCTCTCCGCGAGCGGCCTCTACGGCCGACGGGATGAATCCGAACGGCGCGGCCCCGCCGGATACGAATAGCCCGGCAGACGGAATAGGAAACCGCCCAGGCTTCACGCCCGGGCGGGCGGCCGCTCGCTAGAGACCCCTGAAGACGAGCGGCCGGAGAGAAAGACCGGGGCCTACGGGCCGTCCCACCAGCTGACGCGGGAGAACGCTTGCACGAACAGGGCGATCTGGCAGGCGAGCATGACGACGAAGAACATTCTTGTGCGCATTCGGTTGGTCACCTCCTTTCCTAGAACCTGACGTCCTGGAGCGCTTCTGCAGCGTTCCGGTAGAGGCGTGCAGCCGACCGGTCGTCGCCCCTGCGCGCGGCGAGGTCGCCGAGCGCGATCCACGAGCGGGCGCGATGGCTGGCGGATGAGAGCTGTTCGAAGCTGGCATCGGCGGCCTTGAAGGCCTCCTCGGCCTCGTCCAGGCGGCCCTGCTCCATGAGGGCGCGGCCGAGAACGAGCTGCGAAGGGCCGATCTCGTGCAGAAAGTCGACGCGACCCTCGAGAAGACTGAGAGCCTGGCGCGCGAAGCGCTCGGCCTGCTCGAAGTCGTTCAGCTCGAGGTGGACGGCGGCGAGTGAGCCGGTCGCCTGGGCGGCCTCTTCCATGCTGTCGGCGTCGAGTGCCGTCGAGTACGAAGACTTCAGGTACTCGATCGCCTCTTCCGGCTTGCCGAGCATGAGGTTGAGCCCGCCGAGGTTGTTGAGCAGGCCCGCGAGGTTCCGCTGGTCGTTCAGCTCTTCGTAAAAGCTCTTGGCGCGCTCTGCATAGTTCCGCGCGAGCACCCAGTGGCCCATGCGCTCGGCCACGAGCGACGCCTGGACGTACACGCCGGCCATCGTCGGGCTGTCGTCGAGCGATTGAGCGAGCTCGAGCGCACGCTCGACGTCCTCACGCGCGGCCTCGAGGTCGCGCTGGCGCCGGTAGCACCGCGAGCGGTA
Source organism: Gaiellaceae bacterium (assembly GCA_041476065.1). Classification (GTDB taxonomy): domain Bacteria; phylum Actinomycetota; class Thermoleophilia; order Gaiellales; family Gaiellaceae; genus VAXT01. The sequence continues at coordinate 2,272 of JBGOSR010000017.1, forward strand.
GGCGAGGATGTTCGAGCGGAGCAGGTCGCACGGAAGATCGGAACGCTCGGCGATCGTGAAGGCCTCGTTGAAGAGGCCGATCGCAGTCGAGATGCTTGAAAGCTTGTAGCGGCAGACACCGAGGCGGAAGAGAACCTCCGCCCGATCGAGATCCGAGAACGGCTCGCCCTCGACAACGGTCCTCGCGCGCATGAGCAATTCGAGCGACTCTCGAAGCTCGCCCTGCGACATCCTCGCCCAGGCCTCGCCGGAGAGAAGCCGCGCCTCGAGCTCCTTCGCGCCCGTGGCAGCGACTGCAGCTCGAACCTGCTCGAACTCGACGACGGCCTCTTCGTGGCGGTGCGCCTCGACGAGCGCCTCGGCGCGCGTCAGGGTCGCTTCGACTCGGCCACGCTCGTCAGTGGAGACCCCGTGTGCGAGATAACCCGCATCGGTGTCGAGCCGGCTGGCGAGCCAGGCGACCGTCTCGCCGGTCGGGCGCGTCTTGCCGCGCTCGATCTGGCTCACGTACTCCTTCGAAAACCGTTCTCCCGCAAGCTCGGACTGCGTCAGGCCCGCCGCCACGCGCAACTGGCGCACACGCTCGCCGAGGCGGAGAGCTGCAGGCTTGGATGCTTGCGTGAGTGAGGTCTGGTTCACGGCGGCTTGTTACTCCATTGCGAAGTCAAGCGGACGCTTCACCTTTCTGCAACCTCCTATCGGAAAATATCCCCCTAAAGGGTCATGTCCAGCGGGGAAACCGTGGTGAAGTGAGGGATCCCAAAATCACTTGATCGAGCTACTTGACTTCTTGAAAAACCAGTTCTATTGTGAGATTCACCTTGCAGGGCACGGCCTGACGCCAGGCCGCTATCTGCAAGGGGCGCGCCACGATATGGCGACGGAAGGCCCGGAGGCGTTGGCTGGGCCGCAGAGCCAAAAGCCTCCGGGTCGTCGCCTCCCAAGGCGCTCCTTAGGGGTCAGGTGGGTTATCTCGCCGCTAAGGGACACAAAGCCTCCGGGGCCGCAGCCGGAGGCTTTATCCCTTTGCGGCGCGCTTCGACTGCGCTACGCGCCCGTTAGCCACTTGCGGCGGGAGGCGACGATCGCCTCGAAGTTCTCGTCGAGGAGGCTGCCTACTCGGCGACCGACGGTGCCGAGGAGGCCAATCGAGATGAAGATCCACGCCTCGGCGCTCGGGTCGCGCTCGGCAAAGACTCCCCCGGCCGCCTGCGAGCGGCGGATCACGTCGCTCACGTAGTCGTGCACCTCGCGCATCTGCTTGCGGAGAAACTTCCGGATCTCGACGTCGTCGCTCGCCTCGACCAGCGCCTGCATCCAGAGATCCGCGCACATCACTTTCGGATCGTTCGCCGCGAAGTAGGCTCGGCCCATCGCGCCGACCCAGAACCTGGGGTCGGGCTCCTCGTCGACCGTCGCGTCCCAAAGGGCGCACAGCCGAGACCACGACTCCTCGAGAACCGCGAGGTATAGGGCTCGCTTCGATGCGAAGTGCCGGTAGAGCACCGGCTCCGTGACCCCAGCCTCGCGCGCGATCTCCGCCGTGGTTGTTCCCCGGTAGCTGCCGGCCTGGAAGATGCCGCAGGCGCAGTCGAGGACCGCTGCCTTGCGCTCCTCGGCCGGGAGCCGTGTGCTCATGCTGCTTCCGCGACGGGTTGCGGCTCAGGATGCCTGACCTTGCGCACGGTCACGACGGCGACCACCGCGCCGACAAGCGTGATCGCGGCACCGACGGTGACCCCGTGCTGGAAGCCGTTGACGTACTCCGCCTTGAAGCGCGGGTCCAGGGGCCGCACATTGATGTACGAGGCGATGATCGCGCCCATGACGGCGATCCCGAGCGAGCCTCCGACCTGGCGCATGCTGTTCAGGACTGCCGACCCGACGCCGGCCTTGTCGACCGGGACAGAGCCCATCGCAGCAGCAGTCGTCGGCGTCATCGCAAGCGCCATGCCGGCGCCGCCGATCATCAATGCCGGAAGCAGATCCCAGAAGTTGGAGCTCGTGTCGAAGCGCGAGTCGAGCAGCAGCGAGATCGAGAGCAGCGCCAGTCCTGCGCCCATCAGCCAGCGCGAGCCCAGCCGGTCGGAAAGCCTGCCCGCGATCGGGGCGATCACCACGATCAGCACGGTCATCGGCAGGAACGTCGCGCCGGCCTGCGTCGCCGAGTAGCCGAGGACGTTCTGAACGTAGAGCGAGACGAAGAAGAAGACGCCGAACATTGCGAGGGCGACAAGCAGCATCACGGCGTTTGCGCCGGCGAACGTCGGGTTGCGAAAGAGGGAAAGGTCGAGCATCGGCACGCGCTGGTGCAGCTCGAGGAGAACGAAGACCGCGAGCCCGACTGCGGCGAGGGCGAAGCTGCCGAGGATCAACGGCGACGTCCAGCCGTGGTTGTTCGCCTCGATCAGGCCGTAGGTGAGCGCGAAGAGCCCGACCGCGGAAGAGAGAAGCCCAGGCAGATCGAGCCGCTGCACCTTCGACTCGTCGCGCGACTCGGTGATGACGAGGCGGGCGACCACGATGCCCAGGATTCCGACGGGGACGTTGATGAAGAAGATCCAGCTCCAGTTGAACTGCTGTGTGATCACGCCTCCGACGAGCGGGCCGATCGCGAGCGCCAGCGCCGAAACGCCGGCCCAGATGCCGATCGCCATCCCGCGCTGTTGTGGAGCGAACGTGGCGGTGATGATCGACAGGGTCGCCGGGTTCATCAGCGCCGAGCCAACGCCCTGGACGATGCGCGCGCCGATCAGCGTGTTCGGGCTGCCGGCGAGCCCGCAGGCAAGCGAGGCGATCGTGAAGACCGCCAGCCCGACGATGAAGATCCGCCGGCGGCCGTAGAGGTCGGCAAGCTTGCCGCCCGTGAGCATGAGGACGGCGAACGTCAGCGCGTATCCGCTGACCACCCATTCGAGCTCTGACTGGCCAACCCGGAAGTCCCGCTGGATCGACGGCAGCGCCACGTTCACCACCGTGTTGTCGAGCATGATCATGAACAGGCCGAACGCGACCGCGCCCAGCGTCCACCACTTTCGGTTTTCCTCTGCGAAGATGCGTGCGCGCAACTGCCTGTCCTCCTTGCTGGTTAGCGTTCACTAAGTTAGCAAAGACTATTCGAATGGTCAAAGCAGCCTCGAAGTACATCTGGCAGCCCGACGAGGCGACCCTCGCGCGCGCGAACGTCGTCCGGCTGATGCGCAAGCACGGCTTCGACGACTACTGGGAGCTCGTTCGCCGCTCGCAGGAGGATCCGGAGTGGTTTTGGCCTGCTGCGATCGAAGACATGGGCCTCGAGTTCTCGCGGTCCTGGGACTCCGTCGTCGACCTCTCGCGCGGGCCTGAGTGGGCGACGTGGTTTGTCGGCGGCAAGCTCAACATCGCGTGGAACTGCGTCCACCGCTGGGCCGAGAGCCGGCCGGACGCGATCGCGGCCGTCGGCCTTGGCGAGGACGGGTCGCGGCGCGAGCAGACGTTCGCCGAGCTTTCGACGGAAGTGACGAAGCTCGCAGAGGCGCTCGTTCGCCTCGGTGTCCGCGAGGGCGACCGCGTCGCGATCTTCCTCCCGATGTCTCCGGAAGTGGCGATCGCCTCGCACGCGTGCGCTCACATCGGGGCAATCCAGGTGCCGATCTTCTCCGGCTTCGCGGCGCCGGCGGTCGCTCAGCGGCTCCAGGCCTCGGAGGCGAAGGTCGCGATCACCGCTCGCGCGACCAAGCGCCGGGGGCGCGAGGTGCCGATGCTCGAGATCATGGAGGAGGCACGGCGCGAGGCGCCAAGCGTCGAGCATGTTGTCGTCGCACCCTGGGACGAGCTCGTCGCGGGCTCGCCCGGCGAACTTCCGGCGGCCGAGCTCGACTCGGAGACCCCGTACCTGCTCACCTACACGTCCGGGACGACAGGCACGCCGAAGGGCGTCGTCCACGTGCAGGGCGGATTCCTCGTCTCGATCGCGCGCGAGGTCTGCTACCAGGCCGACGCCGGGCCTGATGACCGGATCCACTTCGTCACCGACATGGGCTGGATCATGGGGCCGTGGACCGTCGTCGGCGGCCACGCGATGGGCTCGACGCTCGTCTTCGCCGAAGGCGCTCCCGACTGGCCGGAAGACCGGCTGTGGAAGCTGATCGAGTCAGAGCGGATCTCGGTGCTCGGGATCTCCCCCACGCTCACGCGGGCGTTGATCCCGCACGGGGAGCCCGAGACCGACCTGTCTTCGTTGCGCACGATCGTCACCACCGGCGAGACCTGGAATCCGGGCCCGTACCAGTGGCTCTTCGAGGAGGTCGGCGGCGGACGCTGCCCGATCATCAACTGCTCGGGCGGGACCGAGGTCGGCGCCTGCTTCCTCTCGCCCACGGTCGCGATCCCGATCAAGGCCTGCTCGCTCGGAGGCCCGGCGCTGGGAATGGCGATGGACGTCGTCGACGCGGAGGGCAACTCGGTTCGCGGCGAGGTCGGCGAGCTCGTCTGCCGCAAGCCGTTCCCGGGCATGACCCGCGGGTTCTGGCGCGACCCCGAGCGCTATCTCGATACCTACTGGCGCCGCCTGCCGGGCGTCTGGGTGCACGGGGACTGGGCCTCGGTGGACGAGGACGGCTACTGGTTCCTGCACGGCCGCTCGGACGACACGCTGAACATCGCCGGCAAGCGGATCGGGCCCGCGGAGCTCGAGTCGGCCGCCGTCGGGCACCCCGCGGTGTCGGAAGCTGCGGCGGTGGGCGTGCCCCACGAGGTAAAGGGCGAGGTGGCATGGATCTTCTGCGTCCTCGCTCCCGGCCACGACGCAAGCGACGCGCTCGTGGCCGAGGTTTCCGGCGCGGTCGTGGACGAGCTCGGAAAGGCGTTCAAGCCCGACCGCGTGATCTTCGTCTCCGCCCTGCCGAAGACCCGCAGCGCCAAGATCGTCCGCCGCGCGGTGCGGGCGCAGGCGCTCGGCACCGACCCGGGCGATCTTTCGTCGCTCGAAAACCCCGAATCGCTGGAGGAGATCGCAAATGTCATCTGACGACAGGCTCGACGGACAGGTAGCACTCGTCACGGGCGGCGGGCGCGGGATCGGCGCATCGATCGCCCGCGAGCTCGCGGCGGCCGGCGCCAGGGTGGCGGTCAGCGCGCGCACGGCCGCCCAGGTCGAGGAGGTTGCGCAGGAGGTCGGCGGCCTCGCCGTCGTCGCCGACGTCACTCAGCGAGGCGATGTGGAGGCGATGGTCGCGAAGGTCGAGGCCGAGCTCGGCCCGCTCGACCTGCTCGTGGCGAACGCCGGCATCGGGACCGGCGGCGGCTCGACCTGGGAGGTCGATCCCGAGGAGTGGTGGCGCGTGCTCGAGGCGAACATGCTCGGCGTCCATCTCTCTTGCCGCTCTGCCATCCCAGGAATGCTCGAGCGCGGCCGGGGACGGATCGTGATCACCGGCAGCGGCGCCGCGTATCTCCCGGGCAGCAGCAGCACCGCGTATCCAGCCAGCAAGGCGGCGGTCTGCCGGTACGGGGAGACCCTCGCAAACGAGGTGCGCGGGCGCATCCCGGTCTTCGTCTTCAGCCCAGGCCTCGTCCAGACCGACATGACCAGCGTCTTCGGCGACGACATGCCGTGGACGCCACCCGAGCTGGCGCCGCGTTTGGTGCATGTCCTGGCCTCGGGGCGAGCGGACGCGCTGGCCGGCCGCTACATCCACGCCGAGCACGACGACATCGAGGATCTGATCGCCCGCGCGGACGAGATCGAGCGCGAGGATCTGAACGCAATTCGCCTGCGTAGATAGTTTTCGACTGATAGTCTAAAACCTATGAGGCTCGCGCTGGCCCAGATCGATACGACCGTCGGCGACCTCGACGGGAACCGCGAGCTGATCCTCTCCCGCCTGGAGGAGGCGCGCGACGCCGGCGCCGACATCGTCCTCTTCCCCGAGCTCGCGATCACGGGGTACCCGCCGGAGGACCTGCTCCTGCGCCCGAGCTTCGTCCGCGCCGCGGAGCGGTCGCTGGCCCTGGTCACGAAGGAGGCGCGCGGGGGCATCGTCGCGTTCGTCGGCGCCCCCCTCCTCGACCGAGATCTGTACAACGCCTGTGCGGTCTGCGCCGACGGCGACGTGAAGGCGATCTACCGCAAGCGCTTCCTCCCCAACTACGGCGTCTTCGACGAGCACCGCTATTTCGCGCCGGGTCGGGACCTCGTCCTCCTCCAGCACGGCGAGGCTCTGATCGGCCCGACCGTGTGCGAGGACGTGTGGCAGCCGGGGCCGCCCGCGACCGACCTCGCGCTCGCCGGCGCACAGCTCCTCGTCAACATCTCGGCCTCGCCGTTCCACGTCGGCAAGGAGCGCGAGCGCGAGCAGATGCTCGCGACGCGCGCGCGCGACAACGTCTGCTATGTCGCGTTCGTCAATGCCGTCGGGGGCCAGGACGAGCTCGTCTTCGACGGCCACTCGGTGGTGCTCGACGACGAAGGCGAGGTGCTCGCGCGCGCGCCGGGGTTCGAGGAGGCGCTGCTCGTGGTCGACATCGAGCCCCAGGAGGCCGTCGGCCGGCGGCTGCGAGACGTGCGGCGTCGCTCGCTCGAGAGCGAGCGCGAGTCGGCTTCCGAGGTGCTGATCGTCGACATCGGAACCCCACGACCCGCTGGAGAGCCTGTCGAGGCGCAGATCGCCCCGATGTTGGGCGACCTCGAGCAGATGCGCCTGGGGCTCGAGCTCGGCCTCCGCGACTACGTCGAGAAGAACGGGTTCCAGGACGTCGTCGTCAGCGTCTCGGGCGGGATCGACTCCGCGCTCGCGGCGGCGATCGCCTGCGAGGCAGTCGGGCCCGACCGTGTCCATTGCGTCTCGATGCCCTCGCGCTTCAGCTCGGAGGAGACGCGCAGCGACGCTCGCCGACTTGCCGAGTCGGTCGGCGCCTCGTTCCTCGAGCTCCCGATCGAGCCAATCGTCGAACGCTTCCTCGAGACGCTCGCCGAGACATTCGCCGGCCGCGAGCCGGACACGACGGAGGAGAACCTCCAGGCCCGGGCCCGGGGAGTGCTGCTGATGGCGCTCTCGAACAAGTTCGGCTGGCTCGTCGTCGCCACCGGGAACAAGTCGGAGCTCTCAGTCGGCTACGCGACGCTCTACGGAGACATGGCCGGCGGCTTCGCGCTCCTCAAGGACGTGTTCAAGACCGACGTCTTTCGCCTGGCAAGGCATCTGAACGAGCGCGCCGGACAAGAGCTGATCCCGCAGTCGATCATCGATCGCGCCCCGAGTGCGGAGCTGCGCGACAACCAACTCGACGAGGACTCTCTCCCGCCCTATGCCGACCTCGATCGCGTGCTCGAAGAGTACGTCGAGCTCGATCGCTCTCGCGAAGACCTGATCGCCGACGGCTTCGATCCGGATGTCGTCGACCGAGCGCTCGCGATGATCGACCGGGCCGAGTACAAGCGCCGCCAGGCGCCGCCGGGCGTGAAGCTCCGTCCGAAGGCATTCGGCCGCGACTGGCGGCTGCCGATCACGAACCGCTGGCGCGGCTGAAACCGGGCTGCCGGATTCACTTGTAGTGAACTCACGGGGGACGTGTAGGCGCCGAAAAGGAGCAGCACTTCGCGGTGCCGGTAATCGCCCTGCACAGAGTGCTCGCGATGACGACCGCCGTGCTCGTGTTGCTGACGGCGGTCGGTATCGATAGCTAGACGAGGAGCTCTTTGAGCTCGCGAAACCAGCGCAGGCGCTCGGGATACGGGACGGCTGCGTTCGCGGGCGAGGTCGAAGGAAGGACGAAGAGAGCGCTATCGTCGAGCCGGCGAGTCTGGAGGCCGAGCTGCGGCCGCTCCCTGAACGCGCCGCGGTAGGCCTCCTTGCCGACGAAGGCGACAAAGCGCGGGCGAAGCTCGCGTGCGAGGCGCCCGAGCCGCTCTTCTGAGCCCGCGAAGTCGGCACTCCGCAGATCGCCCGAGCCGGGCGTCGTGCGATTCGCGGCGTTCGTGACACCGACCCCGTGCCGCGGGAGCTCGAACTGCTCGGCGGGCTCGAGAAGGCGCGGAGTAAAACACGCTTCGTGGAGGAGCCGCCAGAAGTCGTTGCGGGGGTTCGCGAAGTGGGCGGCCGCGGCAGCCGAGAAGCGGCCCGGGTTGATCCCGCAGAAGAGAACGTCGAGCCCCGGCGCGAGAACGTCGGGAACGGCGCTGGTCTGCGTGACTATTTTCGTGCTCTTCTGTGGCCCACGCGCGCGCATTTCGCCACTAGGATCGCAGTGGGGAGGAGGCCGGGCGAACCTTCTTTAGGTTGAGGTTCGCTAGGCGGCCGCGGCCGGTTCCTGGCCCTCGACCACAGCTTCGGCGATCGGTTCTGGCGGCGGCTCGCGCCTGTCGAGCCTCACCTCGAACGCCCGCCGCAGATCCTCGCCCGAGATCTCGAGATCGAAGCGTGGCCGTCTGGGCTCGAGCTTGACTACGCGCACGTTGTCGTCGCCCTCGCCGTGGCAGCGGGCGTAGCACTCGGCCTCGTTCAGCGACCGTAGCCGCACGAACGCAACCGTACTGCTTCGTCGTCGACGCCGTCAAAGGATCCACCGCTGACCGAGAGGTAGCGTTCGCGCGGTGAAGCTGCTCATTCTCGGCGGAACGAAGTTCCTCGGCCGCGCGGCCGTCGAGGTGGCGCTCGCCCGTGGCCACGAGGTCACGCTCTTCAACCGTGGAGAGACGAATCCCGAGCTGTTCCCCGAGGCGGAGAAACTGCGCGGTGACCGCGAGGACGACCTCTCGGCGCTCGCAGGCCGTGCCTGGGACGCAGTCCTCGATCCCAGCGGCTACGTCCCCCGGGTCGTCAGGGCGTCGGCCGAAGCACTTGCCGATTCGGCAGGTCTCTACCTCTTCATCTCGAGCGTCTCGGTCTACGCGGACTTCAGCGGACCGCTCCACGAGGAGAGCCCGCTCGAGGAACTCGCCGACGAGGCGCCGGCCGACCGGCTGCTCGAGGACTATTCGAACTACGGAGCTCTCAAGGTGCTCTGCGAGCAGGCCGTCGCCGAAACGATGCCCGGCCGACACGCGCTCGTCCGGCCCGGCCTCATCGTCGGTCCGCACGATCCGACTGGACGGTTCACGTACTGGCCCCACCGGATCGCCCGCGGCGGCGAGGTCCTCGTCCCGGGCCCGCCCGAGCAAACTGTCCAGTTCATCGACGTCCGCGACCTGGCGGCCTGGTTGATCGACCTCTCGGAGCGCAAGCGCGGTGGAACCTTCAACGCGATCAACGAAGGGGTCTCGTGGCAGAGCCTCGCAGAGACCTGCCGTGAGGTCGCCGGCACGGACGCCAGCTTCACGTACGTCGACGGGAACTACCTCGCCGAGCAGGGGGTCGGCGAGTGGATGGAGCTCCCGCTGTGGCTCCATGACCCGGAAGCGGTCGGCATGCATAGAACCGACGTCTCACGGGCGATCGGCGCCGGTCTCACGTTCCGGCCGCTCGAGGACACCGTTCGCGGCGCTCTCGACGGGGCCGAGACCACGGACACCGCCGGAATGGCGCCGGAGCGCGAGCAGGAGCTACTAGCCGGGTGGAAGGCTCGGTAGCATCCAACCCATGGAGGGGTTCGCCTTCGCGCACCGTGAGACAGTCCGCTTCCGGGACGTCGACGCGATGGGCCACGTGAACAACGCGGTCTTCTTGACCTACCTCGAGGAGGCACGGATCGCCTACTTGCTGCCCTTCGGTGCCGACGTCGCGAACATGATCCTCGCCCGGGTGGAAATCGACTTTCGAGCACCACTGCGGCTGGGAGACGAGATCGAGATCGGCGTGCGGCCGAGCACGATCGGCACGAAGAGCTTCGAACTCGAGTACGAGGTGCGCTCCGGCGAGACCGTCGCGGCCGAGGCGAAGACCGTGATCGTCTCGTTCGACTACGAGAGCGGCCGTTCGGTCGAGGTTCCCGAGTCCTGGCGAGAGGCGCTCGCAGCCTGATGGGCGTCTTCGAGCGACAAACGCTGCCGAGCGGCCTGCGCTTGCTGACCGCGCCGATGGGCCACGCTCAGTCGGTTTCCTGTTTCGTCATGCTCGCGGCAGGTTCGCGCTACGAGACGCCCGACACGAGCGGCATCGCGCATTTCTCCGAGCACATGTTCTTCAAGGGGACCGAGAGCCGCCCGACCGCCCGCGACATCGGCAACGAGATCGACGGGATCGGCGGCGAGTTCAACGCCTTCACCGGCAAGGAGTACACCGGCTACTACGTCCGCTGTGCGGGCGAGCACCGCTCGATCGCACTCGACGTCCTCGTCGACATGCTCCGCCATTCGAAGTTCGACACGGAAGAGATCGACCGCGAGAAGGGCGTGATCGTCGAGGAGATGAACATGTACTTCGACACGCCGCGCGACTACATCAGCGGCGTCTACGACTCTCTGCTTTACGGTGACCAGCCACTCGGCTGGGACATCATCGGCCGCAAAGAGACTGTCCGGAACGCCACCAGGGACACGTTCCTAGGCTACGTCGACCGCTGGTACAAGCCGGAGCGGATGGTGGTCGGAGTCGCCGGGAAGATCGGCGGCGACCTCGAGACCGAGATCGAGCGGCTGCTCGGCGACCTCGAACCGGCCGAGACCGGCGCTCCGGCCCCCGCGAAGCTCGCGGCGAATGGCGCGGCCCGCGTGAAGATCTACACGAAGACCTCCGACCAGGCCCATCTTTGCCTGGGGGTGCCGAGCTACCCGCTCGCCCATCCCGACCGCTACGCGCTCCAGATCCTCTCGACGGTGCTCGGCACGGGCATGTCTTCACGGCTCTTCACCGAGGTCCGAGAGCGGCGTGGCCTCGCCTACTACATCTACGCGATCAACCACAGCTACACCGATGCCGGCTCGCTCTACTCGCAGGCCGGCGTCGACATCGAGCGCATCGACGAGGCGATCACGACGATCGTGGCCGAGCTGCGGAAGATCACCGACGAGGCCGTCCCGTCAGACGAGCTGGAGAAGGCCCGCAACGTCGCGAAGGGGCGGTTCGTCCTCCAGACCGAGAGCCCGCACGGGCTCGTCATGTACGGGCTGCGCCGCGAGGTGCTCGAAGGCGAAGCGACCGAGCCGGAAGACGTCCTGGCCGGCCTCGACGCGGTCACGTCCGAGGATGTCCAGCGGGTTGCCCAGGACGTGATCGGCGGCCACGGGCTCAACCTCGCGTTGATCGGCCCGTTCGAGCAGGACCGGCAAGAGCACTTCGAGCAGCTGCTCGCCTAGCCCCGCGAACGTTCCAAACTCGTCACACAAACCGCTTGACTCCGAACGGTGTCCGACACGGGTTCGCCCCCGGTTCGTCCAGGCACTAGAGCAGGGTCGAGTAGTCCTCCTCGAAATGCTCCCGATCCTCGGGGTCTGAGATCTCGCCGCCTGCGGCGCGGGCCTTCGCCTTCCACTCTTCGGCCGCCACGTTGCCCGCCATCGCGTGCGCGCGCGCGAGTGCTTCGTAGGCATACGCGAGGTCCCAGTCGGCGATGCCCGCTTCCTCGCAGTGTCCAAGACACCGTTGCGCATGCCAGATCGCAGGCTCCGAGCGCCCGAGGACGACGTACACGCGGGATACCTGCCACTCGCCGCGCGCCAGATTCTCCGGCTTGGACTCGGGAGCCTCGCCCCAGTGATACCGCGACGCGTGCGCAGCGTGCAGCATCCGGTCGTCGTCCTCGCGGGTCTCCATCAGGCGCCAGGCCTCGTTGAAGAGATCGACGCCGAGCTGACGGTGGTCGGTCACTCCTCCGGCGCGTCGGCGGCGGATCGGTCGCGAATCTCGTCGACGACCGTCGGGTCCGCGAGCGTCGTCGTGTCCCCGAGCGGCCGGTTCTCCGCGACGTCGCGCAGGAGCCGGCGCATGATCTTTCCGCTACGCGTCTTCGGGAGCTCGGGCGTGAACACGATGTTCGCCGGCTTCGCGATCGGCCCGATCTTCTTCGCCACGTGGTTCCGCAGCTCCTCGAGCATCTCGACCGAGCCCTCCTGCCCGTCTTTGAGCGAGACGAACGCGACGATCGCCTGCCCGGTCGTCGCATCGCCGCGCGAGGCAACCGCAGCCTCGGCTACCAGCGGGTGGTCGACGAGGGCGCTCTCGACCTCGATCGTCGAAATCCGGTGCCCGGAGACGTTCATCACGTCGTCGACCCGGCCCATGAGCCAGAAGTCGCCGTCCTCGTCGATCCGCGCGCCGTCTCCCGCGAAATACGTATCGGGATAGCGCGACCAGTACGTCTCGACGTAGCGCTCGTGGTCGTTGTAGATCCCGCGCAGCATCGCCGGCCAGGGCCGCCGCAGCACGAGATAGCCGCCGCCGCCGGGCGCGACCTCGTTGCCCTGCTCGTCGTAGACCGCCGCGTCCACACCGGGGAACGGCTTCGTCGCCGAGCCGGGCTTGATCGTCGTCACGCCGGGCAGTGGCGTGATCAGGATCATCCCCGTCTCGGTCTGCCACCAGGTGTCCACGATGGGCACGCGATCGCCGCCGATCACCTCCCGGTACCAGATCCAGGCCTCGGGGTTGATCGGCTCGCCGACCGTCCCGAGCAGGCGGATCGAGGAGAGGTCGTGCTTGCGCGCATGCTCCTCGCCCCACTTCATGTGACTGCGGATCGCGGTCGGGGCGGTGTAGAGGATGTCCACCCCGTAGCGCTCGACGATCGCCCACCAGCGGTCGCGGTCGGGGTAGTCCGGGACGCCCTCGTACATGACGCCGGTCGTGCCGTTGCAGAGCGGCCCGTAGACGATGTAGCTGTGGCCGGTCACCCAGCCGACGTCGGCCGCGCACCAGTACACCGAGTCCGGCTTGACGTCGAAGATGTAGTGGTGCGTCGACGCCGTGCCGACGAGGTAGCCGGCGGTCGTGTGGACGATTCCCTTCGGCTTTGCAGTCGTACCGCTCGTGTAGAGCAGATAGAGCAGGTCCTCGGAATCCATCGGCTCACAAGGACACGAGGCTGGGTCATCGCGCTCCTCGGCGACGAGCTCGTCCCACCACCTGTCCCGGCCTTCCTCCATGGGGACGTCGTTGCCCGTACGGCGGAAGACGATGGCCTTCGTCACCGTCGGAGACTCCGCCAGCGCCTCGTCCACGTTGCGCTTCAGCGGGACGGGCGAGCCTTTGCGCCAGGCCTCGTCCTGGGTGATCAGGATCTCGCATCCCATGTCGTTCAGGCGGCCCGAGAGCGACTCGGCCGAGAAGCCTCCGAAGACGACCGTGTGCGGCGCGCCGAGCCGGGCGCAGGCGAGCATCGCGATCGGCAGCTCGGGGACCATGCCCATGTAGATCCCGACCGGCGTGCCCTTGCCGACGCCGAGGCGCTTGAGCGCGTTCGCCAGCTTGACGACCTCGCCCTGGAGGTCGGAGAACGTGATCGTCCGGCGGTCCTCCTCGGGCTCGCCCTCCCAGTAGTAGGCGACCTTCGAGCCCTGCCCGGCCTCGACGTGGCGGTCGACGCAGTTGAAGCAGACGTTGAGCTTGCCGCCGAGGTACCACCTCGCGTAGGGCGGCTTCCAGTCCAGTAGCTCCGTGAAGGGCTCGAACCAGCTCACCCGCTCGCGACCCTCGGTCTCCCAGAACTCCTCGAAGTCGCGGTCGTAGATGTCCGGCTGCGCGTTGGCCTGTGCCGCGAACTCGTCGGACGGGGGATACCGACGCTCCTCGAGGAGCATCGTCTCGATCGCGGGGCCGCGCGCGTCTTCCGAGCTCAAGGCGTCAGGTCGTACGGGAAGTCCGTGAGATTCTCGGCTCCGTTCTCGGTCACGAGCACGAGATCCTCGAGCCGGCAGCCTCCGAAGCCCTGGCGGTAAAGGCCGGGCTCAAGCGTGACCACGTCGCCCACGACCAGCTCGCCGGTGGCGCCACGCCCCATGCCGGGCGCCTCGTGCACCTCGAGCCCCACTCCGTGCCCGAGGCCGTGGAAGAACCCGTTCTCCAGCACCTCGCCCGGCGTCTTGGAGATCGCGGTCTTCTGGCCATGCTCCTCGAAGAACTCGCACACGAGGTTGAACACGTCGACACCCGGGACCCCGGCCTTCGTCGCGGCGAACGAGCGGTCGAGCGCCTCCTTGACGAGGCGGTGGTACTCGACGAGCTCGTCCGGGGGCGTCCCGACGACGTACGTCCGGGTCATGTCCGCGTAGCACCCGGACTCGGGATCCTTCGGCCAGAGGTCGATCACGACCGGCTCGTCGGGCCCGATCGGTCCGTGGCCGAGCTCGTGTCCGATCGCAGTCTGGGCGCCGTGGGAGACGATGAAATCGTCGCTCGACATGCCGTGGTCCGTGAAGGCCTGACGGATCGCGACCTTGAGCAGTTCGCACGTGAGCGGCTTGCCGTCGACGGACAGGCTCCCGTTCGAGCGCTCTGCGCGCGCGAGCAGCTCCTTCGCCGCGCCCATGCCGGCTTCGGCGGCCTTCTGGGCCCGCCGGATGCCGGCGATCTCCGCACCGGTCTTCACGCGGCGCCGATCGGCGAAGTAGTCGTAGTCGGGATGAAGCGTGATCTCGTTCGCGCGCAGGTGGTCGGCGACGGCGGTCGGGAACGACCGAGGAACGATCGCATCCTCGATCCCGAACGCGCGGCAGGCGTTGAGGTTGACGTGTAGCCACGTGATCTCCTCGCGCGGAATGCCCTGCCCGATCAGCTCGTCGTAGCCGAAGTCCTCCCACGGATGAGCCTCGATGCCCGCCTCGGCGATGCGAACGACCTCGAACGAGCTCGATGCGGCGTACCGCTTTCCGTCCTTCTCGGCATAGAGGAACGGGTCGGGGACGAGGATGGGGACCTCGTGGCGCATCTCCGGCGAGACGACGGAGTCGGCGAAGATCAGGACGTCGGGCACAGCGGCGGCATCCTACCGGCCGTGAATAGACTGAGCCTTCGTGGACGACGCGTTCGAACGCGGCCAGGAGCTGATCGCCACGTACGACGAGGAGCTTCGCAAGGAGCTTCCGGCCGGCGCGGAGATCTTCGACGCGCACGTGCATCTAGGCCACGACATCGACGGCTTCCGCGGGACGTACGAGGAGCTCGTGCGGATCATGGACGACCACGCGATCTCCCGCGCCTTCATGTTCTGCATGGACGAGCCCGACCGCCATCCGGGCTTCCAGGCGCCGAACGACCGGACGCTCGAGCACGCGAAGCGCTCCGAAGGCCGGCTGATCCCGTTCGTCCGGCTCGACCTGGCCGAAGACCCGATCGCGGAGGCCGAACGTTGCCTCGACCTCGGCGCCCGCGGCATCAAGCTCCACCCGCGCGCACAGCGCTTCCTGCTCAACGACGAGCGCCTGGCACCCGTGTTCGCGCTCGCCGCCGAGCGAAAGGTGCCAATTCTCATCCACGGCGGCCGCGGCCTGCCGCCGATCGCCGACAACCTGGGACGGCTGACCGACGCGTATCCGGAAGCGCAGCTGATCATCGCCCACGCGGGCATCGCCGACCTGGCCGGGCTCGCGGGCCGCTTCGCGGGCAAGGCGGGGGTCTTCTTCGACACCTCGGTCTGGAGCCCCGTCGATCTCCTCGACTTCTTCCACCAGGTCTCGCCCGAGCAGGTGCTCTACGCCTCCGACTACCCGTACGGGCGACAGCCGAGCTCGCTGCTGATCGCGCTGCGGACGGCGAAGCTCGCGGGGCTCGACGAGGAGCAGCTGGGCGGGATGCTTGCGGGCAACGCAAACCGCATCGCAAACGGCGAGCCCGCCCTCGAGCCAACCTCGCCGAAAGGGGCGGCCACGTTCTCTCAGTCGATGGCGCTAGCACGGATCCACCAGTACCTCTCGATGGCGACGCCGCTGCTCTGGACACGGCAGCCGGACACGATCGGCGTGATCGGACTGGCCCTTAACGCATGCGACGAACGGAACGGGAAGGTCGCCGAGCTGGAGCAAATCCGCGAGCTGCTGACGACCGCCCGGGAGACCTGGCGCGCCCTGCCTGAGGTCGACGAGGAGGACCGGCAGACGGCGAACCGCGTTACCTTCGGGCTCATTCACCTCGCCGACATCCTGGCGGTGACCAGTGGCGCTTGAGCTCCAGGTAAACGGCGGCGCGTACGAGCTCGACCTCCCGGTCGGGCGGACGCTGGCGGAGACCCTGCGCGAGGACATCGGGCTGACGGGGACGAAGATCGCCTGCGGCGAAGGACACTGCGGCGCCTGCACGGTGCTCCTCGACGGCGTGCCCGTCTACTCCTGCATCACGCTCGTCCACACCGTCGGCGAGCGCGAGGTGACCACGATCGAAGGGCTCCGCGAGCACCCGCTCGTCGAGGCGTTCGTGCGAACGGACGCGCTCCAGTGCGGCTTCTGCACTCCCGGCCAGATCGTGACCGCGTCGGCGCTCGTCGAGAGCAATCCGAGCCCGACCTCCGAGGAGATCCGGCATGGCATGTCTGGAAACCTCTGCCGCTGCGGGACGTATCCGAAGATCGAGGAGGCGATCTCGACGTGGCAAGGCTGATCCGGACCGAGAAGGAGGTCGAGGGCCGCTACGAAGAGGTCTGGCTCGTCGTCGAGGAGGACGCGCTCGAGCAGTGGCCAGCCGGCCCGCGCGAGATCGTCGGGCGGCCGGCGACACGGGTCACCGGCCCGCTCCGCGCCCGCGGCGAGGCTCGCTACACCGCGGACATCCGTCTGCCCGGAATGCTCCACGTGGCGGTCTTGCGCTCGCCACATGCATACGCGCAGGTCAAGAGCATCTCGTTCGAGAAGGCGCTCGCCGCGCCGGGCGTGCGGGCCGCGATCGGCCCAGGAGAAGCGAACACGCTCACTGACGAGCCGGGCTACCAGGGACAGGCCGTGGGGGCGATCGCCGCCGACACGTACGGTCAGGCGCGTGCTGCGCTCAGGCTCGTCGAGGTCGACTGGACGCTCCTCGAGCCGCTGACCGATCCCGAGGAGGCGGTGCGGCGCGGCCAGCTCGTGGGCGAGCCGAGCCGGTACGAGCGCGGCGACGTGGACAAGGCGATCGCAGAGGCGGATGTCGTGGTCGAGGCCGAATACCGAACCCAGACCGTGCTGCACAGC
>JBGOSR010000018.1:0-19213 GCA_041476065.1 Gaiellaceae bacterium
ATCCATGACCTTGATGATCTTCTCCGCGAAGGTCTCCGAGAGGCTGCCGCCGAAGATCGTGAAGTCCTGCGAGAAGACGAAGACCTTGCGGCCGAAGACAGTCCCGTACCCGGTCACGACTGCGTCGCCGTACGGCCGCCGGTCCATCATCCCGAACAACGGGTTCCGGTGGCGGACATAGCGGTCGAGTTCGACGAACGAGTCCGGATCGAGCAGTTTCTCGACACGATCGCGCGCGAGCATCTTCCCCGCGTCGTGCTGCCGCTTGACCGCCTTCTCGCTGCCGGGGTGGCTCGCCTCCTCGCGCAGCTTCTCGAGCCGCTCGAGCTTCCCCTGGGTCGATTCGTCTGTTGAGGCCACGGCGCGGGAGCCTAGTACAGTCGCGCCCGTGGGACTCCCACCGCTCGACCGCTCGACGTTCTGGCCGTACAAGGACGGCGAGCTGGGCGAGTTCTACTACCAGCGCTACGCGCATCCCACCGGCGTGGCCGCCGAGCGCGTCCTGGGCGAGCTCGACGGGGGCGAGGCGCTCCTCTTCTCCTCCGGCGCCGGAGCAACGACTGCGGTTGTCCTGGCGCTGCTCGAGCCCGGCGCGACGATCGCCGTCGCCGAGGGCTGTTACTACGGCACGCCGACACTTTTCCGCGAGCTCGAGCGCTGGGGCCTCGAGCACGTGGAGTTCGACCAGACCGGGCCCCCGCCCGACGATGTCCAGCTCGTCTGGCTCGAGGCCCCCTCGAACCCGTTTCTGACGATGCCCGACTTCGAGGCGGCCGCGGCCCACCCGGCGCCGGTCCTGGTCGATGCGACCGCGGCGACGCCGATCCACTTGCGCCCGCTCGAGCACGGAGCCGACCTCGTCCTCCACAGCGCGACGAAGTACCTGAGCGGCCATTCCGACGTGCTCCTCGGCGCCGTCGTCTGTCGCGATCCGGAGACGGCTGCGCGCCTGCGCGAGTTTCGGAGCCGCTCGGGCATCGTCGCCGCACCGGACCCGGCGTGGCTTCTCCTGCGCGGCTTGAAGACGCTCGAGGTTCGCGTGCGGCGCCAGACCGAGACGGCAGTGGAGCTTGCCCGCAGGCTCGCAGAGCACCCGAAAGTCGAGACGGTTCGCTACGCCGGCTTCGGCGGGCTGCTCTCGTTCGATGTCGCAGACGCGCGGAAGGTCGAGACCTCGACCCGGTTGATCAAGAACGCGACGAGCCTCGGCGGCGTCGACACCACGATGGAGTCACGTCACCGCTGGGAGGGCGACCGCGTGCCCGAGGGTCTGCTGCGCCTCAGCGTCGGCCTGGAGGAAGTCGACGACCTGTGGGCCGATCTCGAGCAGGCGCTGGGCTGAGCTCGACGATCCTCGCCACCCCGACTTGCTCGAGAAAGCGTCGGTCGTACGTCGTGACGGAGAGCAGCGTCCCGTCGTGCACGCTGAGCGCCCGCTCTAGCTCCTCGACAGCCGTGGGTCGAGATGGTTCGTGGGCTCGTGGAGCATGAGGCAGCTGGCTCCGCGAGTCGCCCGAGAAGCCCGTCGAGGAGCGTTGTCTTCCTGCTCCCGTTCGGCCCGGCGATCGAGATCCGCTCTCCCCAGCCGACGAGGCGCCGCGCCCATCGGTAGCCGCTGTAGGAGCCGGAGGTCGGACTCGAACCGACGACATCCGCTTTACAAGAGCGGTGCTCTACCAGCTGAGCTACTCCGGCCTAACGCGCATGGTAGGCGAAGTCGTGTTGTCTAGTTTGGACACGGCCCAGCCGATGCGACAGGCAGTGTGCTCAGCGATGGACCACCCGAAAGCAAAAGGAGACCGTTCGACTCTCGCGATCATGCTCGCATTGAGCGAGGCGGGGTATGCAGTACTCGTTCCATTTGGAGAGAACACCCGATATGACCTCGTGATCGACGACGGGGCATCTCTTCAACGCGTCCAGTGCAAGACCGGAAGGCTTCGGGAGGGTGGCATCCGATTCGCGGCCTGCAGTTCGTACGCTCACCACCCCAACCCCAAGATGGTCGTCCGCGATTACCTTGGCCAGATCGACTATTTCGGCGTCTACTGCCCAGAGACGGGTGGTGCATACCTCGTTCCGGTCGCGGACGCACAGGTTCGGAAGCAGGGCACTCTTCGACTGATGCCTGCCAGAAACGGGCAGAGGCGAAAGATCCGAGTAGCAGCGGATTACGAGATCGCGGAAGTCTCCGTAAGAGCTACTGGAGAACCTGGCGCGAGCGCTGGTGCGTGTAGATCTTGCGCTTGACCCGCTGGAGAGCGTTGTCGATCGTCTTCGTGTCACAGCCGAGGATGACGGCCATGTCTTCGTACGACTCTCCCTCCAGGTAGAGCCGTAGGGCATCCGCCTCGAGCTTCGACAGGCCCGAGCCCAGGCAGAAGACGAGGCTCTGCAGCTCTTCGGTCGAGATCACGCAGACCGCCGGGTCGTTCACGTGCGACCCCGGCAGCGCGTCGCCGAGCGTGCACTCGCCGTCCTGTTCCTGTCCGGCCGGAGTGTGGCTGAACGAGACGTACGTGTTGAGCGGCGCGTGCTTGAACCGGGTCGCGGTCTTGATCGCCGTGATGATCTGGCGCGTCACGCAGAGCTCGGCGAACGAGCGGAACGAGGTCTCCTTGTCGTGCCGGAAGTCGCGGACCGCCTTGTAGAGGCCGATCAGCCCCTCCTGCACGAGATCCTCGCCGTCGCCGCCGGCCAGGAAGTACGAGCTCGCCTTCAGCCGGACGAAGCCGGTGTAACGCCGGATGAGGTAGTCCATCGCGCTGTCGTCGCCGTTCCGCGCCCTGACGACGAGCTGCAAGTCCTCGAGCTCACGCTCCGCCTTCTGCTGTCGGCGGGGATTGAGGGCTGGACGGGCGGCGGCCATGGAATGAGATGAGGGTTTGGGCGAGCAATCTTGCAAACTCGCTCTTTCGTTAGCGCCAAAGTAGCAACTATGTCAAAGAATTACAAGAAAACTGCAAAGGTCCCGTTTCTTATGGACCTTGCCCCCGGCGGAGCTGCTCCAGTCGCGCTCTCGTTTCCGGGTCGAGCTTGTCTTCGACGCGCATCGGCTTTCCCTCCTCGTGGGACTCGAGGGCGAAGTCGCGCGTGAACGTCGCCGAAGACAGTTTCATCACCTTCTGGCCGGATGTGCCTCGCACGGCGGAGTCCGACGAGACGAGGCAGACCCGCTCGAGGTCGCGATTCTCGGCGGCAAGCCGCTCGAGCATCGTGTCGGCGTCCTCGGCGAAGCGGACCTCGAGCGGCCCGTAGCTCAGGTCCTCCCCGCTCCCGTCGAAGACGAGCACCCCGCGGGCGCCTCTTTCGGCGACGAAGCTCGCAAGCTTGTCGGTCAGCTCCCGCGAATCCGCGAAGCCGCCCACGTGCAGCAGGTTGAACCCGTCGAAGAGGTAGAGGGTGGGATCAGGCACCGCTTCGCTGCCTCCGCGCCTCGTAGAGTAGGACGGCTGCCGCGACGCTCACGTTCAGCGACTCGACGCTGCCGGCGAGCGGGATCGAGACGAGCTCGTCGCAGGTGCGCCGAACGAGCGGCCGCAACCCGCGACCCTCGGCGCCGAAGACGAGGGCCGCGCCGCCCGTGAGGTCGGTCTCCCACATCGGCTTCCCGCCTTCGCCGACAGCGCCGTAGACCCAGAGGTCCGGGCCCTTCGCTTCCTCGAGGTAGCGGGCGAGATTGGGCACGACCGCGAGCCGGACGTGCTCGACCGCTCCGGCCGAGGCGCGGCAGACCGCAGGCGTCACACGGGCTGACCCGTGCGCAGGGACGATCACGCCGGTCGCCCCTGCTCCTTCCGCGGCCCGGCAGACAGCTCCAAGATTGTGCAAATCGGTGACGCGGTCGAGGCAGACGAGCAGCGGGCTTGGCTCCGCCGCGAGCTCGAAGGCGTCCGCGTAGCGGTATGGCTCACAGAAGGCGAGGACGCCCTGGTGATCTCGAGTCCCGGCCTTCTCGGTCAGGTCCCTGTCGGCCTTGTCCACGTGCCTGGCACCGGGACGTGCCTCTTGGAGCCATGGCTCGGCGGCCAGGGCGCGCTCCGTCACCCAGAGCTCGAGCACCTCGCGCGGGCCGCGAATGGCCTCCCGCACGGCGCGGCGCCCGTAGACCTGCTCCGCTGGGGCGGTCATCGCTTCGGGACGAGCTGGTAGCGCGGTTCGGGGGCGACGTCGCGCACCTCCCAGCCGGCGTCCTCGATCTCCTGGCGGAGGCGATCCGCCTCCTCGTAGTCGCCGCCTGCCCGCACCTCGACACGTTGCCGTGCGAGACCGTGCAGCTCATCGGGAGCCGCGTCCTCCACCGCGAGCGAGCCGAGCCCGAAGAGGTCGAGCCCACGCCGTAGGAGCTCGTGGTCTCGCCACCCGTGCATGACGGCGAGCGCCTCCGGAGTGTTGAAGTCGTCCTCGAGCGCCTTGGCCAGGTCCTCCCAGGACCCGCCCGCCTCCGAGGGGTTGCGGAAGACCTCTCGTAGACCATCCGCCCGCGCCTTCGCCGCGGCGAGTGTCTCCTCCGAGTAGTCCATCGGCTTCCGCCAGTGGGCGCCGAGGAAGAGCATGAGCAGGGTTTGGCTGCCCCACTCCTCGACGGCCTCGCGCAGCGTGACGACGTTGCCGACCGACTTCGACATCTTCTCGCCGCCGAAGCGGAGCATCCCGTTGTGCGTCCAGATGCGTGCGAACTCCCGGCCTGCGCCGCGCGACTGGGCGATCTCGTTCTCGTGGTGGGGAAAGATCAGATCGAGCCCGCCGCCGTGGATCTCGAAAGCCGGCCCGAGGTGCTTCTCCGCCATCGCCGAGCACTCGATGTGCCAGCCGGGGCGCCCGTTCCCCCACGGCGAGACCCACCAGGTGTCCTCGCCTTCCTTGTGCGCCTTCCAGAGCGCAAAATCGCGCGGATCCTCCTTGAGCGAGCTCTGCTCTTCTTCCTCGGAGGGGTTGCGGGTCGCCGCCTCGTCGTCGTGGCGTCCGGAGAGCCGCCCGTAGTCCTCGAAGCGCCCGACGCGGTAGTAGACGTCGCCGCCGGCCTCGTAGGCGAGGTCGCGACCGATCAGCTCTTCGATCAGGGCGACGATCTCGGGAATCGTCTCGGTGGCGAGCGGCTCGTGGTCGGGTCGCCCCAGGCCGAGCAGCTCGGTGTCCTCGACATACCAGCGCGCCGCGTCCGCCGCGAGCTTCGCGCTCGCGCCCGGAGCCGCCAAGTAGATCTTGTCGTTGATGTCGGTGATGTTCTCGACCAGCGTCACCTCGTGGCCCTGCTCGAGAAGCCAGCGCCGTAGCCACATGGAGACGATGAACGGACGTGCGTTGCCGACGTGGATGCGCTGGTAGACCGTCGGGCCGCAGAAGTACATGCCAATCGGCCGCTCGCCGGGCTGCGGAAGCTCCGCGAGCCCACGTGTCGCGGTGTCATAGAGCCGCATCGACCCTCCGCAGAGCTTCTTCCGGCGACAGAGCGGCGACGATCGCCCAGAGCTCGGGCCCTCGCTCACGGCCGGTCAGGGCGAGCCTGAGCGCCTTCAGATTGCCGCCGACGGCTTTCAGCTCGCGGACGATCTCCTTCGCTCCGGCCCCGTTCGACCGCAACTCCCGAAAGCGCTCGAGCGTAGGCCGCGCCTCTTCTCCAAGCGAGACCGGCTCGGGCTCGAGTACTTGTCTCGCGTACTCGTGCGCCTCGACGAGGTCGCGTGCGCCGCGGAGCGCTGGGACGAGCTCGACGGGAGCTTCGGCCGCGGCCGCCAGCTCCTCGTCCGACATCCCGGCGATCGCCTCGATCGCGAGCCGGCGGATGCGCGGCACGTCGTACTGCACGTCGTGCTTCGGGATTCCGAGCTCGTCGAGATATCGGCGCACCGCCTCGGCCGGGATCCCGGCGTCGCGAAGTGACGCGACGGTCGCGCCGAACTCCCGCTTCGAGAGCTTGCGCCCGTCGTCGCCGAGGATCAGGCCGTGGTGGACGTACTCCGGCGGGGTGGCGCCGAGGGCCTCGGTCAACTCGCGGTGCAGCTGCTCGTTGGGCCGGTGGTCGTTGCCGCGGATGACGTGCGTGATCCCGAGCTCGACGTCGTCGACGACACTCGCGAGCTGATAGGTCGCGGTCCCGTCCGGGCGAAGGAGCGTGACCGTTCCGAACATGACCGCCCCCGTCTCGTCCGACTTAGCAACAGTCTGTTGCAAGGTCTCGGCGGCGGCTCGATAGAGGTCCTGGCGTTCGCTCTGGCGGACAGGGCCCTCGTCCCAGGAGACGCCGAGCCACTCGAGGTCGAGGAGGATCTCCTCCTCTCCGCCCGGGACGTTGCGGGCTGGATCGGTGTCGTCGATGCGAAGGAGCAGCCAGTCGCCGAAATCGCGGTTGGCGACCGCGCTCAAGGCGTTCCCGACGTGCAGTGAGCCGGTCGGACTGGGAGCGAAGCGGACGCGAGTCATTCGACTCTGAATCTACACTTGCCTCTGTGCAGATCGGCGTCCTCGGCACCGGCGTGGTCGGCCGGACGATCGCAACCAAGCTGCGTGAGCTGGGGCACGACGTTCAAATCGGCTCGCGGTCAGCCGGGGACGATGCCGTGCCGTTTGCCGATGCGGCGGCCCACGGCGAGGTCGTCTTCAACTGCACCGCGGGCACCGGCTCCCTCGACGCGCTTGGCCAGGCCGGCGCGAAGAACCTCTCCGGCAAGGTCCTCGTAGACGTTGCCAACTCCCTCGACTTCTCCAAGGGCATGCCGCCGACGCTCTCGGTCTGCAACGACGACAGCCTCGGCGAGCAGATCCAGCGCGCCTTCCCCGATGCGAAGGTCGTGAAGGCGCTGAATACCGTGAACGCCGGAGTCATGGTCGATCCGGCCGGCGTGCCGGGCGAGCACGACCTCTTCGTGTGCGGAGACGACGACGAAGCGAAAGCTCAGGTCTCGGAGCTCATCACGAGCTTCGGCTGGCCGGCAGCCAACATCCACGACCTCGGCGACATCACCGGCGCACGCGCAACCGAGATGTACCTGCCGCTCTGGCTGCGGCTCATGGGAGCCGTCGGCAGCCCGATGTTCAACATTCGCGTCGTTCGCTAGCGGCGGCGGACGTCCACGAGGATGTTCGTCTCGAGCGGCCCCTTGACCGCCGCCTCCTTCACCGTCCCGATCCCGCGCACGTAGTACTTGTGGTCGAGCACACCCGGCTCCAGCGGCGTCCACTCCTTCGTCAAGAGCGCGTGCTTCGAGGTCAAGTAGGGGACGGTGACGCCGGCTGACAGGCTGAGCACCTCGAAGTGATCCTCCGCGTGCCCCTTGTAGAACTCCTGCCGGAAAGACTGCCCGACCATCGGATGCGCAGACATGAAGATGCCCTCCCGCGCTCCGTCGCGGCCGGCCTGCCATGTGCCCTCGGTGCTGGTCACGCGGCCGTTCTTGTCCAACTCGGCTGTCGACTCGCCGAAGTACCAGACGTTGCCCTCGGCGTCCTGGGCGTACCAGTCGGTCGTCCGCTCGAATAGCTGCCCCTTCAGCCAGAGCCTGTCGTGGAGCACCGTGCAGCGGACCCCCCGGATCACCTGCGTCAGGCTCGTCACCGTCAGGAGCTCCCTGGACGGCTGGCCGTCCTTGACCCCGCGGTAGACGAGTGTCGTGCCAGGAATGAGGGGGAACCACGGGTTGTCGACACGGTCGACAAAAGTTCGCGCGGGCTTCGTCGTCGAAGCTGGCGAGCTTCCCTTGTTCGAGCCGCAAGCCGCCAGGAGCAGCACCGCGGCTCCGAACGACGCGAGGAGGAGCGTTCGTCTGATCATGATCAGCACGCTAGGCGGTGGATCTGAGAAGACGATGAGAGCCCGTCTCATGGTTTCCTCATCTGGGCTACCTAGCGTCGCGGGCGAATGCCGCCTGCGCTCGAGACCCGGGGCCTGACGAAGTCCTACGGATCGCTCATCGCGCTTGCACCGCTCGACCTCGAGCTCGAGGCCGGCGTCGTCCTCGGATTCCTGGGCCCGAACGGGGCCGGGAAGACGACTCTCATCCGGATGGTGTCGACGATCCTCCGCCCGACCGAAGGCTCTTTCAGCGTCGCGGGCGTCCCCGACGATCAGCCGCAGGAGATTCGGCGGCGAATCGGAGCCCTCCCGGAGAGCGCCGGTTACCCCGACGCCCAGACCGGCGAGGAATTCCTGCGCTACCACGCTCGCCTGTACGGACAGTCGGGCCGGGCCGCGCGCGCGACCGCGCGGACGCTGCTCGAAGAGGTCGGTCTTGCCGAGCGGTCGGGCTCTCTCGTCTCGGCCTACAGCCGCGGGATGCGGCAGCGGCTCGGAATCGCACGGACGCTCGTCAATGATCCTCAGGTCGTCTTCCTCGACGAGCCAACCCTGGGCCTCGATCCCGCCGGACAGAGGCAAGTGGTCGGCCTCGTCGGCCGGATAGCACGAGAACGGGGTGCGACCGTCGTGTTGAGCACGCATCTGCTGGCCGAGGTCGAAGAGGTCTGCGACCGGGTGCTGATCCTCCACCACGGCCGCGTCGTCGCCAACGGCACCGTGGCCGAGGTCGCCGAGCGCGCTGCCGCCCCACGGCGCGTCCGCATCCGCGTCCCCGCCGAGCTCCGGGACCGCGCAGTGGCGGCCCTCGCCGATGCCGACATCGACGCTGACGGTCGGCCAGACGAAATCGAGCTAACCATTCCAAGCGGGGTCCTGCGCGAAGCCGCGTCCGGCGATGCGTTGCGGAAACTGCTCGCTGCCGATGTTCCGGTGCTGGGCCTCGAGCTCGAGCGTGGCCGCCTGAGCGACGCTTTCCTCGAGATGACGGAGGCGGGTTGACGGCTACGGCTGAGCACGCACCTGCTCGTCCCTCGTCTCCGGCGTGGCTCGTCGTGACCCAGCAAGAGCTGCGCGACCTCTGGTTCGGGGGCCGCGCGCTACCGCTGATGCTCGCCTTCAGCGTGCTCGTCAGCGTCATGACGTATCTCGTCGCGACCAACCGCGCGCTCAACTTCCTCGAGCAGCGCGAGGCCGTGAACCTGACCCTTCAGATCGCCGTCGCCGTCGGTTCCTTGATCGTCCTGCTCGGCTCGGGGGATGCGCTCAGCGGCGAGCGCGAGCGCGGGACCCTGGAGTCACTCCTGCTCACGCCTGCCTCCCGGCGAGCCCTCGTCGTCGGCAAGGGGCTCGCTGCTCTCTCGCTCTGGTTGGCCGCCTTCGCGATCTCGATCCCCTACGTCTGGTTCATGGGGCGCGGGATCGGCCTCGTCGGCGTGGCGCTCGTCGGGGGCTTCGTCGTCGGCAGCCTGCTTGCTCTGTTCCTGGCGGGGCTGGGATTGCTCATCTCTGCGCTCGCAGGCTCGAACCGGTTCAGTCTCTCGCTCGGCCTCTTTGCGCTGTTTGCGCTCTTTGCCCCCACGCAGCTGCCGACGGCCGCCCAGCAGGGTTGGGCAGGGGATCTGCTGCTTCGCATCGATCCCTTCACGTCCGGCCTGCACTACCTCGGCAAGCTCCTGGTGGACGCGCACACGGCCGGCCAGGACGTCTCCTGGTTGATCTCGCCGGTCGTTGCGGCCGTGCTTGCCCCGGCGGCTGCGATCGCCGTCGCCGACCGCATCTCGATCCGCCCGGGGGAGCGACCGTGAGGAGGCTGGCGCTCGTCCTTCTTGCACTGGCCGCCACGGCTCCGGCTGCGTCCGCCGGCGCATCCGTGGCCGTGCAGCTCGACCGGACGACGGTCACCAGCAGAATCGGACAGCGTTTCCAGTTCTTCTCGACGATCCGCAACACCGGTCGGGAACCCTTACCGGACATCGTCGCGCACCTCAATATCCTCAGCCTCGACCCCGGCGTCTACGTCGATCCCGAGGACTGGTCTTCGCACCGCACCCGTTATCTCGGCACTCTCGCGCCCGGCGCAGCGACGCCCGTGCGCTGGACGGTCCAGGCCGTGAACAGCGGACGCTTCGTCCTCTACGTCGCGATCGTCGACCGAAACGGCGCAGGCACGGTGAGCGTAAGTCCTCCTCTGCGCGCGGACGTGGCGCAACAACGGACGCTGAACTCCGGCGGCATCGTGCCGCTCGCGATCGCGATCCCGGCCGTCCTCGGCCTTGCCCTGCTGGTGGTTCGGCGGCGGCGACGTGCGCTCCGCTGAGCGAGCTCCAGCTCGACGCTATTCTCATCTTTCTCTCATCGAGCCTGAGTAGGTGAAGTCCGAAATGCGCGTGTTGATCGTCGAGGACGAGTTGAAGATGGCGAGCCTCGTCCACCGTGGGCTCGTCGAGGAGGGGCATGCCGCCGACGTGGCCGGCACCGGCGAGGACGCGATCTGGATGGCCGAGGCGCACTCGTACGACGCCGTCGTGCTCGACGTCGTGCTTCCCGGGCTGGACGGCTTCGAGACGTGCCGGAAGCTCCGCGAGGCCGGCGTCTGGTCTCCGGTCCTGATGCTGACGGCACGCGACGCGGTCGAGGACCGGGTCACCGGGCTCGATGCGGGCGCGGACGACTACCTGACCAAGCCCTTCTCGTTCGCGGAGCTGCTCGCGCGGCTGCGAGCGCTCGCTCGTCGGGGCGATGTCGAGCGGCCGACCGAGCTCGAGGTCGACGGTCTCCGGCTCGATCCCGCATCGCGCAGGGTCTGGCGCGGCAACGACGAGATCCGGCTCTATCCCAAGGAGTTCGCCCTGCTCGAGACGTTCATGCGCCGGCCGGGTCAGGCGCTCTCCAGGTTCCAGCTCCTCGAGCACGCCTGGGACTTCGCGTACGAGAACCGCTCCAACGTCGTCGACGTGTACGTCCGCTAC
This sequence comes from Gaiellaceae bacterium, assembly GCA_041476065.1. GTDB lineage: Bacteria > Actinomycetota > Thermoleophilia > Gaiellales > Gaiellaceae > VAXT01. The sequence goes on from JBGOSR010000018.1 coordinate 10,765, forward strand.
CTGCGCGAGAAGGTCGACCGGCCCTTCGGCACGAGCTCCCTCGAGACGGTGCGTGGAGTGGGCTACCGCCTGCGCGAGGACGGCAGCCGGTGAGCCGATACCCGATCCGGCTGCGGCTGACGATGTTCTTCGCCGTCGCCATGGCCCTCGTGTTCACCGGCGCAGGCCTCTTCGTCTACTTCCGCGTCGCCTCCGACCTTTCTCGTGCCCTCGACCAGGAGCTTCGCTCGCGTGCCCAGGATCTCTCGCAGCTCGTCCTGCGAGAAGACTCCCTGCGCCGAACCGCAAGTCCGTTCGTCGAGCACGGGGAGACCTTCGCCGAGCTTCTCGGCACCAATGGACGCGTACTCGACTCCACCGTCACGATCGGCTCCGCCCGCTTGCTCTCGGACGCTCAGTTCGCAGAGGCTCTGCACCGCCCCGTGTTCGTCAACCGGCCCTCGGTTCCCGGTCTCAACGAGCCCGCAAGGATGTTCGTCGTGCCCGTCCAGCGCCGCGGACGCTCGCTCGTCCTCGTGGTCGGTGCGACACGCGAGAATCGAGCCGAGAGTCTCCGCAGCCTGCGCAAGGCATTCCTGATCGGGGGGCCCATCGCGCTACTGGTCGCTGCGCTCGGCGGCTACCTGCTCGCCGGAGCGGCGCTGCGGCCGATCGAGGCGATGCGTCGGCGAGCGGCGGAGATCTCCACGTCGTCGCTCGACGAACGGCTGCCCGTTCCGCCGGCCCGCGACGAGGTCGCACGACTGGGCCAGACGCTCAACCACATGCTCGCGAGGATCGAGGACGGGCTCGCGCGCGAGCGCCGTTTCGTGTCCGATGCAAGCCACGAGCTGCGTACGCCTCTGGCCATGCTGAAGACCGAGCTGGAACTGGCACTGCGGCGCGCCCGCTCCCCCGAAGAGCTCGAGCGCTCGATTCGGTCTGCGGCCGAAGAGACCGAGCGACTGTCCCGAATCGCCGAGGATCTCCTCCTCCTTGCGCGGGCAGAACAGGGCCGTCTCTCGATTCGGTCCGAGCCGACGGATCTCGTCGACGTGCTCGAGACGGTGAGGTCGCGTTTCGGCACGAGGGCGGAGCTGGAAGGTCGTTCCCTGTCGGTCGAGCCTGACGGTGCTCCGGTGGCGAACGTGGATCGCTTGCGTCTCGAGCAGGCCCTGGGGAACCTGGTCGACAACGCGTTGCGTCATGGCCGAGGGCCGATCACTCTCGCAACAGGAATCGAGGACTCGACCGCAGAGCTGCATGTCCTCGACGAGGGGCCTGGCTTTCCAGCCGAGTTTCGAAGCGTCGCCTTCGATCGTTTTAGCCGCGCGGCCACTCCAGGCGAGAAGGGAAGCGGGCTGGGGCTCGCCATTGTGGAGGCGATCGCCCGCGCTCACGACGGACACGCCTGCGTGTCGAATCGCCCCCACGGTGGAGCCGACGTCTGGATCTCGCTTCCTTTGTAGTGTCACGGCCATGGAGCAGACCCTCCTCGAGTGGTTTCGTGCTCACGGCCGCGACCTGCCGTGGCGGCTGACCCGCGACCCGTACGCGATCCTCGTCTCGGAAGTGATGCTCCAGCAGACGCAGGTGTCACGTGTCGCGCCGCGTTATCTCGCGTTTCTGGAGCGGTGGCCGACGGTCGAGGCGCTCGCGGCGGCGGCCCCGGCCGACGTGATCCGCGAGTGGCAGGGGCTCGGCTACAACCGGCGAGCGCTCAACCTGCATCGCGCCGCGCGCCGAATCGCCTCGAACGGCTGGCCCGAGGATCTGACCGAGCTCCCAGGAGTCGGCCGCTACACGGCCGATGCGATCGCCCGGTTCGCGCACGAACGCGACGTGTTGCCCATGGACGTGAACGTGCGGCGCGTGATCGAACGCACCCGCGGCGACTTCGGCCCGGCGAGCGCACACGCCCTGATGGACCTCGGCGCCACGATCTGCCTCGCACGAGTTCCCCGCTGCGAGCTCTGCCCGCTCGCCGGAACCTGCCCGTCTCGAGGCCGCCGCTACGAGCCGGTGCGGAAGCAAGGCAGGTTCGAGGGCTCGTTTCGGCAACGGCGCGCCCGCACCTTGCGGCTGGTCGCTTCGGGGGCGCGGCTGGCCGACGAGCTCGAGCCAGATGTGCTCGAGTCGCTGGCGGCCGACGGCTTGGTCGAGGTCTCACGCGGGCGCGCCCGCCTCCCGCGCTAGGAAGTCTCCTACTACACCTCGTGCGCTACCCAGACGTTCGGCTCGACATGCCGTCCGGTTCCGCCCCGAACCTCGACCGGGGCAAGCCCACCCGGGATGAGGTAGTCGCCGTCCTCCGGCATTGCGACACCCGTCCACTCCTCCCATTCCAGGACCGGAGCCTCGATCGTCATCGAAACCGGAGAGGGGGCCACGATCTTGCCTCCCACGCGCTCGTGCAGCCTGAGCCAGGGATCGAAGTGCGACCCGTCCTCGCGACGCCATTCCATGTACCGCTCGATCGGGATCAGCGGATACTGGGATTTCAGCGTCGGCCGGACGGGCGCCGCGAGCATCCGCAGGCCCGCACCGCGCGCCGCGTCGCGCATTGCCTCCACCATCACGCTCGAGAGCCGCGACCCGTGCCGCTCGGGCAGAACCGAGATCGCGAGGGCGAACAGGGCATCCGGCTCGCGGCCGCTCTCGAACGCCCGCTCGAAGATGTCGTCCCAGCCCGGGGGCAGGTCGGCGACCGACCCGTCCCAGGCCGCAGGGAGCGAGTGCAGCTCAGCGACGAGCTCGTCGCCGTCGAGAAGGCCGAGCTGGAAGTCCGGGTGCTCCTCGTAGAGACGGTCCCAGTAGAGATGGCCCATCGCGTTGTGGTGCATGTACTCGGGGAACGTGCGGATCGAGAGCACCTCGTACCGCGTCTCTCTGAGGTCGGGCCGATCGGCGTATCGGAAGAGCTTCACGTCGTTCGCAACAGAGCCACGGCCTGCGCCGCGAGGCCTTCGCCGCGGCCGGTGAAGCCGAGACCGTCAGTGGTCGTCGCCCGCACTGTCACGCGGTCGATCGCGACGCCCATCGCGCCTGCGAGCCGCGCGCCCATCGCGACTCGCACGTCGGCGATCTTCGGCTGCTCTCCGATCAAGACGCAGTCCGCGTTCACGAGCTCGAAGCCGGACACGCGGACGACCTCGTAGCTCCGCTGAAGCAGGCGGATGGACGAGGCGTCTAGCCACTGCGGATCCGCAGACGGGAAGAGCTCGCCGATGTCGCCCTTGCCCGCTGCACCGAGGATCGCGTCGATCAGCGCGTGGGCGATGACGTCGCCGTCCGAGTGGCCCGCGAGGCCCGGCTCGCCCGGAAAGTCGACGCCGGCGAGCACGAGCGGGATCCCGTCCGCGAAGCGGTGCGCGTCCACGCCCAAGCCGATGCGAAGCTCGCCGCTCACAGCCAGCTCGCGACGAGCTCGAGATCCGCGGGCTCGGTCACCTTGAGCAGGTGCGGATCGCCCTCGACGACGCGCACTCGGCCGCCCCGCGCCTCGACGAGTGCCGCGCAATCCGGGGACTTAGCAACAGTCTGTTGCAAAGTCGGATCGGAGAGGGCGTCTCGGAGCGCTGAAGCCCTGAAGGCCTGCGGGGTTTGCGCCATGACGAGCCCTTCGCGGTCGAGGGTCTCGACGACCGCGTCGCCGTCTGTTCGTTTCACGGCATCAGCGATCGGAATCGCCGGGACTGCTCCGTCCCATCCGTCGGATAGAGCCGTGATCACCCGCTCGATGACCTCTTCACTGATGAGCGGGCGCGCAGCGTCGTGAACCAGCACGACGGTCGCCTCCTCGGGCACCTCTGCCAGCGCGTTGCGCACCGACTCGCTGCGGCTCTCGCCTCCCGTCACGGTTGCGGCGACTTTCCCGGCTGCCACCTCCTCCGCGACCAGAATGCACGGCTCCTCCCACTCCGGCGGCGCAGCGACGACGATGCCCTCGATCCATTCGGAGGCATCGAGGCGCTCCAGCGGCTCGGCGATGAGCGGCCGGTCGTTGAGCGGCGCAAATGCCTTGGGCCGGTCCAGCCCGAGGCGGTCACCTCTTCCTGCTGCAGCCAGAATCGCCCAGACGCTCATCGGCGACTGACCCTACTAGCGGAGAGCACCGAGGATCCCGTTACGACAGGAAGCGCTCCCCGCGGGTTGGTCAATGCCAGCCGGCACTAGCGAGCTGTGCTCGTAGTCGCCGAAAGGGCGCAGCATCTTCGGCGAATCCCCGCCCCGTGTGGCGGGGACCTCCTAGGCCTTGGCCGCGACCTTCTCTTTCGCCGCCTTGCGCTTCGGCGCGCCAACGCCCGCGAGGATGTCGTCGAGCCACTCGGCGGCCTCCTCTTCGTCCATGCCCTTCGCGTACATGAGCTCGGAGACGAGAATCTTCTTGGCCTTGACGAACATCTGCTTCTCGCCGGTAGAGAGGCCCTTCTCGTGATCTCGGAGCGACAGGTTCCTGACGACCTCGGCCAACTCGAAGATGTCGCCGGTCTTCATCTTGTCGCGGTTGTGCTTGAAGCGGCGGTTCCAGTTCTTGGGCATCACCGTGCCGCTGCCCCGCAGCGCCTTCAGCACCTGCTCGACGGTGGTCTCGTCGATCACCTTGCGAAGACCGACTCGGTCGGCGTTCTCGGTCGGCACGTTAACCGTCATATCGTTGTGGAGGATCTGAATCGTGAGGTATTCGCGCTCCTCACCGAGCACCTTCCGCTTGTCCTTCTTAATCACGGTGCCCGCTCCGTGATGCGGATATACGACCTTGTCGCCGACCTTATACAAGCCCGACCTCCCCAATCTTTGTGATTTCGCCAAGCCGCCGGCAGCTGGACAACTGCCGGCGAACGAGAACCAGGATATCAAAAGTAGCTGGAAAGAGCCACTTTTTCGCCCATCTTTCGCAAAAAGCCCTGCTCAGAGGGGACTACGCGGCCTGCACTTTGGCCTTCACAAGGGCCGAGGACACCGCGTGGCGAAGGGTGTCCGCCTGCAGGAGCTCGATCTTCGCCCGTGCTTCCGTGCCTGCGGGAACGAGGACCGCATTCAGGCCGAGCTTGGCGCACTCCTGAGCCCGGCGCTCGGCCTGCGCCGCCGGTCGCAACCGACCCGTGAGCCCGATCTCGCCGAACGAAGCCGTTCCCGGGAGCAAGGGCTCGTTCCGCGCAGCAGAGGCGATGGCGAGCGCAATCGCGAGGTCTGCGCCGGGCTCGTCGATCCGCACACCGCCGGCGACGTTCACAAAAACGTCGGCCTGGCCGAGCGCGAGCCCGGCATGGCGGGAGAGGACGGCGACGATCATCGCGAGTCGCTTCGGATCGACTCCAGTACCGACGCGGCGCGGCATCGCGAGGTCGGTCGGAGACACAAGCGACTGGATCTCGAGCAACAGCGGCCTCGTCCCCTCGAGCGCGCACGCGACCGCGGCGCCGACCTCGCCATCGCTCTGACCGAAGACCGCGGACGGGTCAGGGACGCCCTGCAGCCCGGCTCCGGTCATCTCGAAGACGCCGAGCTCGTTCGTCGAGCCGAAACGGTTCTTCGCCGCCCGCAGCACGCGGTGGGCGTGGTAGCGGTCGCCCTCGAACTGGAGCACGCAGTCGACGAGGTGCTCGAGCACGCGCGGGCCCGCGACGGAGCCGTCCTTCGTCACGTGCCCCACGAGGAAGAGCGCGACTCCCGACTCCTTGCCGACCCGCAGGAGCCGTGCCGCAGCTTCGCGCACCTGGGCGACAGAGCCCGGCGCGGAGCCGATGTCGGCCGAATAGAGCGTCTGCACGGAGTCGATCACGCAGACGTCCGGCCGTTCGCGCTCGAGCGTCGCACAGACAGTCTCGAGATTCGTCTCGGCGAGGATCTCGACCTGCTCGGCGCCGCCTAGCCGCGCGGCGCGAAGCTTCACCTGCGCCGTCGACTCCTCGCCCGTCACGAGCAAGGCGCGGCGGTCGCGTGAGATCGCGGCCAGCGCCATCAGCAGCAACGTCGACTTACCCACGCCAGGCTCGCCGCCGACAAGAACGAGCGATGCCGGGACGAGCCCGCCCCCGAGCACGCGATCGAGCTCGGGCACACCTGTCGGGATCCGCTCGGCGTCCTCGACCTCGACGTCGGCGAGGCGAAGCAGCGGCTTGGCCTCAACGTACCCCTTTGCAGCGGGCGGCGCTTCCTCGGCGAGCGTGCCGAAGCTGGCGCAACTCGGGCACCGTCCCAGCCAGCGTCCGGTCGAGTACCCGCATTCGGAGCAGGAGAAGTGAAGAGAGGCGGCCTTCGCCATGCCGTCGAGTCTACGAGCACGGTCCGACGCCGACTGTGCCGGAACTGCGCCTAATGCTCGGGAACGGTCTCTAACGGCCGCTGCCGCCGCCCGACCGAGGCGATCAGGAGCCCGGAGAGGATCAGTGCCGCGCCGACGAGCTGCAGCGGCGACGGACGCTCGTCGATGAGCAGCGCGGCGAAGAGAACGGCGAGCAGCGGCTGGAGCGTCAGCAGCACGGAGGTGAGCGCAGTGGGCAGCCGCCCCAGCGACACCGTGATCAGCAGCCAGCCGACCACCTGGGAGCTCAAGGCGAGGACCACGAGCCACCCGGTGGCTGCGAGCGACGGCCTGAAGTCGATGTCGCCGAGAATCAGACCGGCCGGGACGACGAAGACCGCGCTCGCGAGCGTCGCGTCGTAGAGCGGCCCGGCGACCCGGCCCCGCTCGCCCGAGCCGCGCCGCAACGAAAGCAGGAACCCCGAGTACGCGATTCCTGTGAGCACGCCGAAGAGCGCACCGAGCTTCGGGTCGCTCCCGTACGCGCCCGTCGCCAGCACGCCCGAGATGAGCAGGATTCCGAGCCTTGCCCCCGGGCTCGCGAGCAATGCGTTCCGCGACAGACGCTCGCGGAAGAGCGCCCACGCCAGGAGGCCCACGAGAACGACCTGCGTGTTGCCGAGCACCGTCGCCAGGCCTGCTCCCACCTTCTCGATCGAGTAGTGCCAGAGGATGAGGTCGGCGGCGAAGAAGACCCCTCCGAGCCAGGCGGCACGCCGAAGCGCCTTCGGCCGGGGCCCGAGCCGGCGGTCCTCCCACACGACCAGCGGCCAGAGGAACGGGAGCGCCCAGAAGCAGCGAAAGAACGCGCCCGTCGCCGGCGAGACGTGCGACTTGCGAAAGAGGATCCCCGAGAAGGCGATCAGGACTGCGCCGAAGAGCACGCCGAGGGCCGGACGGTCGGTAAGCGCTCGCCGCACCCTGGCAGCCTATTTACACTGGCCCATATGGCCGAGACCGTCGGCGGCAGCTGCCTCTGCGGGGGCGTCCGCTTCGAGGTGACGCTCCCCTTCACGCGCGCGATCCACTGTCACTGCTCTCGGTGCCGGAAGCACTCGGGCGCCTTCGGGCTCACGGTCGGGCACATCCCTCGTGAGCAGTTCCGGCTCCTTCAGGGCGAGGAGCTGATCCGTGTCTACGACCCAGGCGGGGCCTTGAAGGCATTCTGCGTCCAGTGCGGCTCGAGCCTCTTCGGCGGCCAGTGGCCGGAAGGCGAGCGGATCTCGGTGCGACTCGGCGCGCTCGACGGCGACCCCGAGGTCAGGCCGATGCGCCACTCGTACGTCGACTCCCGCGCGCCCTGGGACGTGCTTCCCGACGACGGGCTCCCGCGCTATCCGGAAGGGCCTCCGCCGAACGAGTAACTATTCGGGAGTCTCGTCCGAGGAGTCGTCGTCGCCTTCGGCGGCCGGCTCGTCGGGCGGGACGGTGACCTTCTCGGGCTCCTCCGGCGGCGTGCCCGGGATGATCGTCAGCTCGACCTCGTCTTCGGTGTCGGGCTTCTTGTCGACGAGGATCGTCGAGCCCGGCTTCAGCTCTCTGCCGAGCACGAAGTCGGCGAGCGGATCCTCGATGAAGCGCTGGATCGCGCGGCGCAGCGGACGGGCGCCCATCGTCGCGTCGTAGCCCTTCTCGACGAGCAGCTCGGTGGCCTCGTCGGTGAGCGATATCTCGGCGGCGTGCTGTCCCATCTGGTCGCGCAGACGCTGCATCATCAGCCCGACGATGACCTTGATCTCTTCCTTCGCCAGCTTGTGGAAGACGATCACCTCGTCGATCCGGTTCAGGAGCTCGGGCCGGAAGACCTTCTTCAGCTCGCCCATGATGCGGTCCTTCATCTCGTCGTACGAGAGGCCGCTGTCGTCGCCGACGGAGAAGCCGAGCGTCTGGTTCTTGGAGATCGTCGAGGCGCCGATGTTCGAGGTCATGATCACGATCGTGTTCCGGAAGTCGACGTGCCGGCCCTGGGCGTCGGTCAGGCGACCCTCCTCGAGCATCTGGAGGAGGATGTTGAAGACGTCCGGGTGGGCCTTCTCGATCTCGTCGAAGAGGATCACCGCGTAGGGCCTGCGCCGCACCGCCTCGGTGAGCTGCCCGCCCTCGTCGTAGCCGATGTAGCCGGGAGGCGCACCGATCAGCCGCGCCACCGAGTGCTTCTCCATG
>JBGOSR010000019.1:0-19200 GCA_041476065.1 Gaiellaceae bacterium
CTTGATCCCGGTCTGGAGAGGCTCCTTGACCGGCTGGCGGTCGATGACGCCGGCGGCCTTGATCTCGAGCGGCAGGCGCTCGTCCGACTCGATCGGGGGCCCTCCGTCCAGAGGGTTCCCCAGCGGGTCGACGACACGCCCGACGAGCGCGTCGCCGACGGGCACGCTCGCAACCCGGCCGGTGCGCTTCGCCGAGTCGCCCTCTTTGATGAGCTCCCAGTCGCCGAAGAGGGCAGCGCCGACGTTGTCCTCCTCGAGGTTGAAGGCGAGGCCTGTGACGCCGTGGTCGAGCTCGAGCATCTCCAGCGCGACCGCGCTCTCGAGCCCGTAGATGCGCGCGATGCCGTCGCCGACCTGGAGGACAGTGCCGACCTCGGCGAGGTCGGTCTCGACGTCGTAGCGCTCGATCTGCTGGCGCAGGATCGAGGTGATCTCTTCGGGTCGTACTTTCACTGGCGGCCTCCTTGGACGAGTTCGTGACGAAGTCGATCGAGACGGCCGCGCACGCTCGAGTCGACCTGGAGCGAGCCGGCCCTGAGGAGGAGGCCGCCGACGAGGCCGGGATCGACCGAGAGGGCTGCCTCAACGTGCCGGCCGGAGGCCTTCTCGATCTGCTTCACGATCGAGCCCGCCTCCTCGTCGGAGAGCTCGTACGCGGTCGTCAGCTCGACCTTGAGAATCTGCTCCTCGGCCGCGACGAGCTCTTCGAACTCGCTGACGATCTCCTCGATCAGCTGAGCGCGACCCTTCTGGGCGACGACGCGGAAGAAGTTCCGGACGAGCTCGTCGGCCCCTTCCAGCACGGCGGCGAGCGCCTCGGCCTTCGCGGGCGGATCGAGCTGAGGGTTGCGGAGAAGCGCCCCGAGCTCCGGCACGTCGTGCAGCGCCGTGACGAACTCCTGGAGCTCCTCGCGGACCTCGTCGAGGCGGCCCTGCTCGTTCGCGGTCTCGAAGAACGCCTTTGCATAGGTGCGAGCGACAACAGCCATTAGTTCAGAGTCGGCCCCTCGAGAGCAGAGAAGTCCAGCTCGCGGACCGCGTCCTCGATCAGCCGCTTGTGATCGGCCTGGTCGAGCACCTTGCCCGTGACCTTCTGTGTCGCGATCACCGTCAGCTCGGCGACCTGGGCCCGGATCACCTCGAGCGCACGCTGCGTCTCGGCCTCGATCTGCCTCGCGGTCTCCTCGATCCGCCGCTTGCGGTCGGCCTCGAGCTCGTCGCGCATGCGCTTCTTCTGCGACTCGGCCACCTGCCGCGCGTGGGTGAGGATCTCCTCGGCCTTGCCTCTGGCTTCGGCCATCATCGCGCGATGCTCCTCGAGCATCTGCCGCGCCTCCGCCCGGGCGTTGTCGGCCTCGTCGAGAGCCTCCCGGATCCGCTTGCGGCGCTCGTCGATCATCTGCTGGATTCGGGCGAACGCGAAGCGCTTCAGCACGTAGAACGTGGCGAGGAAGCAGATGACGGTCCAGATCATCAGGCCAGGGGTGACCTGAATCAGGGGGTTCGAGGCGAGCACTTGATCCATTTAGACGAGGACGTACGCGAGGATCGAGCCGAGCAGGCCGTAGAACACGACCGCCTCGGTGAGGGCGAAGCCGAGCCACTGGATGCCCTGGAGCTCTCCGCGGAGCTCGGGCTGGCGGGCAACCGACTGGATCATCGAACCGAAGATGTTCCCGATGCCGACACCGGCGCCGAGGGCGCCGAGCCCGACGCCGAGCGCAAGGCCGATCGCCTTGCCGGCCTTCGTCACGTCTCCTGTCGTCGCTGCGAGGATCGTTGCGATCACGTGTACCTCCTTAGTGCTCGGGCTCGATCGCCGAGCCGATGTAGATGGCTGACAGGGCGGCAAAGATGAACGCCTGGATGCCGACGACGATAACGACCTCGAAGAGGTAGAAGACGATTGCCGGTAGGACGACGAACACGAGCGCGATGGACTGGAAGATGAAGATCAGCCCGAGGAAGGTCAAGATCAGGATGTGCCCGGCGAGCATGTTCGCGAAGAGACGAACGCTCAACGAGATGAGGCGCATGACCTGACCGAGAATCTCCAGCGGCACGATCAGAGCCAGCAAGACCTTCGGAGCCTCGGGGATCCAGCTCTTGAAGTAGCGCACGGGGCCGTTCCAGCGGATGCCCTCGAAGTGCGTGAAGACGAAGGTCAGCAGCGCGAGGGCGAGGGTCACCGACAGTGACGAGGTGGCCGCGTAGATGCCCCACAGCGGGAAGCCGTGCCAGGTCTCGCCGGTCATCGGCAAAGGGATGAAGCCGAGCAGGTTGACGACGAAGATGAAGAGCAGGAGGCTCGCCACGTAGGGGAACCAGAGGCCGATCGCCTTCGACGGCAGTCCCTGCTCCGCGATTTGCGTCTGCGCCACCTCGTAGATCTGCTCGCCGATCGTCTGCCGCGTGCCGGCCTCGACGCCGACTCGCATGCGCATCAGAAAGATCCCGAGCGCCATCGTGAGGATCGACCCGAGCATCAGATAGGCGACGGCCTTGTTGATCGACATGTCGACGGGCCCGAGGTGAATCGACACCCAGGGATGGAGCTCGAACTCCTTCGTCGGGTCGAACTCGCCGCGAGCGAAGGCCTGGCTCGGTGCCATGAGCGCGAGCGTCGCGAGGAGGAAGAGGGCGCGTCTCATAGGGGTGGGTTCCCGAAGTACGCGACGAGCGAGAGGCCGAGCTCGAGGGTGTAGGCGAGCGCGTAGGTGATCGCCGCCGCCAGTCCCAAGTGCGGATCGGACACCGCCACCGCCAGGATAACGACCATGACCGCGATCGCGCGGAACATCATCCCGAACGCGGCGGCACCCGAGGCGACGAGATTACCCTTCGCCCGGAGCCGCACGAGGAGAAAGGAGAAGAGCTGGCTCCCGACCCACAGCGTCGCGGCGATCGCCCAGCCGCCGAGCCGCCAGCCGGCGACGAGGTAGATGGGCAGCGCGAGCGCGATGACGAGGCTCCCGGCCACGATCGGGATCAGGATGCTCGGCATCGGGCGGGGCGCCGTGAACGTCGGGGCGCTCACGTGAAGTACCCCCGGTAGCGCCGGTACACCACAAAGATCCCGGCCGGGATGCTCACGACGGCTCCGGCCAGCACGCCGATTGCCGCCGAGCCTGCCCCCCAACCCAGGAGTGCGCCAACGCCGATCCCTGCCGAGGTCGTGCCGATCAGAAGGGCACCCGCGCCGGCAGGCTCGAAGGACGAGGGGCGCGAGGGCTCCATCCGCCGCGAGCATACCGATCGGCCGCGCGGCGAAGCCGCACGGCCTTTTAGGCGGCGTTCGCAAGCAACCGTCTAGGACCTTGTAACAGCCAAAAACCGCATGGCTTGGCCGAAACCGGGTGAGCTTGTACGCTCGCTTTCGTGCATGTCGAAACCGTCGGCTCCGGCCCGCGCCTCGTCCTCGTGCACGGCTCCGGGGGCAACACGGGCTGGCCTGGCCAGCGGGATCTGGCGGATCGCTACACGCTCGTCATGCCTACGCGCACGGGCTATCCGCCCAACCCGCCGCTGGAGCGGATCGATTTCGAGCAACAGGCCGAGGAGCTCCACGCGCTTCTCGTGCCCGGTGACCACGTTGTCGGCCACTCGTACGGAGGCGTGATTTCGCTGCTCGCCGCTAATTCGGCCGAGCTCAGTTCGCTCACGGTCCTCGAGCCGCCGGCTTTCGGCGTTGCTCGCGGGAACCCGGACGTCGACGCGCTCGTCGACGAGCTGAGGCCTCTCTGGCCCACAGATCTCGAGCCTGAGGAGTTCCTCCGGCGGTTCGTGGAGACCGTCGGGGCGTTCGGGCCCTACAACGGGCCCTCGCCTCTTCCGCCCGAACTGGATGCGTCCGTCCGCGCGATGATGGTCGAGCGCGCGCCGTGGGAAGCCGAGATCCCGTTCGACGCTCTCGCCGCGGCGCCGTTCCCGAAGCTCGTCGTCTCGGGTGGGCACAACGCCGCCTTCGACGCCGTCTGCGACGTCCTCGAGAACCACCTCGGCGCAGAGCGCGCCGTCCTGCCCGGCGCGGGCCATTCGATCCCCCGCGCTCCGGGCTTCAACGAGCTGCTGGTCGAGTTCCTCAGTCGCGCGTAGCGCCGTGTTGCTCGAGGAGCCGCGCCAGGCGCTCATCGCCGTTCTGGTCGGCTGCCAGCAGAGGCGTGAAATCGCCCTGCTGGCGCGCATTCGGCTCCGCGCCCGCCTCGAGCAGCAGCTTCGCGATCTCGTACCTCGCCTCGGGGTCGCCGGTTGCCGCCGCGCTGTGCAGAGGCATCACCTTCATGTCGTTACGCGAGGCGGAGTTGACCTCGGCTCCTCGCTCGACGAGGAAGCGGGCAGCCTCGACCTGTCCGAAGAAGCTCGCCAGCCCCAATGGCTGGAAGCCGTCTTCGGCCCACGCGTTCGCAAGCGCCTGATCCTCGTCGAGCAGCTCGCGCAGGCGAGCCGTCTGCCCTGCCGCAGCCGCCTCGAAGACGTCGAGCTCCGAGCCGGCGGCCAGCAGCTCGTGGGCGCGCGCCTGGTCACCGCGGTAGATCGCCTGCAGGAGCTCGGACATCTCAGGCGGTCTTGCGCTCGCGCTCCGCCTGCTCGCGGCGCCTGATTCGCGGGTTCGCGAGCTTGACGATCTCGAGCAGGTACACGATGTAGATCGAGGCCGCGAGGGCCGCGAGGCCGATCGTCCCTGCGGCCAGGGTCGGCCACAGGTGCCACACGCCGTGCGCTCGGAACGGGATGAAGCGCGTTGCGAGCGCGGCTGCGGCGAGCATCGCGCACCAGACGTACATGTAGAGCGCGGCCCGCCGCTGCGAGAACCCGATGTTCGCGAAGCGGTGATGGAGATGCGTCCGATCGGCCTCGTACAGAGGACGCCCGTGCTTCAGCCGCTTGGCGAGGACGAAAGACGTGTCCACGATCGGAATGGCGAGCACGAGCAACGGGAAGAACAGGGCAACGGTGGCCGCCGTCTTCAGAAGCCCTTGCACCGAGAGCGTCGCGAGCGTGAAGCCGAGTAAGAGGGCCCCCGAATCGCCCATGAAGATCCTCGCCGGATAGAAGTTGTGGCGCAGGAAGCCGAAGCATGCGCCGGCGACGATCGCCGACAGGATCGCCGCCTCCGGCTTGCCGAGCGAGAGCGCGATCACGGCGAACGTGAAGCCGGCGATCGCGCAGATGCCGGCGGCGAGCCCGTCCATCCCGTCGAGGAAGTTGACCATGTTCATGATCGCGACGATCCAGATGAACGTCACGGGCACGCCGACCCAGACCGGGAAGTCCTGAATCCCGACGAAGGGGAACGTGAAGCGGTCGATCGCGACCCCGAAGCCGAGCGGGATCGCGGCGGCGGCGCTCTGGCCCGCAAGCTTCGCCAGCCACGGTAGGCCGCGAAAGTCGTCGACGACTCCGACGCAGGTCGCGACCGCGGCGCCGAGCAAGATTCCCCGGTAGGGCCCGTCGAGCTTCAGGAAGGCAATCGCCGGCACGAAGGTGCCGAGCAGGAGCGCGATCCCGCCGAGGCGGGGAATCGGCCGAACGTGCAGGCGGCGCCTCTCACCGGGCTGATCGACGACGCCGAGGATGCGCGCGAAGCGCCCGACCGCGGGCGTCAGGACGAGGACGACGGCGAGCGCGAGCAGGAATCCCCAGACGACCTCGGGGTTGTCTCGCAGCGTCTGCCACACGCTAAGCGTCCAATGTTCGTTGGCTTGCCATACGAGTCCGAATCACCTGTCGGGTGCCAGTCGCAGCCTACTTCGTGCCGTACAGGCGGTCGCCTGCGTCCCCGAGGCCCGGGACGATGTAGCCACGGTCGTTCAGGCCGTCGTCGATCGAGGCGCAGTAGATCGGCACGTCGGGATGGGCGCTGTGCACCCGCTCGATCCCCTCCGGCGCCGCCACGAGACAGATCAGGCGGACCGAGCGGGCGCCCGCGTCCTTCACGGCCGCGATGGCGGCGACGCACGAGTTCCCCGTCGCGAGCATCGGGTCGAGGACGATCGCGTCGCGGACACCGAGGTCGCTCGGCAGCTTCACGTAGTACTCGACGGGCTCGAGCGTCGCCTCGTCGCGAAAGAGGCCGATGAAACCCACCCGTGCGCCCGAGACGAGCTCGAGGAAGCCGTCGAGCATCCCGACGCCTGCGCGGAGCACGGGGCAGACGGCGACCTTCTTGCCCGAGATCCGCTCAACCTCGGTCCACTCGAGGGGCGTCTCGACTCGCACCGTCTCGGTCGGCAGGTCCTTCGTCGCCTCGTACGTGAGGAGCGCCGTTAGCTCGTGGACGAGCCGGCGGAAGTCACCGGTCGACGTCCGCTTTTCGCGCAGGTACGAAAGCTTGTGCCGGACGAGCGGATGGTCGACTTCGACGACCGTGCTCACGCGTACGCGGTGTAGCCGCGGAAGCCCGGGTAGAGCGGCCTCTTCGCGCAGAGCGCCTCGCTGCGCGCCGCGAGCGCAGCCAGATCGGGCGAGTCGCCGAGCGCACCCGTGATCACCTCGCCGACCTCCTTGAAGTCCTCCTCGTCGAAGCCGCGCATCGTGGCCGCCGGTGTTCCGATCCGGATCCCGGACGCGACGGTCGGCGGCTGCTCGTCGAAGTGAACCGTGTTCCGGTTGACGGTCAGCTTCACCTCGTCCAACCGCTCCTCCGCGGCCTTCCCGGTCCAGTCGGTCTTCCTGAGGTCGACCTGGAGCAGGTGCGTGTCGGTGCCGCCCGTGAGGACGTCGAGGCCCCCGGCCTGAAGCGTGTCTGAGAGCATGTCCGCGTTGGCCCGCACCTGCGTCTGGTAGTCGCGGAAGGCCTCGGTCGCGGCGATCTTGAAGCAGGCCGCCTTCGCGGCGATCACGTGGCAGAGCGGCCCACCCTGCATTCCGGGGAAGACGGCCCGGTCGATCGCCTGGGCGTGCTCCTCCTTGCAGAGGATGAACCCGGCGCGCGGCCCGGCGAGCGTCTTGTGCGTCGTCGAGGTGACGAAGTCGCAGTGCGGGACCGGGCTCGGGTGCAGGCCGGCCGCGACGAGCCCGGCGAAGTGCGCCATGTCGCAGAGCAGAAGCGCCCCGACCTCGTCGGCGACCTCGCGGAACTTGTCGGCCTCGACGGTGCGCGGATAGGCGGAGCCGCCGCAGATGATCAGCTTGGGCTTGTGCTCCTTCGCCAGGCGGAGCACCTGGTCGTAGTCGACGAGGTTCGTCTCGCGGCTGACGCCGTAGTGGGCGATCGTGTAGAGCCGGCCGGAGAAGTTGACCTTCAGCCCGTGCGTGAGATGGCCGCCGTGCGAGAGCTCGAGCGAGAGGATCGTGTCGCCTGGCTGGAGAGCTGCCAGGTAGACGGCCATGTTCGTCTGCGCGCCCGCGTGCGGCTGCACGTTCGCGTGCTCCGCGCCGAAGAGCGAGAGCGCACGGTCGATCGCGGTCTGCTCGATCTCGTCGACGACCTCGCAGCCGCCGTAGTAGCGCTTCCTCGGGTAGCCCTCCGCGTACTTGTTCGTGGGCACCGACCCGACGGCCTCGAAGATGCTCGGCCACGTGAAGTTCTCGGAGGCGATCAGCTCGATCTGCCCGCGCTGGCGCTCCAGCTCGCGTCCGAGGAGCTCCGCGATCTCGGGGTCGATCTCGGCGAGCCCTGCGCTCCGCAGCTGCTGAAGGGTCTGCTCCGCAACGGCCATGCCGAGATCGTACGCCTCAGACGAGCCGACCGAGGCGCTCGAAGACCTCGGCGGCAGGCACGGCGCCCTCGCGGAGGATTAGCGGCTCTGGCCCGGTCAGGTCGACAACCGTCGAGGCGATCCCAGGCAGCGCGCCTCCGTCGACGGCGATCGCGGCGCCCGCGAGGATCTCCTCGGGCACCTCGTCGAGGCTCTTGGGGTCCGGGCCGCCGGTGAGGTTCGCGCTCGTCGCCGCGACGGCGCCGGTCTGCTGGAGGATCGCCCTCGCGTCTCCTTCGAGCTCCGCCACGCGAACGCCGATCGAGTCCGGCACCGAGCCTGTCAGCCACGCAAAGCGGTGTCCGGGATTCGGAACAACGAGCGTGTACTGGCCGGGTAACAGCGCGCGAACGAGCCGCTCGACCTCGACGCTCAGCTCGGGCAAGAGCTCGAAGAGCGTGTCCAGATCGGGCGCAAGGAGCGCGATCGGCTGCTCGGGGCCTCTCCCCTTCAGCCGGTGCAGCCGCTCGACCGGAGCGGCCTCGTACGGGTTCGCGCAGAGCCCGTAAACCGTGTCGGTCGGCAGAACGACCGTCTCGCCGGCCCGGATCGCCTCGACCGCCTCGTCAACGAGGCTTGCGTCCGTCGACAACTCGCTCACGTCCGGTTAGATCTTTCCCGATCGAGACCTGCTCGTACCCCAGGCCGGCAAGGAGCTCCGCCACGGCCCCAGCCTTGTCGTCCCCCGTCTCGAGCACGAGCGAGCCCCCGGGGGCAAGCCGAGCCGAGGCACCCTCTGCGATCGCTTCGGTGGCGCCGCAGGCCACGAGCGCCTCGCGCGGCTCGTAGCGGGCGACCTCCGGATCCAGCTCGTCGATCTCACCCGGAGCGACGTACGGCGGATTCGAGACGACGAGGTCGAACGGCCCGTCCAGGCCGGCGAAGAGCTCTCCCTGAACCAGCTCGACGCGCTCGGCCAGCCCGGTGCGGCGGCGATTCTCGCTCGCGACGGCGAGCGCAGCCGGCGAGCTGTCGGTCGCTACGACATGGGCACCCGGCAGCTCGTCCGCGATCGCAAGCGCTATCGCCCCAGAGCCGACGCCGATGTCGAGCACGCGTGGCTCGGGCACTCCAGCGAGCAGCGCAAGGCAGCGTTCGACGAGCGACTCTGTCTCCGGCCGCGGGATCAGGACCCGGGAATCGACCTTGAGCGTCAGACGGCGGAAGCCCCACTCACCGAGCACATACGCGAGCGGCTCGCGCTCTGCGCGGCGTGCGACGAGGTCGTGGAACCGCCGCCTCTCCTCAGCGGTCAGCGGGTGGTCCCCGTCAGCAGCGAGAGCGCTGCGTGTGATCCCGAGCGCGTGGGCGAGCAGCCACTCGGCATCGACGCGCGGAGAAGGACAACCGGCCCGCTCCAGCTCCTCGGTGGCCGAGCGCAGGAGGTCGCGCGAGGTCACGTCTCGAGCGAGCGGCGCTGATCCTCGGCGGCGAGCGCCGCCGTGAACTCGTCGAGCTCGCCGTCGAGGATCGCGTCGAGCTTGTGCTGGGTGAGCTTGATCCGATGGTCGGTGACCCGGCTCTCGGCGAAGTTGTAGGTGCGGATCTTCTCGGCGCGCTCGCCCGTGCCGATCTGGGAACGACGCGTCGCATCCTGTTCCGCCCGCTGCTTCTGGCGCTCGAGCTCGAAGAGGCGGGCACGCAGCACGCGCAGCGCCTTCGCCTTGTTCTGGAGCTGCGACTTCTCGTCCTGCATCGCGACGACGAGACCGGTCGGCAGGTGGGTGATGCGAACGGCGGAGTCGGTCGTGTTCACACTCTGTCCCCCGGGGCCTGTCGAGCGGTAGACGTCGATCTTCAGCTCGTTGGGATCGATCTCGACCTCGACCTCCTCGGCCTCGGGCATGACAGCCACCGTCGCGGTGGACGTATGGATGCGCCCCTGGGACTCCGTCTGGGGCACGCGCTGGACGCGGTGGGTCCCGCCCTCCCACTTGAAGATCGAGTACGCGCCGTCGCCCTTCACGGCAAACGTCACGTCCTTGAAGCCGCCGCCGTCGCTTTCGCTGACCGAGAGCACCTCCGTCTTGTAGTCGCGCCGCTCCGCGTAGCGCGTCAGCATCCGGTAGAGGTCGCCCGCCCAGAGCGCGGCCTCGTCACCCCCCACTCCCTGCCGGATCTCGACGAGCACGTCCTTGCGATCGGCAGGGTCGGACTCGACGAGCGCGAGCGTCAGGTCGTGCTCGATCCGGGCGAGCCGCTCCTCGAGCTCCGGAATGAGCTCGCGGAGGTCGCCGTCGTCCTGAGCCGCGTCGAGGTCGGCGCGCACCTCGCGCCACTCCTCGGACAGCTTGTAGGGCCCTTCGAGCTCCTTGAGGCGCCGTCCGACATCGGCCGCCTCGCGATGGTCGTTGTAGACAGCAGGGTCTGACAGGCGCTCCTGCGTTTCCTTGTAGGAGCGCTCGACCTCGTCGATGAGCTCGTCGATCGCCACGCTGCGAAGCGTATCGTCGGAAAGAGGCGGCCTTGACTCTGTATAGCGCGTTTGCTATCAATAGCAAATATGCGATACGACGAAGCGAGAGGAGCGGGCGATCATGACCGATTTCCCACCGGAGCTTTCTGACCGACTCGACGATTTCGCGCTTCGACTGTTGGCGCTCGAGCGCGAGCTCGCAGCGCTGCGGCAGCTCACGCAGGAAGCCCCCGCCGGCGCCCCCCGGGTCTCTCCCCCACCCATCGTCCCGCCTGAGCCGGTCATGGTCGCGCCCCGGCCCGTCCCGCCGCCACCGCCCCGGCACGTGACCCCGCCGCCGTTGCCACCACGCGTGCGTCGCGAGTTCGACTGGTCCGTGTTCCTCGGCGCGAAGGCACTCGCCTGGGCAGGCGGCGCAGTCACCCTCCTCGGCATCGTCTTCTTCTTCGTGCTCGCGGTGAACCGAGGATGGATCGGCCCGACGACACGGGTCCTGCTCGGATCGATCGCCTCGGCCGCGGTCTTCGGAGCCGGCGTCTATGTCAAGCGCCGCTTCGAGGACCTCTACGTCTCCGCCCTTGCAGCCGTTGGCGCGGGGATCGCCGGCGCCTACATGACTCTCCTCGCCGCGAAGGTCCTCTACGACCTCGTCCCCGATTGGGCGGCCCTGGCGATCGCGGTCGTGATCGCGGGCGTAGGCGTGGCCATCGCGCTCGCGTGGTCGTCCGAGCTCATCGCGGGCCTCGGACTGATCGGGGCGACGCTCGCACCTGCGGCGATCGGGGTCCAGACCGGGACCGGCGAGCTCACCACAGCCGGCACGGGTTTCGCCGCCCTCGTCTTCGCGGGAACAGCAGTGGTCGCCGTCAGGGCGCAGTGGGGGAAGCTGCTCGTCGTCGGCATCGCCGCGAGCCTTCCACAAGTCGTCGTCCTCCTCGGACAAGCCGAGCCGACCGAGTGGAATGTTGTCGCGACCGCAGCGTTCTTCTGGCTCCTCTATCTCGGTGCGGCGATCGCATGGCAGGACCGCCTCGATAGCGGAGCGCTCGCCTCGCTGCCCGCCTCGCTCGTGCTCCTCAGCGGTGTGTTCGGGGGGCTGGCGTCGGCGGCGCAGTTCGACGGTCAGCGCGAGGGCTGGGCCTTGCTTGCCGTGGCTGCGCTGTATGGAGTCGCCGCCGGCTTCCTGTTCCCGGCCAAGCGGCACCGCGACCTCAGCGCGCTGCTCGCGGCCGTCGGGCTTGCGGTCGCGGCCTTCGCCCTCGCCGATCTCTTCTCGGGCCCGACGCTCGCGATCGCCTGGGCAGCGGAGGCGGCTGTCCTGTCGTGGCTCGCGCGGCGAATCGTCGAGCTCCGCTACCAGCTCGCCGCGCTTGTCTACCTGGCCCTGGCCCTGGCTCATGCCGCCGTCCTCGACGCGCCTCCGACACAGCTTTACGAGGCGGGCGACAAGCCTGCGCAGGGCGTGCTCGCCCTCCTGGGCGTCGCACTCGCAGCTGCGATCTTCGCCTGGTATTCCCGACCCTGGGAGAAGCCACGTCCGGTCGGCGGCATCTTCGCGCTGTTCGAGCCGATACTCGCTGAATTCCGCGCCAGCCAGGCCATGTGGCGCTCGATCGCAGGCTGGGTCGGATCGGTCTTGGCCCTCTACGCCGCCTCACTCGGCGTGCTCGGGCTTGCGCAGTGGCTCTCCGACGGATCCGTTACGAACGCATTCGCGTGGGGACATGTGGTCGTCGTCGGCCTCTGGGGCCTGGTCGCGCTTGGCCTGCTCGCCGCCGGTGCCCGGCTCTCGAGGCCCGAATTGCGGTTCGGCGGCCTCGTCGGGCTCGGCGCCGTCCTGATCGAAGTGTTCTTCTTCGACAGCAGCGAGCTCAGCGGCAATCCGCGTGGCTTCGCGTTTCTCGTCGCCGCAGGCGCCCTGCTCGTGGGTGCGTTGCTGGATCGCCTCAGCGTGCGAGACGAGCTCAGCCTGTTCGCGGCGGCTGGATCCGCCTTGGCAAGCGTCGGCTTCGGTGTTGCGAGCCTGTTCCAGCTCATCGAGAACGGCCGCACCGAGAACGCGGCGCTCCTCGGTCTTGCCGCGCTGTACGGGCTGATCGCAGCAGTGCTGCTCCGCCCCGATCGAGACCTGAGCAGCCTCCTGTGGGCCCCGGCGCTCGTGGTCGCCGGCTATGCGTCGTATGAGCTGCTCGACGGAAACTGGCTCGTCCTCGCGTGGGCCGGCGCCGCGGCAGGGCTCGCCGTCCTTGCACGACTGGTTGCCGAGCCGCGATTCGAAGTCGCGTCCTTCGCCTATCTGGTGCTCGCCGTCGGACAGGCACTGTTCAGAGGAGCCCCGCCGGGCGACTTCTTCCAGGCCAGTCGTCACCCTGAGAGTGGCGTCCCAAGCCTCCTCTTCGCGATCGGCGCGATGGTGGTGTTCGCGGTCATCCTGCGAAGCGAGACCGCCGAGCCCGGAGCAGGGCCGAGCCCATACGACGAGATCGCAAGCGCGCTCGCGAGCCGCAGGCCTCTCTGGCGGCGCGTAGCCGAGTCGACCGCCGCGGTGCTGTGTGTGTACGCGATCTCGCTCACGATCCTCGGCATCTCGGAGACGGTCGGCAGCGCGAGCGTGACGACGAGCTTCGAGCGCGGGCACTCGGCGGTCAGCGCCTTCTGGGGCCTGCTCGGTCTCCTCGTCCTCTATGCAGGTCTCAAGCGGGGCCTCACGTGGCTGCGCCTGCTCGGCTTCAGCCTGTTCGCCCTCGCACTCGCGAAGCTCTTCCTCTACGACCTGGCGTACCTGAGCTCGATCACGAGGGCACTCTCGTTTCTCGCAGTCGGTGCCGTCCTCCTGATCGCCGGGTTCTTCGTCCAGAAGCTGGGGACGGAACGAGACGCCAGGCCTGCCTAGATGGACGCCGTCTTCATTGCCGCGCTGGTGGCTGGCCCGTTGATCGGCCTACTTGTTGGTCGGGGATGGGTTCTCATCGTCCCCCTCATCGTGATGCCGCTCCTCTATCTCGGTACGGCTCAGGGCTGGTGGGGCTATGGGTTGGGGACGGCGCAGGTGCGGCCATGACGGTCGTTCTCCTTTCGGCGCTAGTGATCACCGCGGCGGCCGTCGCACTCCGCCGCCTCGTGAACGCCGTTCGTGACGGATAACCGAAGAAAGTCGTCATGGCGCGCGAAGCGCGCCGGACTTTCTTCGGCTCAGGCCATGACTTCGACGCGCTGCTCGGTCGGCGTCGTGTTCTCGACCTGGAGGACTTCCTTCAGGGCGCAGATCGAGACCTCGAGCTGGTCGAGCGATGGCTCTCGAGTGGTCAGCCGCTGAAGCCAGAGCCCGGGCGCGAGCAACGTCATCAGCGCGCGGTTCCCGGTGTGCCTGCCGGCGAAGCGGATCAGCTCGTAGGCGAGGCCGGCGATCAGGGGCAGCAGGAGGATGCGGCTCGCGATCAGCCAGTACCAGACCGGGCGGCCGAAGAACGCGAACACGAAGATCGCGATCACCATCACCCAGAGCAGAAACGCCGTCCCGCAGCGGGGATGGATGAGGCTGAAGCGCTGCACCTTCTCGGGCACGAGCTCCTCGCCCGCCTCGTAGGCGTTGATCACTTTGTGCTCGGCCGCGTGGTACTGGAACACGCGCCTGAGGTCGGGCAGCAGCGAGATGATGAGCAGGTACAGGACGAAGATCGTCACGCGGATCGCTCCCTCGACGATCACGAACCAGCCCGTGGTCTTGATCGGCAGCCAGCTCGTGATCAGAGCAGGCGTCACCTTGAAGAGCATGAGCGCGAAGCCGATCGCAATCGCGAACGCGAAGATGAGGCTGCCGCGCGAGAGCTCGGTCTGAACCTCGCCGTCGTCGCCCTCCTCCTGCGCCGCGTAGTTGGCCGAGATGGCGAGTGCGCGAAAGCCGATCGCGAGCGACTCGCCGAGGGCGATGACCCCGCGAAGGATCGGCAGCCGGAAGAACCAGTGGCGCGACATCACCGAGCGGATCGGGCGGTTGACTTCCGCGATCTCGCCGTCAGGCTTCCGCACCGCGAGCGCCCAGTTGGACGGGCTGCGCATCATCACGCCCTCGAGGACGGCCTGGCCGCCAATAAAGGCGTTACTCATGAGAGGAGTTAGTCGTCCTTAGGAGCGGCGCCGGCTGCCTTCTCGCGCCTCCGCTGGAAGCGCTCGACGCGCCCGCCGGTATCGACGAGCTTTTGCTTGCCGGTGTAGAACGGATGGCAGGCCGAGCAGACCTCGACGTGCAGCTCCGACTTCGTGGACCGTGTCTGGAACTCGTTGCCGCACGAGCAGCGAACGGTCGCGAAGTCGTACTCAGGATGGATGTCGGCCTTCATCTGAACTCAGGATAGCAGAGGCCATTTCGGCTACGACGTTGCCCCCGGAGACAACGGCGACCACGGTATCACCAGGATCCACGGTCACTTTTCCGGCGAGCAAGGCGGCAACACCCGCCGCCGCCGCAGGCTCGCAGGCCAGCTTTGCGCGGCGGTAGAGGAAGCGCATCCCGTCGGCGAGCTCTTCCTCGGAGATGAGCACGCTCTCGACTCCGAGCGCCTGGCAGATCCGGATCGCATGCTCGCCCGCAAAGGGAGCGCTGAGCCCGTCGGCGATCGAGCTCGGCTTGACCGTCACGGGCTCGCCCGCCGCGAGGCCCCGGCTGAGAGCATCGGACAGCTCCGGCTCGACCGCGACCACCCGCCGGCCCTCCGCCGCAACGGCGATGCCCGAGACGAGCCCTCCGCCGCCCACGGGGACGACGATCACAGTTGCCTCGGGAACGTCCTCGAGGATCTCCAGGCCGACGGTGCCCTGGCCGGAGATCGTGAACGGGTCGTCGAAGGGATGGACGAGCGGGCGGCCGGTCTCCTCCATCAGCTCGGCGAGCCGCTCGAACGCGTTGCCGGGGCCGTCTGCCTCGAGGTCGACCTCGGCGCCGTACGCGCGCGTTGCCTCGATCTTCTGGGCGCTCGCGCCCTGCCACATGACGATCAGCGCGTCGAGGCCCTCGAGGGCCGCGCAGTACGCAAGCGCCTGCGCGTGGTTCCCCGCCGAGATCCCGATCACCCCGCGGTGCTTCTCCTTGTCGGAGAGGGAGGCCAGCTTCGTCAGCACGCCGCGCGGCTTGAAGGAGCCGGTGCGTTGGAAGAGCTCCGCCTTCAGGTGGACGGGCGCACCCACCCGCTCGCCGAGGGTCGCCGACGAGAAGACCGGCGTGCGGTGGAGACGGCCGGCGATCGCGTCGCGCGCGGCGAGGACGTCGTCGCGAGAGAGGTCAGCCATGGAACGCCTCGACAGGCTCGCCGGTAAGGGTCGACAGCCCAGCTTCGCGCTTCGGCTCGGGCTCGTCGAGCCGCCGAAGATTCCGGACGCTCGGCACGAGCAGGACCGCGAGCGTGGAGACGACGAGGTATCCGACGGCGATCCAGAGCGTCGTCGAGATCCCGATCGCCGCGGACACCGGGCCGGCGAGGATGAGCCCAAGTGGCAGAAACGCCAGCGACCCCATCCAGTCCCAGGCGCTGACGCGAGAAAGGGCCTCCTCCCGCACGTGCTGCTGAAGGGTCGTCTGCCAGACGGCGCCGAAAAACCCCATACCGATCCCGCCGATCGCCTGAGCCCCGGCGATCACGGGTGCGGGCGCGCGCAGCGCGAGCAACGCAATGGCCGGCGCCATCATCAGGGCGAGAACGCAGCAGATCAGCATGGGCCGCGGCGGTTTCCAGCGCAGTGCGAGCAACCCGCCCCCGAGCGAACCGGCGCCCCAGCCGGCGGCGATGATCCCCCACGACGCCGCACCGCCGAGCGACTGCTTCGCGATCACCGGCCCGAGCGTCATGAACGGCGCGATCACGATGCAGAGGAAGGTCGAGGCCCAGACGACGATCACCCACAGCCACGTGTGGGCGAGGAGCTCGTGCCACCCGCCTTTGAGGTCGGCGAAGAAGCTGTGGCGCACTCCTTCCCGGCGGGTGCGCGGCAGCCGGAGCAGCGCCAGCGAGGTCGCGCTGACGGCGAACGTCAAGGCGTCGACGACGAAGACGATCCCGGGATTCGTCGTCGCGGCGATCACGCCCGCGACCGCAGGCCCGATGACGAAGGCGATGCTCCGCGAAAGGCCCAGGAACGCATTTGCCTGCTGGAGGCGTCCCGGGCTGATCGTCGCCGGCACGAGCCCGGTTGCGGCCGGTTGGAAGAACGCCTCGGCCGTTCCGTAGATCGCAATCAGGACCACGAGGTGCCAGAGCTGCGCAGCGCCGCTGAGGAGCAGGACGGCGAGCGTCGCCTGGACCGCGCCCCGGATGAGGTCGGAGACGAGCATGACCATCTGCCGAGGGAGCCGGTCGGCCCAGACACCGCCCACGAGCACGAGCAGGACGACCGGGAGACTGTGTGCCGCCAGCACGAGGCCGAGGTCGGTCGCCGACCCGTGGAGCGTGCTGATCACGGCGAACGAGAGCGCAACGGGAACGAGCCCGTCGCCGAGCGTCGAGGTCGCCTGCCCGAGCCAGAGCAGGCGGAACTGGCGCTCCTTCAGCGCACCGAAGAGCTG
Source organism: Gaiellaceae bacterium (assembly GCA_041476065.1). GTDB lineage: Bacteria > Actinomycetota > Thermoleophilia > Gaiellales > Gaiellaceae > VAXT01. The sequence continues at coordinate 16,673 of JBGOSR010000019.1, forward strand.
GCGGCGCATGCTCTTGACTGTACGTGAGCGCGTCCAACCCCCGGGCCCGCCCCCGAGGCCCCGAGGCCCCTGCACGGCCGGGCCTGTGGCCCGGGACCATCTACGTGAGGGTGTACTCGGGGCCGGCGCCGCCCTCGGGCGGGGTCAGCCGGCCGCCCTTGGCGGTGATCGCGCCGCACTGGACGCAGTTGGACGGTGTCACCTCGACGATCCCGTTCTCGGCGTCGTAGACCTTCGCCGGGCACATCCTGTCCCAGAGAACCGCAATCTCCTCCGGCACGCGGGTCTGGACGCGGAGGTGGTTCGGCGCGTCGTCGCGGGTGCGGTTCCCGGAGAGATAGACGCTCGAGAGCTTGTCGAACGTGAGCTTCCCGTCGGGCACGGGATAGGTCCCCGCGCGATCCGTACGGAAGATCGTGTGGTCGGCGTCGCGCTCGGTGTCCATGTTCCCGGGCGGAAACGCCCCTCGGGTCGCGGTCATCGCGCTCGCCAGCGCCCCACCGAGATAGAAGCCGCGGCCGAACGCCTGCCGCATGTTGCGCACGGCCTTGAGATCTCTCCAGATGAAGCTCTGCCGCACGGCATCGTCGTACGACCCCAACGCGCCGGGCGTCCACGGGGTGCGTCCGGGCTGGAGCGCATCGGCAGCCGCCTCGGCGGCGAGGCGGCCCGACTCGACGGCGTAGTGGATCCCCTTCAGCGCGGGCACGTTGACCATCCCGGCCCCATCCCCGCAGAAGAGGAGCCCGGGCGCGTGCAGCCTCCGGGGCAGTGCCACGAAACCACCCTCGGGAATCGTCTTCGCACCCCAGCCGACCCGCTCGCCGCCCTCGAGCATCCGCTTCACGAGCCGGTGCGTCTTCAGCTCCTGGAGCAGGTCGTGGACGGAGAGCTCCGCATCGCGATAGTCCAGGCCGACGACCATCCCGAGGGTGAGCATGTCGTCCCCCATGGGGTAGACGAAGGAGCCGCCGAACTCCCGGTACTTCGCCCCCGGGCGTAGCGGCCAGCCCATCGTGTGCACGACCCGGCGCAAGGGCCGCTCCACTTTCCAGACCTCCTTGACGCCGAGCGCCCAGATCTGCGGGCCCTCGCCGTGCAGACCGAATGCGTCGAGCGCGACCCCGGTCAAGTGCCCCTGCGTGCCCTCGCAGAGAATGGTCACGCGCGCGAGGATGTCCGAGCCTGGCTCGAAGTTCGGCAGCGGCTCTCCGTCGCGGCCCCGTCCCTTGTCGCCGCTCCTGACGCCCAGCACACGGCCGTCTTGGACGAGCAGCTTCTCGGCCGACGTCTCCGGGAGGATCGTCACGCCCGCCTCCTCGGCCTCCTCTGCGAGCCATCGCGTCAGCCGGGAGAGCGAGGCGACGTAGTTGCCGTGGTTGCGCATCGTCGGCGGAGTCGGGATGCGCACCGCTCTCCGCGGCCGCATCAGGTAGACCGACTCTGCCTCCACCTCACCGTAGAAGGGCATGTCCTCGATTCGCTTCTGGCCGCGAAAGAGCCGGCGCAGCGCGCGCGGGTTGACGACCGCGCCGGAGAGGCTGTGCGAACCGGGCTGCTTGCCCTTCTCCAGCACCGCAACCGGCACTTCGCCGAGCCGCTCCGCTAGCCCCGGCGACTCCTGGACGAGCTGGCCGAGCCGGATGGCGCACGCGAGCCCTGCAGGCCCGGCGCCGACGATCAGGATCCCGACCTCGATTCGCTCGTCGACCGGATCGGTCGGCTCGGCGACGAATTCTCGCGAGTTGAACGGGGGTGGATAGTCAGCGGGAGCCGGAGTCATCCGCCACGGCGCTGCTGCACGAGCTCGGTCAGCTTCGGCACGATCTCGTGCAGGTCGCCGACGACGCCCAGGTCGCAGTACTCGAAGATCGGCGCGTTCGGATCCTTGTTGATCGCGACGACCGTCCCCGACCCCTGCATGCCGACCTTGTGCTGAATCGCGCCCGAGATCCCGCAGGCGACGTAGAGCTTCGGGGAGACCGTCTTCCCGGTCTGTCCGACCTGCGTCGCGTACGGGTACCAGCCCGCGTCCACGACCGCTCGCGTCGATGCGACTGCGCCGCCGAGCGCCTTCGCGAGCGCCTCGACGAGCGAGAAGTTCTCCGGCCCTCCGAGTCCGCGGCCGCCTGCGACGATCACGTCGGCGTCCTCGATCGACGGGCCTTCGGCTTCCTCGCTGGCCTGCTCGACCATCCTGGTTGCAGTGGAGAAGTCCTCGAAAGCCGGCGCGAACTCCGTGACCTCGACCTCGCCGCCGGTCTCGACCGGATCGAATGAGCCCGGCCGGAAGAGTGCGAGTCTCGGCTCGCCCGTCCAGCCGACGTCGACGTAGACCGTGTCCTCGAGGGCGGGCCGTTTCCCGACCAGCGCTCCGGTCTCCTCCGCTATGTCGACGAGGTCCCAGTTGAGGCCGGCGTCGAGTCGCGCCGAGAGCCCGGCGGCAACGTCGGAGGCGAGCACGGACGCCGCGAAGAGCACAGTCTCGATGCCCTGCTCGCCGACGAGTTGCGCGAGCGCGTCGACCC
>JBGOSR010000020.1:0-18682 GCA_041476065.1 Gaiellaceae bacterium
ATCGCGGACAAGGGCTCGCGCGTGCACTACATCGAGGGCTGTACCGCCCCGGTGTACTCGACCTCCTCGCTCCACTCCGCGGTCGTGGAACTCGTCGCCATGGAGGGCGCGTACATCCGGTACACCACGATCCAGAACTGGTCCAACAACGTCTACAATCTGGTGACGAAGCGGGCCATCGCACATGAGCGGGCGGTCGTGGAGTGGGTGGACGGTAACCTCGGCTCCAAGGTGACGATGAAGTATCCTGGCATCTACCTGGTCGGCGAAGGGGCGAAGGGCGAGGTCATCTCGGTGGCGTTCGCGAGCGCTGGTCAACACCAGGACGCCGGCGCCAAGATCATCCACGCCGCGCCGAACACGTCTTCGATCATCACGTCGAAGTCGATCTCGCGGGGAGGCGGTCGCGCGAGCTATCGCGGCCTACTCGAGGTGGCGAGCGGCGCCGAAGGCGCGAAGTCGAAGGTTGTCTGCGACGCGCTGATCCTCGATGAGGACTCGCGCTCGGACACATATCCCTACATACGCATCGACGAGTCGAATGTGGACATCGGCCACGAGGCGACCGTGTCGAAGATTGGAGATGAGCAGCTCTTCTATCTGATGTCGCGCGGCCTCTCGGAGTCGGAAGCGTCCGCAATGGTCGTCTCCGGATTCGTCGAGCCGATCACGAAGGAGCTTCCGCTCGAGTACGCCGTCGAGATGAACCGCCTGATCCAGCTCCAGATGGAAGGTTCCGTCGGTTGATCGCAGTTGAGCGGGCGGATTTCGTTTCCGTTCCGGTTGAGGACATGGAGCGGGCGAAGCGCTTCTACAGCGAGACGCTCGGCATTCACAGCCCCAATCTCGACGAGGCTTGGCCGGAGTTCGAGACGGGCAGTGTCAGCCTCTACCTCGTCGACCCGACGCAGTTCGGCCGGGAGTTCAAGCCGCACGGCGCGCACATCGCGCTGCGGGTGCCGGACGTCGCTGCGGCTCGCTCGCAGCTCGAGGAGGCCGGCGTCGAGTTCCAGGGAGAGATCCTCGACACCGGGGTGTGCCACATGGCGTTTTTCGCGGACAGCGAAGGGAACGCGTTGATGTTGCACCGGCGCTACGCGCCCGATGAGTAGGGCGGAGCTCCTCGAGCGCTATCGCGCCTTGCCGCTCCCGAACACGACCGAGGAATCGTGGCGCTTCACCGATCTCAAGGGCTTCGATCCAGACGCGTTCACGGTGAACGGCGCCAAGACTTTGCAACAGACTGTTGCGAAGAAGTCGATGTTGGACATCGACGTGGCCGGTCTGGCCACGGTTGACTCGGGCGGCATCGAGATCGAGCAGTCGCCGGAAGGCATTCGCTTCGAAGTGCTCGACGAGTCGCATCCCCAGTTGGGAGAGCTAGTCGGCTCCGACGAGAAGTTTGCCGCCCAGAATGCGGCCAGCTGGAAGCACGGCCTGCTCGTGCACGTCCCGAAGGGCGTGGTCGTCGAGCGGCCGCTCTACGTGCGGATCGCGAACCCACCCGACGGGGGCTCGCTCTTCTGGCGCCTGCTCGTGATCGCCGAGCCCGGGAGCCGCTTCAGCCTGATCGAGGATCTCTCCTCGCCGGATCCCGATCTGGCCGGGTACTCGAACGCCGTGGTCGAGATCTTCGTCGGGCAGGACGCGAAGGTCGAGTACGTCTCGCTCCAGAATTTGGCGCGAGAGACTTGGCACTTCGCGTCGCACCGTGCCCGCGTCGGCTGGGACGCCGAGCTCGACTGGGTTGCGGGCGGCTTCGGGTCGAAGAAGGGCAAGGTGCGGATCGAGAACGACCTCGCCGGCCAGGGCGCGACCTCGCGGGTCACGGGCGCCTACTTCGCCGACGGCGACCAGCACCTCGACTTCGACACGCTCCAGGAGCACATCGCGCCGAACACGACCTCGGACTTCGCCTTCAAGGGCGCGCTGCGCGACCGGGCGACCGCGGTCTGGCGCGGGATGATCCGGGTCGAGCCGGACGCCCAGAAGACGAACGCCTACCAGGAGAACCGCAACCTTCTGCTTTCACCGGAAGCGCACGCAGACTCGATCCCGGGCCTCGAGATCCAGGCGAACGACGTCCGCTGCACCCACGGCGCGACGGTCAGCCAGGTCGACCGCGAGCAGCTCTTCTACGCGATGGCGCGCGGCCTGACGCAGGCCGATGCCGAGCGCCTCATCCTGCGCGGCTTCTTCCAGGACGTGCTCGACCGGATCGAGCTCGAGCCGGTGCGCGAGGCCCTCGGCGAGGCCATCGAGGCCCGGATCCCGCAGGGCTGACGACCGGTTAGGTGATCGCCGCGCCGCGGTAGCACGCCTGGCGGAACTTGTGCGTTGCCGCATCGCAGCGCGCCTTGCGCTTCGCGGTCTCACGGTCGAAGGACCCGAGGATCCCGCCGATTCCTTCCCAGCAGTAGACCTGGGTGCCCGCCGGGGCGGTGTTACAGAGCACCTTCGCCCGGCGCGGGCTCACGTCTGTGTAGACCATGTCCTTGGCCGCCGCGTAGACGCACTCACGCTCCTTGTCCCCGCCGACCTTGCAGATGTTGAGGATCCGGACGGGGTCGAGCCTCGTGAAGCCCGAGGCGTCGCGCCCGAGTGACTGGAAGCAGATGTTCATCCAGCCCTTCTCGCTGCGTCGGCAGACTTTGGCCGCCTTCTTCCAGTTGTAGTTCACCTTCGGGAGGATCCGGGCCGTGACCAGGTCGTAGCAGTAGTACTTGTACTTCGGGGCGACCGAATCGCACGGGTAGAGCAGGTCGTTGCTCTTCAGCCACCTCGACTGCACGCCGTAGGAGGACTGGTAGTTCTCCATGAACACGCCTCCGGTGCAGGAGGTCGCATCCCACGAGTCCTGCAGCTTGTCGCAGGTGTGCAGCGACAGCGGCAGGTCGTAGCCCGTGTAGATCATCAGCCCGTGCCCGAGGCCGTGAACGCACTGATACGCGATGAACTCGGTCTTCCGAACGACGTCGCCCGAGCAGAATTTTCTCGCCGCCGACCCGAGTTGGCTCGGGGGGATACCAAGGAACGCACGTTCGAGAATGCCGTGGTAGTAGCCCGACGTGCAGCTCGGCCTGCCTGCCACGAACGCCTGACCGATGTTGCCGTGGAAATACTTGAGCGCGGCTCCGCCGATCGCGTGCGCGATCCTGTGGCAGTCCGCCTCGATCGGGCCGGGCTGCTTGATCTTCTGGTCGAAGAGGTCGAGCGCGGTCTTCGGCCCGTCGTTGTACGAGATGTTCGCAAAGGCCTGCTCGTAGCAGTGGTTGTCGCCTCCGGTGCAGTCCGTGAGCTTCGTGCCGTCGGGCTGGAAGCCGGCTGCGACGGAGCCGCCCCCGGTTGCCTTCCTCGTCTCGTCCGAGACGAACACCGCAACCTGGTCGATCTGGCTCGCGCTCAGCTTCTTCGCGAACGACGGCATCCCGACGCCGCCGTTCTTGACCTGGAGCGCCACGCGGTCCTTCGCGGGCTTGAGCTGATCGAGGTTCGGGCCGACGGTCCCTTTCGCCCCCGCACCTGAAAGCGTGTGGCAGCTGCCGCACCCGGCGCTGGCAAAGACCTTCGCACCCGCGGAATTCGACGGTGAGCTCGCCGCCTTGTGCCCCCCGCCGCAACCGGAAGCGGCAAGGACAGCGACGCCCGTGAGGACGCAGGCCAGAATCGATGCTCGGGAAGACACGTGTCACATTGAAGCCGAAGGTTCGGGCTGAGTCGAATCGGTAACGCATCGGCTAGGTGTTTGCCGGTCTACGGGCTACCTTGTTGCGGTGGGGGTCAGCGGAGGCAAATCCGTTAGATCGGGGCTTGCAGGCTTGTCTGCAACCGTCTCGCCGGGCGGTCTTGCACATCTCGGGCTCGGTCTGGGCCTGATCAGCGGAGCTGCGTCGATCATCGTCTACGACCGCTCTGGCTACAGCCACGGGATGCTGTTGCTCTGGCTCGTCGGGCTCGTCGCTCTGGCCGCGTTCTTTGCGAGCAGGTCGCGGTCGGTCCCGCGGATCGAGCTGCTCGACGTGGCGTTGCCGGGGTTGCTGGTCGCGGCTCTCTCGCCGCTCTACGTCGTCGCTTTGTACCGCTGGCCGGTGCAGGTCAACTCGGACGAGGTCGCGGTCATGGAGGTCTCGAAGCAGTATGCGACCCTGCCGCACGTCGATCCGTTCGGCGTCAGCTTCTACCTGAGCCGGCCGGCGCTCCTCTTCATCGGCTGGGGCAATCTCGGCAACCTCCTCGGCGGAGTCGACCTCTACCACATGCGGCTCCTGCACGCGCTTTGCGGGCTGCTCATCGTCGCCGTGTCCTATGCGCTCTTCCGGCAGCTTCTCCCTCGCCGCTGGGCACTCTTCGCGGCTGCCCTCGTCGGGACGAGTCACGCCTTCTTCATGATCAGCCGGCTCGCGATGCGCGAGAACACCGCCGTCCTGGCCGAGGTCGTCGCTTTCGCCCTGCTCCTGTGGGGGCTTCGTAACGACGACGAGCTGGCGACGTTCCTGGGCGGCGCCGCAGCCGGGCTCGGGTTCTACGTCTACTCCCCCTCCCGGATCGCCTTTCCGCTCTGGCTGTTCTTCCTGGTCGGACTGGCAATCGTGTTCCGCTCGCGCTTCCCGGTCCGGAAGCTCGTCGTCCTCGGCTCGATCGCCGTCTCGGGCTGTGCGCTGCTCGCAGCGCCGATCACGATCGCCGAGTCGCACATCCCGCCCAGCGCGCACCAACCGAACAAGGAGACCTTTCTGATCTACAACGAGGGACGGAATATCCAGCGCGACTGGGTATTCGCGGACAGCCAGTGGCACGGGTACGAGACGAACATGAAGTGGGGCCTCCTGACCTTCAACAACAAGGTCCAGGATCACGGCTGGATCTACGCCAATCCGGGCCACGGCTTCCTCGATCCGCTCAGCGGCCTTCTGCTCTGGCTCGGAGCCGCGGTCGTCGGCGTCGGCCTCTGGCGACGCCGTGACGACGAGGGTGCGTTCCTCATGCTCGGCGGTTTCGTCGTGCTCTGGCTGTCGTTCGCCCTGGCGATCAACAAGGCTCCGAACTACACGCGGCTGCTGATCACGCTCCCCTTCGTCGCCTACCTCGTCACGCAAGGAGTGCGGTGGCTTGCCGACAGGTGGAGACCGGTTCGCCACGGCTCGGGAGCCGTCGTCGGGACGATCCTCGCGGCGGTCGTGGTCTGGAACCTCGCGATCGCCTGGGACTTCATTCAGACGGGCCGCAAGTTCGGCGAGCCGATCGGGAACACGGGGCGTTACATTCAGTCGCACCGTGACGTTCCGGGCCAACAGTTCTACGTCTCTACGCCCAGTCTTTCATCGGGAGATCTGAGCTATTTCAGCTTCGGGTCGGCCGAAGATCGGCTCCGAATGTTCGTGCGGAACGAGGCCCAGGTGAAGAACGCCATCGATCCGACCGGGCTGGCGAGCTTCAGGGCGAGCCCGCCGTTCGCGCTCTTCATGAGGCGCGGCGTGTGGGCTGGCGCCGCTGCTTCCCTGGCTGAGAAGTATCCGCACGGCCGGCTCCGCAACATCGTTCCTGACGGAACGCACGTCGTGTTCGAGGTTCCGTCCTAGGCGCCGGCGCCGCTGAGACAGTCGGTGAGGTCCCGGCCCTTTGCGAACTGCTCGCAGGCCGTCTGCTTCCCCGGCACGTCGGCGTGCTGCGTCCCGAGGATCGATCCGATGCCGAAGTAGCAGCGCGAACGGAAGCGCGTGGCCACCGTTTCGCAAAGCCGCTTCGCCCCCATGTCCTGGGAATTGTTGTTGAGGATGTCGCGCACCCCGCCGTACAGGCACGACTTCTCCCCGCTGCCCGCCATCTTGCAGAGCTGGCGAATGCGATCGGGGTTCTGCACGGCCGCCCCCGAGACGTCGCGTCCGTACGATTCGAAGCAGGTCTCGACCCAACCCGGATCGCTCTTCCGGCACCAGTCCGCAGTCTTCTTCCAGTCGCCGCCGACGTACGGAAGGATGTGCGAGGTGACGAGCAGGTAGCAGTACAGCTTGTCCTGCCGCTTGACGAGCTTGCTGTCGCATGGATAGAGGAGGTCCTTCGTGCTGAGCCAGGTCGTGTGCAGGCCGAACGACGAGCTCTGGTTCTCCATGAAGACCCCGCCGCTGCACTCGATCGAATCGAGTGACGTCTGCAGCTGGTGGCAGAAGTTGAGCGCCTGCGGAAGGTCGTACGCCGTATAGAGCATCAGGCCGTGGCCGAGGCCGTGGTTGCACTGGTAGTAGTTGAACGCGTTCGTCTTGATCTTCGGGCTCTCGCATGCCGTTCGCGCAACGCCTGCGACCTGATCGGCTTTCACTCCCGCGAGCTTCCACTGGAGCAGGCCGTGGTAATAGCCTGAGCCGCACGTGCCGTTGCCGGCGGCGAAGGCCTCGGCAACGTCTCCCTTGTACTTCAGGAGGCCACCGGCGCCGATCTTGTGTGCGATCGGGTGGCAGTCGCCCTGAACGGTTGGATTCGTGCTCGAGAGCGAGGCGAGCTTGTCCAGAGCCGCCTTCGGGCCGTCGTTGTAGGCCAGGTTGCCAAAAGCTTGCTCGAAGCAGGTCGTGTCCTGGCAGTCGTCGACTTTCTTGTCGTCGGGCACGAAGGAGATCTTCCCGGCGGTCTGGCCACTACCGGCCGCCGTGGCGACGAAGCCTGCGACCTGCTTGATCTCGGCCGGGCTCAGCTTGCTGGCGAATGACGGCATCCCGCGGCCGCCGTTCTTCACTTGCAGCTCGACTCGCTCTTGGTTCGGCCTCAGCTCATCGAGGTTCGGCCCCACTTTTCCGGTCGCACCGGCCGTGGCCATCGTGTGGCAGCTGCCGCAGCCAGCGTCCGCGAAGACCTTCGCCCCCGGCGATCCGCTTCCCTGAGTGTTCCCGCTCGCGCTCTTCTTGCCGCCGCAACCGGAAGCGAGGAGAGCGATCGAAGCAAGTGCAAGCGCGATAGGGGCTAAGCGACGCATCCCGAACATTGAAGCGCAAAGCTCTGCCGGAGCGAAGCCGTTATCGAAGGTTCAACGGAAGGCAGCTTCAATATGAGCAGCATGGACACCGCCAAGCATCCCGAGTATTCGCTCGTCGTACCGGTCTACAACGAGGAAGAGACCCTGCCCGAGCTGCTGCGACGGCTTGCACTTCTGCTCGACAAGATGGACGGTGAGTGCGAGGTCATCCTGGTCGATGACGGGAGCAGCGACGGCGGTTACGAGCTCATGGCCGGGGCGCGCCGCAACGACCCCCGCTTCAAGCTGCTCCGCCTCTCGCGGAACTTCGGGCACCAGATCGCGGTCACAGCCGGCCTCGACGCGGCCTCGGGCGACGCCGTGATCGTCATGGACGCGGACCTCCAGGACCCGCCCGAGGTCGCGATCGACCTCGCCGTGCGCTGGCGGGAGGGATTCGACGTCGTCTACGCAGTTCGCGAGGAGCGGCGCGGCGACAGCTCCTTCAAGCGGGGGACGGCGAAGGTGTTCTACCGGCTCTTTCGACGGATGACCGACGTGGACGTGCCGCTCGACGTGGGCGACTTCCGCCTCGTCGATCGCCGGGCGCTCGACGCGTTCCGGTCGATGCGCGAGACGAACCGCTACGTGCGCGGCATGTTCAGCTGGATCGGTTTCCGCCAGGTGGGAGTCCCGTTTCGCCGCGAGGAGCGCTTCGCGGGAGAAACGAAGTACCCGCTCGGCAAGATGGTGAAGTTCGCCACCGACGGGATCGTCAGCTTCTCGGCGGCGCCGCTGCGCCTGGCGCTGAAGATCGGCTTCGCGGTCTCCGGCCTGTCCTTCCTCCTCGGAGCGGTGTTCCTCGTCTCGAAGATCCTCGGGCTCTACTCGGTCCCCGGCCTGGCGTCGATCGCCGTCTTCGTGGCGTTCCTCGGTGGGATCCAACTGTTCCTGCTCGGGATCATGGGCGAGTACATCGCGCGGATCCACGACGAGGTGAAGGGACGGCCTCTGTACCTCGTTCGAGACGCGCAGGGGGTCGAGCCTCCAGGAGTACGATAGGCACGTGGCCGTGACGAGCCCGCCCAAGATCGACGCGCGAAAGATTCGCGCCGACTTTCCGATCTTCGAACAGCAGATCCACGGCAAGCCGCTCGCGTACCTCGATTCGGCGGCGACGTCTCAGAAGCCGCGGCAGGTCCTCGACGCGTTGCGGGATTTCTACGAGACGTCCTACGCGAACGTGCACCGTGGCGTCTACGAGCTGTCCGAGCGCGCAACGGCGGGCTACGAGGGTGCACGCCAGAAGCTCGCGACGCTCGTGAACGCGCCCTCTGCGAAGGAACTGATCTTCACGCGGAACGCGACCGAAGGGCTGAATCTCGTCGCGTACGCCTGGGGTCTCGTCAACCTCGGGCCGGGCGATGTCGTCCTCGTGACCGAGCTCGAGCACCACTCGAACTTCGTGCCCTGGCAGTACGTCGCGAAGAGGACCGGAGCGGACTTCCGGATGATCCCGCTCGACGATCAGGGCGAGCTCGACCTGCACGACCTGGACGGGGCGGCGGGCGACGGGAACCTGCGCGTCGTGGCGGCCAATCTCGTCTCGAACTCGCTCGGGACGGTCAATCCGCTCGAGCGGCTCGGAGCCTGGGCCCATGAGCGGGACGCGATCATGGTCGTGGATGCCGCCCAGGCGGCGCCCCACCGGGCGATCGACGTTCAGGGGCTCGGCTGCGACTTCCTCGCCTTCTCGTCCCACAAGATGTGCGGCCCGACGAGTGTCGGTGCGCTCTGGGGGCGGCGGGAGCTTCTCGAGGCGATGGAGCCGTTCAATCTCGGCGGGCACATGATCCGCTCGGTGCGCCTCGAGGAGACGACGTGGGGCGAGGTGCCTGCGAAGTTCGAGGCCGGCACTCAGCCGATCGCCGAAGCCGTCGGGTTCGGTGCGGCTGTCGACTACCTGACGGAGATCGGGCTCGAGGCGATCGAGCGGCACGAGCACGAGCTCACCGCCTACGCGCTCGAGCGCCTCGCCGAGATCCCGGAGATCAAGCTCTACGGGCCGCCGGCCGAGCGGCGCGCGGGCATCGTCTCGTTCAACCTCGGTGACATTCATCCCCACGACGTGGCCCAAGTGCTCGACCTGGAAGGCGTCGCGATCCGGGCAGGTCACCACTGCTGTCAGCCCCTGATGCACAAGCTCGGCGTCGCCGCCACGAACCGCGCCAGCTTCTACCTCTACACGCTCCCGGAGGAGATCGACAGGCTCGTCGACGGCCTGCACAAGGTTCGTAAAGTCTTCGGCTAGGTACGCTCAGTGCTGTGAGCGACTTCTACCGCGAGGTCATCCTCGACCATTACAAGAACCCCCGCGGCCACGGGGCAATGGAATCTCCCGATGCGACCGCGGAGGGGCTGAACCCGCTCTGCGGCGACGAGGTCACGATCTCGGTCTCGCTCGGCGAGGACGGCGAGACGATCGAGGAGGTCAAGTTCGAGGGTCGCGGCTGCGCGATCAGCCAGGCGGCGACTTCGATGCTGACCGAGATGGTGAAGGGCCGCTCCGCTTCGGAGGTCGCCGCGCTGCCGAAAGAGGAGCTGCTCGAGGAGATCGGCATTCCGCTGACGCCGGTCCGGCTCAAGTGCGCGCTGCTCGGCCTCGGCGTCCTCAAGGTTGCGCTCCACAGGGCAAAGGGAACGCCGCTGCCCGAGGAGTGGGCGGGGCTCGCGAGCGAGCTCGAGATCTCGTAGACGTTGGCGCTCGTCACCGTCGCGCCGCTGGATGAGCTACCGCCCGGCTCGGTGAAGATCGTGCATGCCGGGGAAATCTCGGTCGGGGTCTACAACCTGGGCGGGAAGCTGTGCGCGCTCGAAGATCGCTGCTCGCACGACGACGGGCCGTTATGCGAGGGCGATTTCGATCCCGACGAGGGCGTCGCCGTCTGCCCGCGCCACGGTGCCCGGATCGAGATCTGCACCGGGAAACCGCTGTCGCTGCCGGCCGTGTTTCCCGTGGAGACGTTTCCGGTCCTGGTCGAGGACGGCATCGTGAAGGTGGACGTCCGGTGACGCTCGACGACAGGGTCAGAGCGGTTCTCGCCCGGCTCGAGGCCGAGGATGCCGCGGAGCGCGAGCAGGGCGTGCCCCGTGAGCAGCGCGCGCGTCAGGTGGCGCGGTCGACGGGTCAGTTCCTCTACGCGCTCGTGGCGCCGCAGGTGGACTGCGAGGTGCTCGAGATCGGCGGCTCGCGCGGGTACTCGTCGATCTGGCTCGGTGCCGGGGTGCGCTACTTCGGCGGTCGCGTCCTCTCGCTCGAGGCCGATCCGGCGAAGATCGAGGCCTGGCAACGCAACGTCGCCGAGGCAGGTCTCGAGGAGACCTGCGAGCTCGTCCCGGGCGACGCCTTCGCCAACCTGCCTGAGATCGAGGACGTCTTCGACGTCGTGTTCATCGACGCGGAGAAGGACGATTACGAGCGCCTCTTCGAGCTGGCGCGAGACAAGGTCGAGCCCGGCGGCCTCTTCGTCGCTGACAACGTGCTCTCACATCAGGACACCCTCGGTGCCTACTCCGAGGCCCGCCAGGCCGACCCAACCCTCGAGAGCGTCACGATTCCGCTCGACCGCGGCCTCGAGATCTCGGTCGTCCTGACCGATCGCCCCTAGCCCAACAAGCCCTGCCGGTGCCAGGCACCAGACATGTCTCGGTGCCAGGCACGAGGACATGGCTGCGTTGGCCTAGTCCCTTCAATAAGGCCTGCCCGGTGCCAGGCACCAGACATGTCTCGGTGCCAGGCACGAGGACATGGCTGCGTTGGCCTACGTCCTTTCCGAACGGCTACAGTTCGGCTAACCGCGGAAAGGAGGTGGTCCGGCTTGACAGATTCCAGTACGGGCAGTGGAGGTACCAGCGGGTAGAGGCGCGTCCCCGAGACCTACGGGGAATCGTCTAGCCAACGTAGGGGGCTCGCGCTACGCGCCGCCAGCTCGAAAGGGCCGGCCGGAAGCGCCTCTACTAATCCAACGTTGGTAACCGGACTAGGGGCCGCCTTTCGGGGTGGCCCCTACTCTTTTCCGAGGGCTCTGGGCTCGATCGGCGTCTCGCTGCCGGGCTCGACACGGTAGGCGCGGCTGCCTTCACGGGCCGAGACGGCTTCTTTCAGCTCCGTGCCGACGTAGTGCAACCCGACCGCGTCGTCTGCGGCGATTCCCGGCGGAAACCCGTTCGCGACGAGCGCCTGGTAGACCGGCCGACGTCGTTCCTCGCCGTCGTAATGAGGGCAGGCACTCCCGGGGAGGAAGCCGAGACCGTCGCGCATGCCGTCGAGCTGCGGCCCGAAGGAGTCGGTCACGCCGGCCTCGAACCAGCAGATCATCCCCGCGCTCGAGCCCGCGAGCACGATCCCCTGCTCCCAGGCCTCGCGAACGATCTCGTCGAACCCGTGAGCCCGCCAGATCGCCAGCATGTTCGCCGTGTTGCCCCCGCTCACGAAGACGGCGTCCTGCGAGAGCACGTGCGTCCGGAGGTCATCCCGAGGCCAGGGAAAGAACGAAACGTGTGAGCACTCGGCGAAGCCGCTCAGCTCTTCGTAGAACGTAACGAGGAGTTCCGGGCTCTCCGCACTTGCCGTCGGCACGAAACACACACGCGGTCTCTCCTTCCCGGTGAGCTCGAGCACGAACCGGACGAGCTCCCCAGCCGCGCCGTCGCCGCCGAGGCCGCCCAATGCCACGATCTGCGGCTCGGGCATCAGGCCGCGCGGCGCAGCTGCTCGTCGAGCGGGACCAGCGGAAGCTCGAACGTCTCCACAGCGTTGGCATTCGAGGCGACGTTGTCCCCGTGCTCGAGCATCTTCAGGAGGTCGCGCGTCAGGGGGATGTTCCCTGGGAGCCGTTCGGTCAGAAGCGCGTTTACCTTCATCAACCCAACCGGGACGTGAACGCTCGGCCGCCGCATGCCGAGGACGCGCTTCAGCCTCTCCCAGAACTCGTCCCAGGAGACGACGTCCGGCCCGCCGAGCTCGAACGTCCGGTTCGTCGCTGCCTCGAGGTCGACGGCCTGCTCGAAGTACGCGGCGACGTCGTCGGCCCAGATCGGCTGGATCCGCTGCTTCCCCGAGCCGATGATCGGTGTCACGGGCGCGAGCTTCGCGAGCCTGCGGAAGGTCGGGAGGATCCCCCCGTCGCGCCCGAAGACGAAGCTCGGCCGGAAGATCACGTACGGCAAGCCGGAGCCCTGCACGTCCTGCTCCTGCTGCCATTTCGCGCCGTAGTACGGGACGAGATCCTTCGTCTCCTCGCTCGTGCCGAGCGCGCTCATGTGGACGAAGCGCCTGACGCCACCTTCCTTGGCCAGCTTGAGCAGCTCGCGGGTCCCCCCGACCATGACTCGCTGGAACTGCTCCGGTCTTCCCTGGCGAATGGCGACGAGGTGGACGACCGTGTCAATGCCCTCGAGGGCTTCGCGCAGGCCGGCGGGGTCGGTGACGTCCCCCTCGGCGAGGTCGCAGCCGAGCGCTCCGAGCGTTCTCGCCCTCCGCCGGCTGCGGACGAGGCAGCGCACCGACCTGCCCGCCTGCCGCAGCGCATGCACGACGTGCCCGCCGACGAAGCCCGTGCCTCCGGTTACGAGAATCACCGGGTCGGCTCGCGCTCGAAGTTCTGCCAGTAGCGGCTCGGTGTCGGCCCCTGCTGGCCCTGGTACTTCGAGCCGAGCGAGCCCGCGCCGTACGGTGTCTCGGCCGGCTCCGAGAGCTGCATGAACGAGAGCTGGCCGATCTTCATCCCGTAGTAGATCGTGATCGGGAGGTTCGCGACGTTCGAGAGCTCGAGCGTGACGTGACCGTCCCAGCCCGGGTCGATGAAGCCGGCAGTCGAGTGGATCAGCAGGCCGAGCCGGCCGAGCGACGACTTTCCCTCGAGTCGGGCCACGAGGTCGTCCGGCAGCCGGATCCGCTCGAGCGTCGAGCCGAGCACGAACTCGCCCGGGTGGAGGATGAACGGCCGCTCGTCCTCGATCTCGACGAGCTCGGTCAGATCCTCCTGCGGCTCCTTGACGTCGATGAACGCGTAGCGCGCGTTGTGGAAGACGCGGAAGAAGCGGTCGACGCGGACGTCGACGCTCGACGGCTGGAGGAGCGCCGGATCGTAGGGCTCGATCTCGATCCGCCCCTCGTCGAGAAGCCCCGCGATGGTTCGATCTGAGAGAACCACGCCGCGATTCTATGGTTCACCCGGTGCCGCTCTACGACGCTGTCTCCGAACTGCCCCTCGAGATCGAGTCCTACGAGCTGGAGCGCCTCGAGTTGAAGGTCTCGCCCGAGTTCGCCCGCGTGACGACGGTTGTGCACCTGAGCGGGGGCGGGGAGGAGGGAATCGGCGAGGACGTGACCTACACGGCGGGCGACCATCCGCCTCCTTCGGACTTGCCGCTGGCCGGCTCCTACACGATCGACTCCTACTCGCAGCACCTCGACGGGGTCGAGCTCTTTCTGCGCGAGCCCGAGATGGCCGCCTCCCGCGACTACCGCCGCTGGGCCTTCGAGAGCGCAGCTCTCGATCTGGCGCTGCGCCAGGCAGGCCGCTCGCTGGCCGAGGCCGTGGGCCGAGAGCCGCACCCGGTGACGTTCGTCTCCTCGATGCGGTTCGACTCACCTCCGTCGCTCGAACCCCTGCTCAAGTGGCTGGAGGCGTATCCCGACCTGCGCTTCAAGCTCGACCCGACGAGCGACTGGAGCGACGCACTGCTCGACGAGTTGGCTCGCCTCGGCGTCGTCGACACCGTCGACTTCAAGGGCCAGTACAAGGGCACGCCGGTCGACCAGCCGCCCGATCCGCAGCTCTATCTCCGCGTGGCCGAGGCTTTCCCCAGCGCGTGGATAGAGGATCCGGCCGTCACCGACGAGACCCGGCAGGTCCTGGATCGGTATTCGGCCCGCGTGACGTGGGATGCGCCGATCCATTCCGTCGAGGACATCGAGAGCGCGCCCTGGCCGCCGCGCACGATCAACATCAAGCCGTCGCGCTTCGGCAGTGTGCGACGCCTCTTCGAGGCCTACGACTATTGCGCGTCGAAAGGCATCGCTGCCTACGGAGGCGGCCAGTGGGAGCTCGGCCCGGGCCGTGGGCACATCCAGTACCTCGCGTCGCTCTTCCATCCGGACACTCCGAACGACGTTGCCCCCGGCGGCTACAACACGTCGCAGCCGCAGTCGGGCCTCGAACGAAGCCCTTTGGAGCCGGCGGCTGCGCCGGTCGGCTTCCGCTGGGAGCGTTAACTTACGCGCCCGTCCCAATCCCGACGAAAGGAACAAGGTCCTCCATGAGCGCGATTTACCGGTTCTGGGTCTCTCTGATGACTGCGGCAGTCGTTCTCCAGATCGCCTTCGCCGGGTACGGAGCATTCGACGTCGCGCACAAGGCAGACAAGGGCACCGTCAACCAGGATGCCTTCGACAATTCGTTCACCGCCCACGGCGTTCTCGGCGAGCTGATCGTCCTCTCCGGGCTCGTGCTGCTCCTGCTCTCGTTCGGAGCTCGCGGCAAGAAGCGGATCAAGATGTCGGCGATTGCGTTCGTGCTCCTTGTGGCCCAGTTGCTGCTCGGTTGGACAGGCATCTCGGCGCCATACATCCTCGGTGCGCTGCATCCCCTCAACGCGTTTCTCATCCTCGGCCTGCTCGGCTCGATCACATACCGCGAGTGGAAGGGCGACCGGATGGCGATGCACGAGCCGGCCGCGCCCGCCGCATAACGGTCCCTTCAGACGAGCGCGAGCTGGCGGTGCGGATCGAAGCCCGAGACCCCGACCCCGACGAGGCGCAGCGCGCCCGGCCTGTCGGCGAGCGCGCGGTCGAGTAGCGCGCAGGCGAGCTCGCCGATCCGCTGCGGATCATCGGTGCCGACCGGGATGCTCGTCGAGCGGCTGCGGATCGCGAAGTCGGGATAGCGCACCTTCGTCGTCACCGTGCGCGCGGTCTCCCCTGAGCGCTGAAGGTGCTCGGCCAGACGCGTCGCCATCCGGCGCAGCTCGTCCTTCAGCTGATCGCGGTCGGCGATGTCGCGCTCGAAGGTCTCCTCGTGGCTGATCGAGATCCGCTCCGAGCTCGTCTCCAGCGGCCGGGGGTCGATCCCGCGCGCGCGATCGCGCAGGAGCGTCCCCACCTTGCCCGGGAGGAGGCGCGTGAGCTCCTCGTCTGAGAGGGCAGCGAGGGCGCCGATCGTCTCCAGGCCCCCGGCTCGTAGCCGCGCTTCCGAGCGAGGCCCGACTCCGGGAAGCCGGCGCACGTCGAACGGAGCGAGAAAGGCAGCCTCGCGTCCCGCCGGGACAACCGTCAACCCGCCGGGCTTGCGGCGGTCGCTCGCGATCTTGGCCACGACCTTCGACGTGGCGACGCCCATCGCCGCGCTGAGGCTCGTCGCCCCACGCACGGACGTCTGGACGGCCTCTGCGAGCGCCCGCGCCACGCCGAAGGTGCCGGCCACCTCGCCGAGGTCGAGGTAGCCCTCGTCCATCCCGGTGCGCTCGACGGTTGGGACGACTTCCCGCACGGCGCTCCAGACCGCCTGCGAGTACTCCCTGTAGATGGCGTGCCGTGGTCGCACGAAGACCGCGTTCGGGCAGCGGCGCAGAGCTTCGGCGCACGACATCGCCGAGTGGATGCCGAACTTGCGCGCCTCGTAGTTGGCCGTGGCCACGACCCCGCGTCCGCGAGGGTCGCCGCCGACGACGAGCGGCTTGGCGCGCAGCTCGGGGGTCTCGAGCTCCTCGACTGCGGCGAAGAACGCATCCAGATCGAGGTGCCCGAGGATCACGCGCCCAAGACTACGAGCCGGCTCAGACTTAGCAACAGTCTGTTGCAAAGTCGGTCAGGGGCTCAGTCGTTCGGTGCGCCATGCGTCCCCGGTCCTGCGGTAGCGGAAGCGGTCGTGCATGCGGTTGTCCCGGTGCTCCCAGAACTCGTACGTCTCCGGGACGAGGCGGAAGCCGCCCCAGTGCGGCGGCATGGGCACATCGTCGCCCTCGAAACGCGCCTGCAGCTCTGCGAAGCGCTCCTCCAGCTCTTTCCGCGAGCCGATCGGCTCGCTCTGGTGGGAGGTCCAAGCGGCGAGCTGGCCTCCGCGCGGGCGAGTGCGAAAGTACGCCTCTGATTCCTGTGGGTCGACGCGCTCGACTTGGCCCTCGATCCGCACTTGCCTCCCCGGCTCCTGCCAGTAGAAGAGGAGGGCGCCATGCGGGTTCTCCGCCAGCTCCCGCGCTTTACGGCCTTCGTAGCTCGTGTGGAAGACGAAGCCGCGCTCGTCGGCGCCTTTCAGCAACACCATGCGCACCGAGGGCGCTCCTTGCTCGGTCGCCGTGGCCAGCGCGACCGCGTCGCCGCGTCCTGCCTCCTCGTGCCAGCGCTCGAACTGGCGCAACGGATCGGGATCGAGATCTGCGCGTCCGAGGCTCATGTATGAACTCTATTCATCTATGCAGAGAGCCGCCCGCCCCTGTATCCTGGAGGTATGGCGGTCACACGTTCCATCGAGATTCGGACAGAGATTCCTGGGCCTCGCTCGCGCGAGATCATCGAGCGCAAGGAGCGCGTCGTCGCGGCACCGCTCTCGCTCGTGCACCCGATTGTTGCAGCGGAAGCGCGCGGCGTGACGGTGACGGACGTCGACGGCAACACCTTCATCGACTTCACAGGCGGAGTCGGCTGTCTCAACGTCGGCCATTCGCACCCCCGCGTCGTCGAGGCCGCGCAGGAGCAGCTCTCGCGCTTCAGCCATACCGACTTCACGATCGTCCCGTACGAGGTCTACGTCGAGCTAGCTGAACGCCTGGTCGCGGTGTCGCCGTTCGCCGGCCCTGCGAAAGCCGCGTTCTTCAACGCCGGTACCGAGGCGATCGAGAACTCGATCAAGTTCGCCCGTACGTACACGAAGCGGCCGGCGGTGATCGTCTTCGAGGGCGCGTTCCACGGCCGCACCTTGCTCTCGATGACGATGACGTCGAAGACCCACCCCTACAAGGCGGGCCTCGGCCCGTTCGCGCCCGAGGTCTACCGCGTTCCGTATCCGAGCGCCTATCGCGGGCCGGACACCAAGACTGCGCTCGCGGCGCTCCGGCGCGCCTTCCTCACGCAGGTCGCACCAGAGAACGTCGCGGCGATCGTGATGGAGCCCGTGCTCGGTGAAGGTGGCTTCGTGCCGGCACCGACCGAGTTCGTCCGAGGCGTGCGCGAGATCTGCGACGAGCACGGGATCGTCTTCGTCGTCGACGAGGTGCAGACCGGGTTCGGCCGCACGGGGTGCATGTGGGCCATCGAGCACCACGGTGTCGAGCCCGATCTGATGGTGGTTGCGAAGTCGATTGCCGGCGGGCTCCCGCTCTCCGGCGTGGTCGGCAAAGCGGAGATCATGGACGCTCCGCAGGACTCCGCCGTCGGCGGCACCTACGTCGGCAACCCGGTTGCCCAGGCAGCCGCACTCGCGGTGCTCGACATCTTCGAGGAGGAGAACCTCGTCGAGCGCGCAGCAGCGATCGGCGACGCCATCCGGGAGCGGATGGAGACCTGGCAGTCGCGCTGGCAGGCGATCGGCGACGTGCGCGGGCTAGGCGCGATGCTCGCGATCGAGCTCGTCCACGACCGCGAGACGAAGGATCCTGATTCGCCGTCGGCGAGCGCAGTCGTCGAGCACGCAGCACGGAACGGATTGCTCCTGATCAAGTCCGGTGTCTACGGCAACTGCATCCGTGTGCTGACGCCGCTCGTGATCTCCGACGCGGAGCTCGACGAGGCTCTCGGCGTCTGGGAAGACGCGCTCGCTGCCGTTATCGGCGCGTAGTTCGCCTGGTCTCAGGGAAACTCTAGGTCGTGGTCGGTGAGCTCATCGCGGGCCGGTACGAGCTGGAGAAGCTCGTCGGCTCGGGCGGCATGTCGAATGTCTTTCGCGCGCACGACCGGCTGCTCGAGCGCACGGTTGCCCTGAAGATCCTCCACGAGCAGTACACGCGGGACGAGGACTACGTCGAGCGGTTCCGCCGCGAGGCGCGCGCGGTGGCCCAGCTCGCCCATCCGAACATCGTCACGGTCATCGACCGCGGGGAGCAGGAGGGGCGCCAGTTCATCGTCTTCGAGTACGTCGACGGGCAGAACCTGAAGGAGCTGTCCAACCAGGGGCCGATGGAGGTTCGAGAGGCGCTCGGGCTCACGCTTCAGATCGCGCGGGCGCTGTCGTTCGCGCACGAGCGCGGCCTCGTCCATCGGGACGTGAAGCCGCAGAACGTCCTGCTCAACGAGGACGGGCAGGCGAAGGTGACCGACTTCGGGATCGCACGCTCCCTCGACGTCCAGGGGGTGACGCAGACGGGCACGGTGCTCGGGACGAGCGACTACATCGCGCCGGAACAGGCCCGCGGCCAGAAGGTCGATCCGAAGACGGACATCTACTCGCTCGGCGTCGTCCTCTACGAGCTCCTGAGCGGCGAAGTGCCCTTCTCGGGCGACAACTTCGTCGCCGTCGCCATGCGGCACGTGAACGAACCGGCACCGAGCGTGCTCGAGCGCCGCCCGGACTGTCCCGCGCGGATCGACCTTGCAATCCAGCGCGCGATGTCGAAGGACCCCGAGGACCGGTTCCAGTCGATGGGCGACTTCGTGGTCGAGCTCGAGGCCTGCCTTGCGGAGGTCGACGGGCGCGGGGACGAGGGCGCGACCATGATCGTGCCGGCCGCGCGTGCGCCGCGGCG
>JBGOSR010000021.1:0-18517 GCA_041476065.1 Gaiellaceae bacterium
CACCGCCGCCACCGCCGCCACCTCCACCACCGCCACCTCCACCACCGCCTCCACCACCGCCACCGGTGCGCGGCCACGTGCCGCGGGTGATCGGGCTGACGCGCGGCCGCGCGAAGACAAGGATCCGCCGGGCGCACTGCGCCGTGGGCCGCATCCGCCGCACTCGCTCCAGGCGAGTCGGCCGCGTGGTCGGACAGAGCCCGAGGGCGGGCGCGGTCAAGCGACGAGGCTTCCCGGTCAAGCTCGTCGTCGGTCGCCGCTAGGCGCGCTAACCCAGGCTTTCGACCAACTCGGGCCGAAGCTCGTCCACGGACGTGAGGGCAACGGCTGCGAGCGCGAGCGCCTCGTCGCCGGGCGGGAAGACCCGGTTTGGGATCGCGATGACCGTCATCCCGGCCTCTGCGGCCGAGCGGATCCCGTTCCCGGAGTCTTCGGCGGCGGCACAGGTCGCCGGCCCCACACCGAGTCGTCGGGCCGCCTCGAGGTAGACGTCAGGCGCCGGCTTGCCACGTGCGACTTCCTCCGACGAGACCGTCGTCCGGAAGAGCTCAGTCGTTCCGGTCAGCTCGAGGAAAAGGTCGATGAGCGGCCTGTTGGATGAAGACGCGATCGCAAGGGGCCAGCGCGCGGCGAGGCGCCGAACCGCGTCGAGCGCGCCTGGGATCAGCGGCAGGCTCTCTCGGTAGAGAACCTCGAGGCGCAGGACGACCTCGGCGGAGATCTGCCCGGGCGAGTCGGGGACGCCGAGCTCGTCGTGCATGTACGGCGACCACTCGCTCGAGCTCATGCCCATCATCGCCCGCTGTGCGTCCTCTCGCCAGCGGCCGCCGCGCTCCTCGACGATCTGCCGGCGCGCTTCGTTCCAGACCTCCTCGGTGTCGAGGAGCACGCCGTCGAGGTCGAAGACGACCGCCTCGATCAGGAGTATTCCTGCCGTAGGCGCAGGAGCGGCTCCCGCCCGGGGCCACGGGCGGCCGAGGCGACGTCACCGACGAAGAACGTGTGATCGCCGGTTGGGTGCGCGGAGGCGAGGCGGCACTCGATCCACCCGAGCGCCCCTTCCAGAAGCGGGGCGTCGAGCTCTCCGTCGCGCGTCTCGATTCCCTGCCACAGGGCGATCGGCGGAACTCCGCGGGCGAAGTGCTGAGCCAGGCTCTCCTGTCCGGCGGCAAGAATGCTGACCGCGAACCCACCGGCTCCGTGCAGCAGCTCGTGGAGTGCGGCCTGGCGTCTGACCGCGATCCCGACGAGTGGCGGCTCGAGCGAGAGCGAGACGAGCGAGACGATCGTGAGACCCGCCTTCTGTCCGGCCGCGTCGACGGTCACCACGCTGACGGGCTGGGGCACGTCTCGCATCAACGCCTTCAGCTCGTCGCCCGCCACGAGGCGATCCTATGTGGCTACGAGGAGGCTTACTTGACGCGGCACTTGGAGTTCGTGAAGAGCGTGGCCTGCTCCTCGTTCGCCGTCGCGTCGAGCGTCGGGTCGAACGGGCCAGGCGCCTGGCCCTGCCAGAAGAGGATCGGCGTTACGCCGGGCCCCATCACACTTGCCCGGTATTCCTCGCCCTTGCCGATCGGGCGGTTCCCGTGCGGGTAGAAGCCGTAACAGAACGCTCCGCTTCCGCGATGGGTCAGGAAGCCGTTCTCACGCTTCCAGCCGCGACCGTAGCGCGAGTTGTACGTGTCGACCATGACGTTCCGGCCCCACGTGTCGAGCGGAGAGCCGTACTTCGTCGCCTTGAACCCGTAGACGCCCTCGCCCTTGTACGTCAGCCAGCCATAGAGATGGTCGAAGCGCTTGTAGACCCAGTCGACCTTGACCACGAACTCGGGCAGGTCGCCGGACCAGTGGGAGAGGTGCATCTCGACGGCCCTCTGCTGGAAAGTCGGGCGAAGGCCGAAGGGCGGCAGCAAGCGCTGCCACTTCTGAATCGCCCAGTGCGAGCCGTCGGGCGCCGTGCAGGCGGCGACCGTGTACCGAAGCTCGGGGCCCTCGTACGGGCCGCAGGCGTTCTTGAATCCCTTCCAGAGATCCTTGTGGCGGGAGCCCCAGCCGCCCGAGTAGTCGAGCTTGAACTTGATCTGCTTCATGCCGCGCGTGGGTGTCCGCGCGTTGATCGCTCCCCAGGCGAGCGTGTGGCTCAGGCGTCCGCCGGCGCGATACGTGACAAGGGCGACTCCGTTGCGGTTTACCGCGAGCTTCACGTGCGTCGCGTTCCGGCTGATCATCTGGGACGCCGAGGCGGTGGCAGGGAGCACTACGAATGCGGCCGCGACGATTCCGATGAGAGCTCGGTAGCGCAAATTGACCCCTTGTAAGAAGGTTGACTGGGCCGGGCACTTCTTACATCGGCGGAACGTAGCCGAACAAGAGGTTCATCGCCGGTTCGAGGGATCAGTCCCCGACCAGTTCCTCGGCCAGGAGCGTGCAGGCGAACCAGCGCCACGCGAGCTCCTGATCGGCGACGAGACGCTCGAGCCGGGCCGAGACCGCTGGGAGGCCCGCCACCATGTCGCCGAGCGATGCGAGACCGTCTGCGAGAACGGCTCGACGCGCTGGGGAGTCGAGGTCGGCGGCGAGTGCGGTGACCGCGCGGCCGCCTGGGTCGGGCTCGCGGCGAGGATCCCCGCCTGTCGCCATGAGCTGGACAGCCCGCCGGCGGGCCCCGCGGAGCTCGTTCGGGTCTAGCTCCACCGCCTGGCCGGCAAGCAGCGCGAGCGAGACCTCGATCTCCACCGGCTCTCCGGCGGCGAGCCGGGATTCGAGCTCGGCCAGGAACGCCCGCTCGGGAGAAGCCTCCATTCCGCCAGGATACGACGAGCCATGTCCGGTGCCAGGCACCAGACATGTCCTGGTGCCAGGCACGGGAACATGTCCGCGTCGGACGGGAGCGCTTCGTGCCGACGTCATTTCGGTGGCATGAAGACATGTCCTGATGCCAGGCACCTAGACATGTCCGGTGCTAGGCACGACACATGTCCCGAATGGCTCCTGTCGTAGACTGAGCTCGTTGTCGCGCTAGACGTCTGACAGGAACGGGGATACGCGGAACTATGGGCACAGATCCACTCGCAACCCTCCTCGAGCACGGCTCCGAGACCGGCTGCGTCGAGATCTCAGAGCTGAACGTGCTCGCGGACCAGCTCGAGCTCGGCGACGACGAGATCACGAGCCTGTACGAGCAGCTCGAGGAGCGGGGCATCGACGTCCGGGACGACTGCGGACGCGAGAAACCGGAAAGCAGCACGTACGTCAACGGCGACCTCGCGACCCACACAACCGACGCGCTCCAGCTCTTCCTCAACGAGATGGCCCGCTACCCGCTGCTGACAGCGGAGGAGGAGGTGGAGCTCTCGAAGCTGATCGAGCGCGGCGACAAGGCCGCGAAGGACCGCATGGTCAACTCGAACCTGCGCCTGGTCGTCTCGATCGCCAAGAAGTACCAGGGCCACGGCCTCTCGCTGCTCGACCTCATCCAGGAGGGCATCATCGGCCTCATTCGGGCGGTCGAGAAGTTCGACTGGCGGCGCGGTTACAAGTTCTCGACGTACGCGACCTGGTGGATTCGCCAGGCCGTCCAGCGCGGTGTCGCGAACAAGGCGCGCACGATTCGGATGCCCGTGCACATCGTCGACCGTGAGCGGAAGATCGCGAAAGCCGAGCGCGAGCTGCTGACGAAGCTCGATCGAGCTCCGACGCTGGAGGAGATCGCGGAAGCGACAAAGTTGCCGCTGAAGCAGGTGCGCGAGGTCCAGGACGCTGCCCGGGCTGTGACGAGCCTCGACCGCCCCGTCGGCAGCGAGAGCGACACCTCGTTCGGCGAGCTCGTCTCCGGAAACGAGGCCCCGCCCGAGGAGGAGCTCGAGGTGAGCCTGCGGCAGGACGCGTTGCGCCGCGCGGTCGCCGAGCTCCCCGAGCGCGAGCAGGACGTGCTGAAGCTGCGGTTCGGCCTGAACGGCGATCCCAGCCCGCAGTCGCTCGAGCAGATCGGGAAGACGCTCGGCCTCACGCGCGAGCGCGTGCGCCAGATCGAAACGGATGCGCTCAAGCGGCTCGCCGTCAGCCGTGAGCTGGAAGCAGTCCGCGCCGCCTAGCCGGCACCTCCCCGAACTTCGCACCCGCTGGCGCTCCAGTCAATTCAGGGCGTACGGGGCGGTGACCTGCCACGAGGGCGGCTGCGCCGCCGAGACTGTCAGGCGGCGGGGGTGGGATTCGAACCCACGGGCCGCGTTAACGGCCAGCAGTTTTCAAGACTGCCCCATTCGTCCGCTCTGGCACCCCGCCGGAAGAGCCAGTCTAGCCCTGGTCTCCTGCCGTCACATGGGCCCGAGAACCAGCCGGATCAGGTTCTGGTCCGGTCCCTCCTGTGCGTCGGAGCCTGTCAGCCGCGCTCAGATTGACTGCCCGCCGTCCAGCCAAGCACTCTTTGATCAAGTATTCAGAACCATCGCTGCGCAGGACATATAGCCAGTCGTACGCCCCCGCTGCTGTTCGTTTGACCACATAGCCGTTTGAATTCGAATGGATCCTGCGTAGATCAACCTGTCGACCACCCGTGAACTTGCATTGGATACGTCGAAGTCGATCTCCGTCGTCAACGACAAGGTCATAAGCCGCCGACTCGGTCAACGGCAGGGCGACATCGAATCCCATCTCGGTGAAAGTCGCGACAGCGCGAGCTGTAGCGATGTCCCCTTTTCGCTGAGTCGCCCGCATAAGACCACACGGTAGCGACCACGTATGACCGCATTCTGGCGTCGTGGTCTTCTTTGTCGGAATGATGACGAGGCAGTGACATCGCGTCTTATGGGGTGGGCGCTCTGAGCCGTGGCAGCAAACACGGCAGCTAGCGGGGGCGAACTCGCTCGGGCGCGCCGTACGCTCGAAGCACGTCCGGCACCTCGCCCTGGAAGTTCTCGAGGATCGCCAGTGTCCAGCGGTCGGTGACCGCGGTGCCGTTCAGCGTGTGCACGTGCCCGGGGCCGCCGTCGGCCCGGTAGCGTGTTCCGAGGCGCCTCGCCTGGAAGTCGGTCGTGTTCGACGCCGAGGTCAGCTCCCGGTAGCGCTCCTGGCTCGGGAACCAGGCCTCGATGTCGTAGCGCTTCGCCGCCGCCGAGCTCAGCTCGCCGGCGGCGATGTTTAGCACGCGATAAGGGAGGCCGAGCTCCTGCACGTTGCTCTCCTCCAGCTCGAGGATGCGCTCGAACTCGTCCCAGGAAGCCTCCGGCACGGTGTACGCGAACATCTCCACCTTGTTGAACTGATGGACGCGGAACATCCCGCGGGTGTCGCGCCCGGCGGCACCGGCCTCGCGCCTGAAGTTCGTCGAGAAGGCGGTGTAGCGCAGCGGCAGCTCCTCCGCCTCGAGGATCTCGCCCATGTGGAGTCCCGCGAGCGCGACCTCCGAAGTGCCGGTCAGATAGAGGTCGTCCTCGCCGATCTCGTAGTACTCGTTCTTCTCGGCCGGGAAGAAGCCGGTGCCGTACATGGCCTCCTCGCGCACGAGGACTGGCGGGAGCACGGGCGTGAACCCTGCGGCGACGGCGCGGTCGAGCGCCCAGCGGTAGAGCGCCAGCGAGAGCAGCGCCGTGTCGCCGACGAGATAGCCGAAGCGCGAACCGGAGACCCGAGCGGCGCGTTCCATGTCGAAGCGCCCTAGCTCGAGGTGCTCTTTCGGGTCCGCAAGCTCGGGCGGATCGCCCACGACGCGAACGACCTCGCCCTCCTCTTCGCCCGCCTCGTCCGGAACCGATTCGTGAGGCGGGTTCGGCACCTTCTGCAGGAGCTCGTCGCGAGTCGCCTCGGCCGCGGCGAGCTCGTCCTCGAGCCGGCGCAGATCCTCCTTCACCTGCTTCAGCTCCTCGACCTGCTCCGGCGAGGGCTTCCCCTGGATCTTCTGGCGGCCCCGCAGCTCGTCGACCTGCGGGATGAGCTCGCGCCAGTGTGCGTCAGCCTCGAGCAGCCTGTCGAACGCTTCGCCGGCGCCCTTGCGCGCAACGTCTGCCCGGAAGCCATCCGGGTCTGCGCGCGCAGCCTTGAGATCGATCACTTCTGGGTCAGGAAGGCGACGAGGTCGGCCATCGAGCCCGAGTCGATCTGGGAGCCGTAGCCCGCGGGCATCGCGTTGGTATAGCCCTTCTCGATGAACGCGCTCGGATCGACGATCGAGGTCTTCACGAACGTCGCGTCCTTGCCCTTGAGGAACTTGTCGAGATCGGGGCCCACGGTCCCGCTCGATCCAGCCGGGCCGTACGTGTGGCAGGCGCCGCAGCCGTTGTCGTTGTAGACCTTCTTCCCGGCGGCAGGGTCGGCCTTCCCAGCCGTTGGCAGCGGGCCGACGACCGGGCCCGTGGGGGAGACTGTCTTCTCGCCGCCGCAGCCGGCGAGCAAGAGTGCGAAGAGGACGATCAGGAGAGGGCCACGCACTGGAGCGCGAGTCTACTGGACGCGGCGCTCGTCTTTCCAGAGGCAAAGCTCGCACCCGACCGCGCGGCGACCCGGGTCAGCACGGCTAGAATCCGTGTCCATGGAACGCAAGGCTTACGGGCGCGACTTCGGCCTCTCCTCGCGGATGTTGCTGGCGATGTTCACGCTCGGGTTGCTGTACGTCGTGTTCTTCGTGGTCATGGTCAACGTCCTGAACGTCGGGATCGTGTTCGTGGTCGTGATCATGGGCGGCCTCGCGTTTCTCCAGTACTACACGTCGGACAAGATCGCCCTGCTGGCGGCGGGCGCCAAGATCGTCGAGCCCGACCAGGCGCCAGAGCTGCACGAGATGGTCGAGCGGCTCGCGGCGATGGCCGATCTGCCCAAGCCGCGGGTGGCCGTGATCCCGACGCAGGTGCCGAACGCGTTCGCCACCGGCCGGAACAAGAAGCACGCGGTCGTCGCGGTGACGCAGGGTTTGTGGGACCGGCTCGAGCCGCAGGAGGTCGAGGGCGTGCTCGCGCACGAGCTGACGCACGTGCTCAACCGGGACGTGGCCGTGATGACGATCGCGAGCTTCTTCTCCATGGTCGCTGCGATGCTTGCGCGCTTCGGCCTCTGGGGCGGCATGTTCAGCGGCGGCAACCGCGACCGGAACTCCGGCGCGCCGGTCTGGCTGATCATGTTCGCAGTCTCGATCCTGACCTACGTGATCAGCTACGTGCTGATCATGATGATCTCGCGTTACCGGGAATACGCGGCCGACAGGGGCTCTGCGCTCATCACCGGCGCGCCCGAGCACCTGATGAGCGCGCTGCAGAAGATCTCGAGTCGGATCACGCAGATCCCGCAGCAGGACCTGCGCCAGGTCGCCGGCATGAACGCGTTC
This sequence comes from Gaiellaceae bacterium, assembly GCA_041476065.1. Lineage (GTDB taxonomy): Bacteria > Actinomycetota > Thermoleophilia > Gaiellales > Gaiellaceae > VAXT01. The sequence goes on from JBGOSR010000021.1 coordinate 7,319, forward strand.
TTCATCATCCCGACGACCGTCAAGAAGGCAGGCGCCGAGCTCTTCATGACGCATCCGCCGCTCGAGAAGCGGCTCGCCCGCCTCGCAGAGATCTCCCGCGAGATGGGCCGCCCGATCGACACCGCGTCGCTCTAGCTTGGGCCTGACAGACGTCCTCTTCGGGCGCAAGAAGCTCAAGAAGGCGGACGAACAGAGGCTCTTCGCGATCTCGACGGCCCGGATCACGCTCGAGACCGACCTCGGGCTGAAGCCGACCGGCGACGCGGCGGTGATCTTCAAGCCGCTCTCGGCGGCCGAGTTCGTTCGCGCCGAGAACGAGCTCCAGGAGCTGCTCGACGTTGCCGCCAAAGACTCGCATTCGAAGATCGAGCGTCGCGGCGACGAGTTCGGCTACGAGTGGCTGATCATCCGCGACAACGATTTCGAAGAGCTCGTGGCGACGGTTCACCTCGTCGCCTCGGAGCTCGTCGCCCGCGGCTTCGGCGAGCAGCTCCTCGCGGCTGCGTTCAAGTTCAGCGGCTACAAGCACCCGATCTACTGGATCTACGGCTTCAAGCGGGGAGCGTTCTGGCCGTTCATCCCGACCGGTGAGGCCAAGGAGCGCGACAACGCCGAAGAGCTCGAGCTGAAGGCGAAGCTGGAGAAGGAGCTTCCGGTCGAACAAGACCTGACCCGTTGGCTGGCGCTGTTCGAGGCGCCGATCTAGGCATGACGCGCGACGTGATCACGGCGCTCGCGGTGCTGGGAGTGGCCGGGCAGGTTCTCGCCGCGCTGCTCGTCGTGCTCGGCCTGCTCGCGCTCGTGGGCGTCCGGCCGCCTCTCGCCTGGGTGCGCAGGGTGCTCTGGGGCTACGAGCTCTGGCTTGCGTTCCTCGTCTCTGCGATCGCCACTGGGGGCAGCCTCTTCTTGTCGGAGGTTGCGAACTTCATTCCCTGCGAGCTCTGCTGGTATCAGCGGATCTTCATGTACCCGCTCGCGATTGTCACGCTGCTCGCAGCGATTGCCAACGACCATCGCGTTGCCCGGTACCTGCTGCCGCTGCCGGTGCTCGGGGCGGGCGTCTCGGTCTACCACCTGCTGGTGGAAAACAGCGTGGTCAAAGAGGCTCAGTCGTGCAGCTTCTCGGCACCGGGGGGTTGCGCGACGAAGTGGATCAACGAGTTCGGGTACGTGACGATCCCGACGTTGGCGCTGACCGGATTCGCGCTGGTCTTCGGGTTTCTACTGCTGGCAACCTTCGGCTCGCGCCCTACCGTGGGATCGACGTGACGAGCGGCAAGGTGAGCAAGCGACGCCGGCGCGAGGCGAAGGTGCCGCCGCCCCCTGTCAGGGGTCCGCGCAGCGGACGGCGGGCATCCCCGAAGGTCGTGATCGGGGCAGCCGGGGTGATCGCTCTCGTCGTCGTCGGAGCCGGTCTGGCGATCGGTCTCAGTAGTGGCGGCTCGTCCTCGTCGAGCAGCACACCGACGCGCGGATCGCTCCAGAACGGCCTTCCGGGCGCGCCCGACGCGGCACGGCTGTTCCGCGGAATCCCGCAGCACGGCACCGTCCTCGGTGCGCCGAAGGCGCCTGTGACGCTGGTCGAGTACGTCGATCTCCAGTGTCCGGCCTGCCAGCAGTTCGAGACGCAGGCGCTGCCGGACCTCGTCTCCCGTTATGTGCGTACGGGAAAGGTGAAGGTCGAGGCGAGGCCGATCGCCTTCATCGGGCCGGACTCGGAGCGCGGCCGTGCGGCTGCGCTCGCGGCCGTCGCTCAGAATCGGATGTTCAACTTCATGGAGATCCTCTACTTCAACCAGGGCGTTGAGAACACCGGTTGGCTCGGCGACGGCATGATTAAGGCCGCCGCGGCCAGCATCCCGGGCCTCGATGTCCCCGGGCTGCTGAGCGCGCGTGACTCGGCTGCCGTCAGGGATGAGAAGAAGGCAATCGATGCGCAGGCGAACGCGGACGGGGTCAAGGCGACGCCGACGTTCCTCGTCGGCAAGAGCGGCGGGACGCTGCGAGCGGTCTCGGTCACCTCGTTGACGGACATCCAGTCGCTGTCTGCGGCGATCGAGAGCGCGCTTCGCTGAGGGCTCAGCCCTCGCCGTCCCAGTAGTCGAGCTTCTCGATGCGGCCGATGACGCCGACGCCGAAGAAGCCGATCTTGTTCGAGCGCGGGTAGTAGCAGATCTCGTTCGGCTCGTTCTTCCCGTAGGTGAGGAGCGTCATGGGGCCGCGGAAGGCGTGCGCCACACCCGTGTTGGGCGGCCGGCCGACGATCGAGCCGCGCTGCACCGGGAACTCCTCGTCCCCGAGCAGGCACGTGCCCTCGCCGTCGAGGACGACGAAGAATTCCTCCTCCAAGCCGTGGCAGTGCGGCGGGCAGTTGAGCTTTCCCTCGGGGATGACTTCGTGGCGCATTCCGGTCCGGACAGCGCCGGCGGCTTGCCCGAGTGCCCGCTCGACGCAGCCGCAGTCGCCCTTTTCCCACTCCTCGGCCTCGGCCTCGTCGACGTTGACGATGTTCTTCGGCCGCGGCGCCGGCTCGCCGAAGACGAGCGGCTCGGCCTGCGCCTCGACGTCCCACGGGTCGTCGGTTCGGCCCTCGACCCAGGGGTAACCCAGTCGAATCGCCTGTGACCGCGGCAGCCACCCGAGCTCGGTCGGATGCCGCGTTCCGTAGATGAGCACGTCGAGCCCGTCCGGCCCGCCCCGCAGCGTGTGCTCCTCGTGGTCGGCGAGATGGACGACGCAGTCTCCGGGTCGTAGCTCGTAGACCTGCTCGTCCTGCCAGGAGAAGCCGGACCCGCCGAGGACGAAGACGATCTCCTCGGAAGCCCCGTGCGAGTGCGGCGGCGTCGAGAGCCGGCCCGGGTCGATGCGGACGCGGTTGACACCGATCCCCGTGCAACCCACAGCGTCGCCGAGCCGCTGCCAGCTCGCGGCCATCTCGCCTTTCTCCCGGCGAGCCGGTCCCACGTCGTCCCAGTGGGCTACGTGCCCGACTTCGGGAGCTCCTTGCTCTCAGAGCCGGATCCGATCTCGGCCTTCATCTTCGCGAGCTCGTCATCGACCTTCGACTTCGACGTCAGCTGGGCGAGCTCACGGTCGAGCTGCGTCTCGCCGCCGGACGTGTAGTCCTCCAGGGCGCCGGAGTCGATCAGCTCGTCCATCGCCGAGGCCCGCGCCTGCATCTCCTCGGTCTTGCTCCGGGCGCGCTCGATCGCCGCGCCAGTGTCGGCCATCTGGTCGCCGATGCCCGTCGAGGCCTCGCCGATCCGCACCGAAGCCTCGGCGGCCGAGTACTGGGCCTTCATGACTTCCTTCTGGCTCCGGAAGGACTCGATCTTCGCCGAGAGCGCCGTCTCGTTCGTCACGAGCTTCTCCTGCTGGGTCTCGAGCTCGCCGACCTGCCGGTCGAGATCCTGGAGCTGCGCCTGCGCCGCGGTCTTGCGCTCGAGCGCCATTCGCGCCAGGTCTTCGCGATTCTGGGCGAGCGCCTCCCGCGCCTGCGACTCGAGCTTCGGAACGCTCGCCTCGAGCTTGTCCGACTGAAGCTGCAGCCGCTTCTTCGCCGTCACGACGTCGGCGACGCCGCGCTTCACGTTCTGCAACAGCTCGAGCTGCTTCTCGTACGAGTAGTCCAGGGTCTCGTTCGGGTTCTCCGCCTTGTTCAGGAGCTTGTTCCACTTCGCTTTGATGATCGTCATCGTGCGTTCCATGAGCCCAGCCAAGGTGTCCTCCTCTTCGTTGTGCCAGTAGCCTAACGACGCTGTGTTGGTGGAGCGATGCATGGATCCGGGCTGGCTCTCGAATGCCTACCTCGTTGCGGACGAGGAAGGTGGGGCGGCCCTGTTCGTCGACTCCGGCCCGCCCATGGAGCCGCTGCTCGAGACTGCGCGCGCGTGGCGGGTCGAGCCGCGCCACGTGCTGCGGACGCACGCGGACCACGACCACGTCGCGCACGAGAGCGAGCTGGGAGCCGAGGTCGTGACCGGCCCGCTCGAGATCGGCGGTCTCCGCGTCGAGGTGCTCCCGACCCCGGGACATTCCGAGGACCACGTCGCGTTCGTCGTCAACGACGAGCTCTGTTTCTCCGGCGACATTCTGTTCAAGGACGCCGTCGGAGGCGGCCGTGACGTGCCGGCGATCCGCCACTCGGTGATGGACGTGCTGATGAAGCTTCCGCCTGACACGCGTGTCCTGCCCGGCCATACCGAGGAGACGACGATCGGCCGCGAGTGGGAGCAGAACCCGTTCGTCCGCGTCTGGCGCGGGATCGACCCGGAAGGCGCTGAGCCGTGCACCGTGAACGGCGAAGAGGGCACGATCGTCGTCTGGTCGCCCGACTACGACGGCAAGGGCAAGGCACTTGTCCGCTTCACCGGCGGCCGCGAGGCGATTCTCGGCGGCTCGCGCATCATCCGCGACTGAGCCTGGATCCACTTCGAGCGTATTGGATCCAAAAGGGGCCGGTGTTTGTCATCCGCTGGCCTGTGCTACAGTCTTTGGGATCCCAGATGATTGAACTTGGATCCATAACACGAGTCGAAGAGCCATTCCTGGCGGAGTTCGAGGAGGACCGGAGCGTCCAGGCGCACGGTCTGTGCACCGCTGAGCTCGCAGAGTGCACGTGCCCGGATTTCTGCGAGCGCGACCACGACACCGACTAGGAGGGCTCCGATGACCCCTGCGCGGAACGGCGGCTCGCCGAGCGGCCACGCATCCGACGATTTCGACGCTCCGCGCTGGCGCGGCATCGATCGTCCGTACACGACCGAGGACGTCGCGCGCCTGCGCGGCCCCGTGCACGTGGAGCACACGCTTGCGCGACTCGGCGCCGAGCGGCTCTGGCGGCTGCTCGCAGGCGATGAGCACGTCGCGGCGCTCGGCGCCATGACGGGCGGCCAGGCCGTGCAGATGGCCAAGGCCGGCCTGAAGGCGATCTACGTCTCGGGCTGGCAGGTCGCCGCAGACGCGAACCTGGCCGGGCAGACGTACCCCGACCAGAGCCTCTATCCGGCGGACAGTGCGCCGGCGCTCGTGCGGCGCTTGAACAACGCGCTCCTGCGCGCCGGGCAGGTCGAGGCCATCGAGGGCGAGCACGTCGACTGGCAGTTGCCCATCCTCGCCGACGCGGAGGCCGGCTTCGGCGGTCCGCTCCAGGCCTACGAGCTGATGCGGGCGATGATCGAAGCGGGCGCCGCAGGCGTCCACTACGAGGACCAGCTCGCCGCCGAGAAGAAGTGCGGCCACCTCGGGGGAAAGGTGCTCGTGCCGACGAGCCACTTCATCCGGACCCTGACCTCTGCGCGTCTCGCGGCCGACGTCGCCGGCGTGCCGACGGTGCTCGTCGCGCGTACGGACGCGCTGAGTGCGACGCTCCTCACGAGCGACCTCGACCCGATCGACCAGCAGTTCGTCACCGGGGAGCGCACGCCCGAGGGCTTCTTCCGGATCCGAGAGGGCCTCGAGCCGGCGATCGCCCGCTCGCTCGCCTACGCGCCGTATGCGGACATCCTCTGGTTCGAGACCTCGACACCCGACATGGGCGAGGCGCGCGAGTTCGCCCAGGCGATCCACGAGCGCTTCCCGGGCAAGCTCCTCACCTACAACTGCTCGCCGTCCTTCAATTGGCGCCGCCATCTCGACGACGCCCAGATCGCTACGTTCCAGGACGATCTCGCGGCGCTCGGCTACCGCTTCCAGTTCGTGACCCTCGCCGGCTTCCATGCCCTCAACGCGTCATTCTTCGAGCTCGCGCACGGTTATGCGCAGGATGCGATGACCTCCTACGTCGCCCTTCAGGAGCGCGAGTTCGAGCTCGAGCAGCACGGCTACACGGCGACGCGCCACCAGCGCGAGGTCGGGGCGGGCTACTTCGACGCGTTGCTGCAAGCACTGGGCGAGAGCTCGACGCTCGCACTCGCCGGCTCCACCGAAGAGGCTCAGTTCGTGGCGTGAGCCGCGTCGAGACGCTGCCGGAGGGAGTCGAGCTTCTAGGCCCCGGCGACGACGAGGTCCTGTCGCCGGAAGCGCTGGCATTCGTCGTCCGGTTGCACCGCGAGCTGAATCCGACCCGCCTCGACCTGCTCGAGCGCCGCGCCCGCCGCCAGGCCGACCTCGACGAAGGGGCGCTCCCGGACTTCCTGCCGGAGACGCGAGACGTGCGCGAGGGCGACTGGCGCGTCGCCCCGGCGGCGCCCGATCTCCTGGACCGCCGGGTCGAGATCACGGGCCCGGTCGACCGGAAGATGATGATCAACGCCCTCAACTCCGGAGCGCGCGTCTTCATGGCCGACTTCGAGGACGCGTTCTCGCCGACCTGGCCGAACGTCGTCGAGGGGCAGCGCAACCTTGCCGACGCCGTCCGGGGCACGATCGAGCTCGAGACCGAGGCGAAGACGTACCGGTTGAACGAAGAGACGGCGATCCTCGTCCCGCGGCCACGCGGCTGGCACCTTTCCGAGCGCCACGTGCTCGTCGACGGGGAGCCGATCTCGGCGAGCCTCTTCGACTTCGGGCTCGCCTTCTTCCACAACGCCGCCGAGCTGATCGACCGGGGCTCGGGGCCGTACTTCTACCTGCCCAAGCTGGAGAGCCATCTCGAAGCACGGCTCTGGAACGACGCGTTCGAGCTCGCTCAGGACGAGCTCGGCATTCCTCGCGGCACGATCCGCGCGACGGTCCTCATCGAGACGATCCTCGCCGCGTTCGAGATGGACGAGATCCTCTACGAGCTGCGCGAGCACGCGTCGGGCCTCAACGCGGGCCGCTGGGACTACATCTTCAGCGTCATCAAGAAGTTCCGCTCACGACCCGAGTTCACGCTTCCCGACCGGGCAGACGTGACGATGACCGTCCCGTTCATGCGCGCCTATACCGAGCTTCTCGTCGCAACGTGTCACAAGCGCGGCGCACATGCGATGGGGGGCATGGCCGCCTTCATCCCGTCCCGGAAGGATCCCGCCGTCAACGAGGTCGCGCTCGAGAAGGTGCGCGAGGACAAGGTGCGTGAGGCCGGCGACGGCTTCGACGGGACGTGGGTCGCCCACCCGGATCTCGTGCCCGTCGCCACAGAGGTCTTCGATGATGTGCTCGGTGAGCGGCCGAACCAGCGGGAGCGGCTCCGCGACGACGTCCACGTCTCGGCCGCCGAGCTCCTCGCTGTCCCGGAGACTCCCGGCGAGGTGACTGACGAAGGCGTCGCCGCGAACGTTCGGGTCGGGATCGGCTATCTCGACTCGTGGCTGCGCGGCGTGGGCGCGGCGGCGATCGACAACCTGATGGAGGACGTTGCCACGGCCGAGATCTCGCGCTCGCAGCTCTGGCAGTGGCTTCACCACGGGCGCATCGAGCGCGAGCGCGTGCTCGAGGAGATCGAGCGGACCGACGCGCCGGAAGCTGCCAAGGAGGTCTTCGCCGAGGTCGCGCTTGCCGACGACTTCGTCGAGTTCCTCACGCTGCCTGCCTACGGGCGGTTATGAGCCTCGAGACGACGAAAGCCGACGAGATCGCGCTCGTCCTCGAGGAGGCGATCGTCTCCGGGGAGCTCGAGCCGGGGCGCGTTCTCCGGCAGGAGGAGCTTTCGGAGCGGTTCGACGTCAGCAGGACCCCGATCCGTGAGGCTCTCCGCAGGCTCGCGGCGCTCGGCCTCGTCTCGTTCGTCCCGAACCGCGGTTTCCGCGTGCGCACGATCACGGTGAGCGAGCTGCGCGAGGCCTTTCTCGTTCGAGCCGAGCTCGAGTCGCTGGCGACTGAGATCGCCGCGCCGAAGTTCACGGCCGCGGAGCTCGAGGAGCTGGAATCGGCGGAGCAGTCGTTCAGCAAGGCGACGCAGGCGCTGCGGGCGCGCCCGCGGGAGGGCGTCGACCGCTGGCGCCTTACCCACGACTGGGTGGTGGCGAACCACGGCTTTCACGACGTCATCTACCGCGTGGCCGAGTCGCCGCTCATCGAGCGGCTCGCCAAGAGCGCACGCCGGTCGTTCTCCGGACACGCCGTCTGGGCGCCGGGCGGTTCGGAGACGGATGCGCTCTACGAACGCAACGACTTCGAGCACAAGGCGATCATCGCGGCGTTGCGGGCCGGGAACCCCGCAGGAGCGAGGACGCTGGCGCGTGAGCACGTCATGCATTCGTTCGAGCTCCTCTCGCACGTCCTCGAGCGGCTCGGTAGCGGCGAGCGGCATCTACGCGTGGAACGCGGCTAGCCGCTCGGCCTCCTCGTTCAGCTCCGCCGGCGCTTCCTGTTCATTGATTTTCGACTATTAGGGTGCTATGAACCATCAGTTACGGGTCAAGGGGGCCACAACGCTCGTGCGCTTGAGCTCACGAGCTAAAGCGGAGGGGACAGTATGCGTCGAATGCGGATCGTCTCGATCGTTGTCGTCAGCGCGGCGGCGCTAGTCGCCCTTGTGGCGGGAAGCCAGCATTGGACCGGCGCGAGCCCGTCTGCGTCGCCCGCCCACTACGCGCCTGTTCCCGGCGGCGAGAGAGGCGAGCAGTTCGCCGCGATGGACTCCTACTGGAACGACCGGCTGACGTACCCGACCGGCCGCTTCAACCCGGCCTGGCTGCGCCACGCCGCGCGGCAGAACGCGCGCATCGTCAACCGCGTTCCCTCCCGAGCAGGCGGCAGCGTCTGGACGGCCCTCGGCCCGCAGCCGGAACGGATGGACGGCTGCACCGGTTGTTACAACTACCACAAGACCGAGGGTCGGCTGAACGCGATCGTGGTCGACCCGACGACGACGACGCCCGGCGCGATCGTGGCCTACGCGGCGAGCGTGGGCGGCGGCGTCTGGAAGACGACGAACTGCTGCAGCACGTCGACGACGTGGACCGTCACGACCGACGACCCGCTGCTCTCGGCGATCACGATCGACACGCTCGCGATCGACCCCGCTGACCACAACACGATCTACGCAGGCACGGGGGATCTCAACTACGGCTCGTTCTCGATGGGGAGCCAGGGGATCCTGAAGTCGACCGACGCCGGCGCCACCTGGACGCTGCTCGGGGCGAGCGTGTTCGGGCCGGGGTACACCGAGCCGCCCGGCCAGTTCCCGCAGTACGACGCCGTGGGCAAGGTGCGCGTCGACCCGAACAACAGCAACCGGGTCGTCGCCGGCACGAAGAAGGGCGTCTTCGTCTCCTACAACGGCGGAGTCGACTGGACCGGGCCCTGCCTGACGAACCTATTCCCGACCCAGCGGCAGGACATCACGGGGCTCGAGCTCAACGACATGGGCAGCGGAGTCACGCGGATCGTCGCCGCGGTCGGCGTGCGCGGTTTTGCCACCACCGTCCAGTACGACCTCGGCAACAACGGCGCAAACGGGCTCTATGCCGCGAACATGCCCTCCAGCGGGTGCCCGACGTTCACGTCGATCGCCAGTAACGCGAACGGGTTCGTCTACGGCGCGCACGTGACCGGGAGCCCCTATGCGGCCGGCGCGAACATGAACGCGGGCAGCGGCGTCGCCTACGTCAACGCAACTACGGGCGATCAGCTCGGGAGGATCGACATCGCGGTCGCGCCGAGCAACCCGAACGTCATCTACGCGCAGGTGCAGTCGATCGCCGGGAACACCGGCGGGCAGTGCGGCGGTGGCCCCGGCTGCCAGCTCGGCGTGTGGGCGACCACGAACGGCGGCACGACCTGGTCGTACATGGCCGGATCGCAGGGGCCGTCGCTCGGCGGCTGCGGCTTCGACTACCCGCAGAACTGGTACGACCAGGGGATCGCCGTCGATCCGAACAACGCCGACCGGATCTACGTCGACACGTACGAGGTCTGGCTTGCGACCCGCACCGGCACGTCGTTCACCGACGTCACGTGCGGCTACAGCGGCGGGCAGAGCGTCCACGTCGACCAGCACGCGCTGGCGTTCGTCCACGGCTCCTCGAGCATCATGCTCGTCGGGAGCGACGGAGGCGCCTTCGCGACCATGCAGGCGGATCTCAATCCGCCCGGCCCCGCCAATTTCTTCAACATGGACACCGGCCTGAACACGATCGAGTTCTACTCGGGCGACATCAGCGGCAACTTCGCGACCTCGCCGAATCCGTCGGCCGCGGGCGGCGCGCAGGACAACGCGCCCAGCGTGGTGGGCTTCACGGGCTCCCCGACAGGGCCGGCGCAGTGGCAGATGACGGTTGGCGGCGACGGCTTCTTCGCACGGATCGACCCCGTCGGGACCGGATCGAGCCCGCGCTACTTCGTCGGGAACAACAGCGGCGGCATGTCGCGTTGCGTCAACAACTGCCTGGTCGGAGGTAGCGGCTACGCAGGCGTGAGCGGCGGCTGGGGCAGCGACCAACGATCGTTCATCCAACCCTTCGACATCTTCCACGGGGGGATCCCCGGCGGCGACGACTGTGCGCCCGCCGGCACCCCGGGCGGCTGCGGCCACCTCGTCGACGGAACGACGCGCGTGTGGGAGACGATCGCGGGCGGCAACGCCGTGATGAACTCCGGAAGCTGGTACGTCACGAACAACCCGACGACGCAGAACATGACCAAGGGGACGCTCGGCAACCGCTCCTTCATCAACCAGGTCAAGTACTCGCCCAAGTGGTCGAGCGACGCGATCGTCGGCACGAACGACGGCAACGTCTGGATCGGCTTCAACCTCGGGACGGGCACGCAGGCGCAGGCGAACTGGGTGAACGTCACCGGCAGCAACACCGTCCTGCCCAACCGCCCGGTGCTCGGGATCGCGCTCGACCCGTCGGCCCCGACGGCGAACCTGGCAACCGGCTATGCGGCCATCGGCGGCTTCACCGCCAACACGCCGACGACGCCCGGCCATGTCTACCAGGTCACGTGTGCGGCGAGCTGCGCCACGTTCACTTGGGCCGACAAGAGCGGCAACCTGCCAGACATCCCCGTCGACTCGGTCAGCGTCAACCCGAACATTCCGGCGCAGGTCTTCGCCGGAACCGACTGGGGCGTGTACTACACCGACGACATAACGGCGACCTCGCCGACCTGGTTCAGGTTCGAGAACGGGATGCCGCACGCGATGGTCTGGGACCTCCAGATCGACCGCGGCGCGACGACGCTCTCGGCCTGGACTCGGAGCCGCGGCGCCTATGTGTCGCCGCTACAGGGCGCAGGTCCTCCGCCACCACCTCCGCCACCGCCCCCGCCCCCGCCGCCACCTACGCCCACAACTCCCCCGCCACCGCGCGGCCCAGCGGCGCGGAC
>JBGOSR010000022.1:0-17764 GCA_041476065.1 Gaiellaceae bacterium
GAACATCTTCATCTGCTCGGAGGTCGTGTTTTGCGCCTCATCGAGGATGATGAACGAATCGTTGAGCGTGCGCCCGCGCATGAAGGCCAGTGGCGCGACTTCCAGCGCATTGCGCTCGAAGGCCTTCTGGACTTTCTCGTAGCCCATGAGTTCGAACAGGGCGTCGTACAGCGGGCGCAGATAGGGATCGACCTTGGCGAGCAGGTCGCCCGGCAGGAAGCCGAGCCGCTCGCCGGCCTCGACTGCGGGGCGGGTGAGGATGATCCGGCCGACCTCGCGCTCGGCCAGCGCCGCGACGGCGGCCGCCATCGCCAGGTAGGTCTTGCCGGTGCCGGCGGGGCCGATCGCGAACGTGATCGTGTGCTTGCGGATCGCGTCCACGTAGTGCTTCTGGTTGACCGTCTTCGGCGCGATCTTCTTGCCGCGGTGGCGCCAGACGACGTCCTCGAACACCTCGCGCACGTCCTCGACCTGATCGAGCGCGCCGAGCACGGCGTCCACTGTCGAAGGGCCGATCTCGTGGCCGCCCTCGACGAGCTCGACGAGCTCGTCCACGACCGCGCGCGCCTCGTTCACGCGCTCGTCGTCTCCCTCGATCGTCAGCCGGTTCCCGCGCAGCCGGATCGTGCACCGAAGCCGCGCCCGGAGGGCGTCGAGCACGCCGTCGCCGATCGAGGCCAGCTCGGCGGCGACGTCGTTCGAGACAGAGAGCACCTGCTGCACGGCCCCAGTGTAGGTGTGCCGGCAGACCGCCCGCCGTGCCGCTTCTGGCGCAGAACCGGCACCCACGAGTGCGCTTTGCCTCACTACGATCGCATCGGGGAGGAGGTCGTGGGTACCTGCCCAGGGAGTGGGCTCAGCCCAGGGTCACGCGAGCTTCTCGCGCACGAGCTGGCTCACCGCCGACCCGTCCGCGCGACCAGCGACCTGCGGCATGACGTCGGCCATCACGCGACCGAGATCACGCATGCTCGTCGCGCCGCACTCGGCGATCGCATCGTCCACGATCGTCTCGAGCTCCTCTTCCGAGAGCGGCTCGGGCATGAACTCCTCGATCACGGCAAGCTCGCGCTCTTCCCCCGCCGCCCGCTCCTCGTTGCCTCCGCTCCGGAACGCATCCGCGGCCTCGAGGCGCTTCTTGCGCTCGCGCTGCAGCACCTGCAGCTCCTCCTGCTCGTTCAGCTCGCGCTGCAGCTCCTTCTCCGCCGAGCGCAGGTTCGAGAGGACGAGCCGCAGGGCGTCGCGGCGCTCCGCGTCGCGGTCCCGCATCGCAGTCGCGAGCTCTTTCTCGATCCGCACGATCAGGCTCATCCGGGCAAGCCTCGCAGCTCGCCGCCGAGCACGTGCCAGTGAAGGTGGAAGACCGTCTGGCCGCCACCCGGGCCGACGTTGACGACAACGCGGTAGTCCTCGAGGCCCGCCTCCCGTGCGGCGTCTGCGACGAACTCGAGCATTCGCTGCGCCTCGTCGGCGGGAAACTCGCGAACGTCGCGGAACGTTTCGACGTGCCGCTCCGGGATGACGAGCAAGTGCGTCTCCGCGCGGGGATTGATGTCGACAATCGCAACGAAGCCGTCGGCGCTGCGAACGTGCTCCCCCTCCGCGTAGAGCCGGCAGAAGAGGCAGTCAGAGGGCACCGATGATCCCCTCCTCGCTGACGGCCGCGGCTCGCACGCGCAGGAGCTCGCCGATCGGCGCCTCTCCGTCGACGAACCAGGGCGAGTAGTCATCCCCGTAGCCGCGTCCCGGCCGGTCGACGAGCACGTCATCCTCCCGACCGACCATTGTCCGCCAGCGGCGCACGCACGCCTCGTGCGAATCGGCGCGCAGTCTCGCGCTGCGGCGCTTCTTCACCTCGACAGCGACGGGATCCGCAGCTGCGGTGGCCGTGCCGGGACGGGGCGAGTACGGGAAGACATGCACCTTCGTGATCCCAGCCTCGCGTACGACCCGGCGAGTGGACTCGAACGCCCGGTCGTCCTCGGCGGGAAAGCCAACGATGACGTCCGTCGTCAGATTGAAGTCGGCAAGCGGCGCCAGGCGGCGCAGGTAGGTCGCGGCCGTGTAGCGACGGCCCATCGCGCTCAAGACCCTGTCGTCCCCGGACTGCAAGGGCACGTGCAGGTGCCGCGAGACGGTCGGCGTCTCGCGGAGCGCGCGGATGAGGTCGCCCCCTACGTGGTTGACCTCGATCGACGACAGACGCAGGCGCCGGAGGCCCGGCGTCTCGCCGGCCTCCCGTACGAGCCGGGCGAGCGTGTAGCCGCTCTCACGGTCCCGAAAGCAGCCGAGGTTGATCCCGGTGAGCACGACCTCCCTGTGGCCTTGCTCAACGCGCTTGCGCACCTCGCCGAGCACCGCCTCAGCACTCCGGCTACGGGAGCGCCCACGCACGAGCGGGATCACGCAGAAGTTGCACGAGAAGCTGCAGCCGTCCTGGACGCGGACGAAAGCGCGGACCCGGTCGAGGCGCGCCTCCGCTTGCACGCAGCCGATCGCGCCAACGTCGCCGGCAACGAACGCGGGGGTGTCCTCGCTGCGGCGGGAGACGACGGTGACGTTGTCGGACAGCCCGGCGAAACCGTCGCCGGCGAGATTCGCGCCGCAGCCCGTGACGTACACGCGCGCGTGCGTGCGCGCGGCACGGGCCGCAGCTTGACGCGACTTGCGCACCGCCTCACGCGTGACGCAGCACGTGTTGACGACGGCAATCTCGGCCCCGTCATGCTCGGAATGGCCGTCGCGGAGCAATGCTTCGCGGATCGCATGCGCGTCCGCATGCGAGACCTTGCAGCCGAGGAAGCGGACCGAGAACGTGGCCACGGCAGCCGGATGCTACTGCCGCTCGAACAGGTCGGCCGCCCACTTCTCTCGGATGCGCCGCGTCGTGGGCCTGAAACCGTGCAACGCGGGCCGCTCTGCCTCGCCGTAGCCGGACGTGATGGCGACCCCGCAATCGAGGTCCCGCGCGAGCGATGTGAAGGTCGGCAGGTCGAGATTCGCGAGCACGATGTCGACCGCGGGCAGAGGATCGGACCTCGCGTCGGCCCGGGTGACCTCGAGCTCGACGCCGTTGACGCCGGCGTTTGCTGCTGCCACCTCGATTGCGGTCGGATCCGTGTCGACGGCGAACACGGGCGCGAACCCGAGCTTTGCGGCCGCGATCGCGAGCACACCCGAGCCACAGCCGATGTCGAGCACGCTTCCCCGCTCGAGCCCGCCGAGGAGCTCGAGACATAGACGCGTCGTCGCATGGGCACCGGTTCCGAACGCCCGGCCGGGGGCGATCACGACCGCGGTCAGCTCCGGGGGCGACTGCTCCCACGGCGGCCCGATCCAGAGCGAACCGACGACGGCCGGGACGTGGAACCGCTTCCACTGATCCTCCCAGCCGGGAGCAACCGGCACGGTCACCACGGCGGCGAAGCTTTCGCTCAGCCGCCCGGCTCCCACCTCGTCGGTGAAGGCGACGAGCTCGACCTCCTCCCCTGCGGCCTGCTCGGCGAAGCCCTCCGGGAACAACTCGATCATGCGCGCTGTCGCCACTTCGACGCGATCGCGAGACACGATGACCGAGGCTCGAACGAGGCTCAGCGGAAGGCGCTCTTCAGCTTCTCGAAGAAGCCTTCGTCGGAGCGATAGGTCTTCTCGGTTTCCGTGCGCTCGAACTCGCCGAGGAGGTTTCGCTGCTCGTCGCTGAGCTGACGCGGGACAGCCACGTTCACGAGCACGCGATGGTCGCCGCGGCCGAAGCCCTGGAGCACGGGCATTCCACGTCCCCGCAGGACGCGCAGCTCGCCCGGCTGCGTTCCGGGCTCGAACTCGAGCTCGACGTCGCCCTCGAGCGTCGCCACGCCGACCCGCGTCCCGAGGGCGGCCTGGGTCATCGTCAGGTCGACGGTCGAGAACACATCGTCGCCCTCGCGGACGAGCCGTTCATGCGGCCGAATGCGGACGAGGACGTAGAGGTCGCCCGACTGGCCGCCGATCGGGCCGGCGTGGCCCTCGCCGGAGAGCCGGATGCGCTGGCCGTCGTGGATGCCGGCCGGTATCTCGACCTCGACGACGCGCTCGTCGAGCACCCGGCCGGCGCCGTCGCAGCGCGCGCAAGGATCGTCGACGATGCGACCTGCGCCCCCGCAACGTGCGCAGGCCTGGCTCCGGACGAATTCGCCGAGACTCGTCCGCGAGACGTGCTCGACACGTCCCGAGCCGCCGCATTCCTCGCACGTCGCCGCGGTCTTCCCAGGCTCGACGCCGCTGCCTCCGCACTCGTCGCAGGCTCGCGCGACCTGGACCGGAACCTCGCGCTTGACCCCACTCGCGGCTTCCTCGAGCTCGATCACGATCTCGGCCGCTACGTCGGAGCCGCGGCCCCGGCGGGGGCGCGTGGCGACTCCGAAAGCGTCCTCGCCGAAGAAGGCCGAGAAGATGTCGGCGAGGCTGCCGAAGTCGAACGCGGTCGGGCGGAAGCCGCCGCCGCGAAGACCGGCGTGGCCAAAACGGTCGTACAGGCCGCGGGTTTCGGTCTTCGAGAGCACCTCGTACGCCGCAACGGCCTCGCGAAAGCGCTCCTCCGCGTCGGGCTCGGTCGAGACGTCGGGGTGCAGCTCGCGCGCGAGGCGGCGGAACGCTCGCTTGATCTCGACCTCGGTCGCAGACCGGCTAACCCCGAGAACCTCGTAGTAATCACGCCCGGTCGTCGCCATTACTCGAAGGGTAGCCGGGGGACTCGGAGGGTTTGGCGAAACAACGAGTAGGTTGCTACGAGATGCGAGCGCTGGGACTGACCGTCACCGCCGCAGCTGTACTCCTCGGAATCTACGGAATCTGGCTCATTGCGACGCCCGACTATGACGGCGGTCGGCGGCCCTTCGGCGTGATGATGACGATTAGCGCCGTGGTTGCTGCGGCCATCGGCTCTTGGCTCGTCTGGGCTTCGCACGACAGCGCCTGACGCACCTCGCGCGTTCGTTGTTCCACCAAAGCCTCGTTAGTTGTCTTCGTAGACCGATTCGACGAACCGCGAAAGCTCGTGCGCCGCGGCCCGGACGGAGCGGATCGCCTTCTCGTAGTCCATCCGGAGTGGGCCGAGCAGGCTCACGGCGCCGAGCGTCCGGTTTGCGAGCCCGTACGAGGCGCCGACGAGCGACACCTCGCGAAGCGCGGGATTATCGAGCTCCCCGCCTACCCGGACATAGGGCCGGCGTGAGCCGAGCGTCTCGCCGAGCATCTCGAGGATCGCCGCCCGCTTCTCGAGCGTCTCGAGGAGCCGCTGGCACGCTTCGAGCTCGTCGGCCCGCACCTCGCCGAGCAGGCTCGCCGCACCGCCGACGAAGAGCCGCTGCTCCAGGCCGCCGGTCAGCTCGGTGAACGCCGGCCGAAGCAATTCCAGGATCTCGAGCTCCGACCGCGCGAGGCTCAGATCCTCGAACCGCCTGCGAAGGGTCCCGCTCCCGAGCTCGAGCCCGGTGAGCCGCTCGTTCAGGTACTCCCCGGCCCAGAGCGCGCGGCCCGTGTCGACGGGCTCGGCGAGGGCGAAGACCCGCTTCGAGACGCCGCCCGTCGACGTGATCACGACAACCATCAAGACCTGTGGCTGGAGGACGAGCACCTCGACGTGGCGGACGGTTGCCGTCTGCAGCGCCGGCGCGGAGACGAGAGCGAGCAGCCGGGTCGCCTGGGAGAGGGTCTCTGTCGTTTCCTGGAGCGCGGCCTCGAGCTCGCTTCGGGCAGCGGCAAGGTCGAGCGGGAACGGGCCCGGTCGCGGCTCGAGGCGCTCGAGCAGCGTGTCCGCGTAGAAGCGGTAGCCCGTCTCGGTCGGGACTCGGCCCGCAGAGGTATGCGGATGCGTGAGCAGCCCGAGCAGCTCGAGCTCGGCGAGGTCGCCGCGAACCGTCGAGGGGGCAACGGTCATCCCTGCCCGCGCGACGAGGTTCTTCGAGCCGACGGGCTGTCCCTTCTCGACGTACTCCTCGACGACGCGCCGCAGGATCTCGCGCTGCCGCTCCGTCAGCTCGATGTTCGATGCCTCGGTCATGGTCTTTGCAGGAATTTTAGGTGAAGAGCCCGCGGTCTCAGGCGAGCAGCTCGGCGGTGACTGCGCCGCCGAGACGCCGGCCTCGCGGCGTCAGGACCACGGTCTCAGGGCCGTCTCGCACCACTTGACGAATGGCCAGGCCAAGCTCCTCGAGCCGCCCAAGCGCAGCACGGTCGAGCGACTCCCCCGCAGCCACGAGAGAAAGGCCGGTATCGAGACGCAGACCGAGCATCACCCGCTCATCCGATCGGACCCGAGCGTCGAGCAGCTCGACTTCTCTCCGCGGCCGCTCGCCTCTCGCAAGTGCGGCGAGATAGCCGTTGAGGCGCGGCGTGTTCCGGAGCCGCTCCTCGCCGAGCGTCGAGACGGCGCCGATCCCGAGCCCGAGGTAGTCCCGCCCCAGCCAGTAGGCGAGGTTGTGCTGGGCGCGCAGGTCGCGACCCCCCGCTCGCTCGGGCGACCGGCAGAAGTTCGCGGTCTCGTACCAGCGATAGCCGGCGTCGGTCAGACGATCGATGACGAGCTCGAAGTAGCCCTCCATTGCTTCCGCCTGGCGCGCGAGCTCCGCTCCATGGGCGTGGGCGAACCGCGTGCCCGGTTTCGCCTCGAGCTCGTAGTACGAAAGATGCTCCGGCGCGAGTGTGAGCGCTTCCTCGATGTCGCGCTCGAGATCGGAGGTGCTCTGCCCGGGAATCCCGTGCAGAAGGTCCAGAGAGATGTTGTCAAAACTGGCATCACGAAGATGATAGAAGGCGCGGCGGACGTCGTCCGGCCCAGCCTGCCGCTCGAGCACGCGCAGGAGCTCAGGGTGAAACGTCTGCGCTCCGAGGGAGACACGGGTCACTCCAGCCTCGCGCAGCAGCAGCGCGAGCTCGGGCGTCACTGTCTCCGGGTTCGCCTCGACCGACACCTCGTCGGCGGACGGCAGCGCCTCCAGCAGGCGCCGTAGCTCGCCGGCCTCCGTGAACGTCGGTGTGCCTCCGCCGAGGAAGACCGTCTCCAGCGGCTGCGCGAGGACGCCGCGCTCGAGCTCGAGCTCCGCTAGAAGCGCGTCGACATAGCGCCCGTGCAACTCTTCGCGGCCGACGACGGTGACGAAGTCGCAATAGCCGCAGCGATGGGCGCAGAAGGGCACGTGCACGTAGAGGTGGCGGACGGAGCCCCTCATTTCTTGCTCCCGTCGTCGAGATTGAGCACCGCGAGGAACGCCTCCTGGGGCACCTCGACAGCGCCGACCTGCTTCATCCGCCGCTTACCGGCCTTCTGCCGTTCGAGGAGCTTGCGCTTGCGCGTGATGTCGCCGCCGTAGCACTTCGCGAGCACGTCCTTGCGCTTCGCCTTGATCGTCTCCCGCGCGATGATCCGGGAGCCGATCGCCGCCTGCACGGGGACGTCGAACATCTGGCGCGGAATCTCCTCCCGGAGCCGGTCGACGAGCGCGCGTCCCCGTCCGTAAGCCTCGTCGCGGTGGAGAACGAGCGAGAGCGCGTCGACCGGCTCCCCGCCGACGAGGACGTCGAGCCGGACGAGGTCGCCTTCACGGAAGCCGGCGAGGTCGTAGTCGAAGCTCGCGTAGCCGCGCGTGCGCGACTTCAACTGGTCGTAGAAATCGAAGACGATCTCGGCAAGCGGCAACTCGTAGATCAGCAGCACCCGTTCCGTCGACGGGTACTCCATGTGGTCGAAGCGGCCTCGGCGCTCGTTGCAGAGCTCCATCACCTGCCCGACGCCGTCCTTCGGCACGACGATCGATGCGCGTATGTACGGCTCCTCGACCCGCTCGCGCTCCGCCGGCATGTCGGCCGGGTTGTGCACCTCGACCCGCTCGCCGGTCAGCGTCTCCACCACATACGCGACGGTCGGAGCGGTCACGAGCAGGTCGAGGTCGAACTCGCGCTCGAGCCGCTCGCGCACGATCTCCATGTGCAGCAGGCCGAGGAAGCCGCAGCGAAAGCCGAAGCCGAGCGCCTGCGAGGTCTCCGGCTCGTACGAGAGCGACGCGTCGTTGAGCTTGAGCCTCTCGAGCGCGTCGCGCAGCTGCGGATATTCGTCGGAGTCGGTCGGGAAGAGCGCCGCGAAGACCATCGGCTTCACGTCCTTGTATCCGGGAAGCGGCTCCTCGGCGGGACGGGTCTGCGACGTCAGCGTGTCCCCGACGCGCAGCTTCGCAACGTCCTTGAGGCCGGTGATCACATAGCCCACCTCGCCGACGCCGAGCGAGTCGGCCGCTTTCATCGTCGGCGAGAAGAAGCCGACCTCCTCGGTCTCGAAGCGCGTGCCCTGCGCCATCGCCCGCACCTCCTCGTGCGCGCGGAACTCGCCGTCCACGACGCGGACGAACGCGACGACGCCTCGGTACTGGTCGTACGCGGAGTCGAAGACGAGGGCGCGAGGCGGTGCGCTTGGATCGCCGGCGGGCGCCGGGATCCGCTCGATGATCGCGTCGAGCACGGATTCGACCCCCTCGCCGGTCTTCGCCGAGACGCGCAACACCCGCTCCGGGTCGTCTCCCACGAGCTCGGCCAGCTCGTGGGAGGCGCCCTCCGGGTCGGCCTGCGGTAGGTCGATCTTGTTCACCAACGGGAGCAGTGCGAGGTTGTTCTCGATCGCGAGGTACGCATTTGCCACCGTCTGCGCCTCGACGCCCTGGGCTGCATCGACGACGAGCACAGCGCCCTCGCAGGCCTGGAGGGAGCGCGAGACCTCGTACGTGAAGTCCACATGGCCGGGCGTGTCGATCAGGTTGAGGACGTGCCCCTTCCACTCCACCCGTACAGCCTGCGCCTTGATGGTGATCCCGCGTTCGCGCTCGAGATCCATCGAGTCGAGCACCTGCGCCCGCATGTCTCGACCGGTGACGGTGTTCGTCAGCTCGAGGATGCGGTCGGCAAGCGTCGACTTCCCGTGGTCGATGTGGGCGATGATCGAGAAGTTCCGGATTCGTTGTTGGTCCATAGGCGATTAGCCGCGGCGGAAGCGGCCTAGCAACGATAGCAACGCCTCGAGCTCACGAACTCCCAGCAAACGGCACGAAATCAGGTAGGTGGCGAACCCCAGGACGAGAGCGCTGCCGAGCGATACGACCTGTCCGCCGAGCGAGCGACCCAGGGAGTGGTCGAGAACGTGCCAGACCGGGTAGGCGACGGCCGCGAGCAACGCCGAGGCGATCGTGATGCGGACGACGGAACGGGCTGTTTCGCCGAACTCGATTCGTCCCAGACGCCGGCGGAACACGACGAGAAGAGCCGCCGTGCCCGCAACGTTGGCGAGCGATGTCGCGAGCGGTATGCCCCACGGCCCCACCCGGTAGAGCGCGGCGGCGAGCGCGGAGTTGACCGTGAGGTTCCCGAGCGCGATCGCCGTCGGCGTCCAGGGGGTCTGCAGGCTGAAGAACGCGCGGTTCAGCATCAGCATCGCGCCGTTGAACGTGAGCCCGAGGGAGAAGGCGGCGAGCGCTCCGGCGGTGACGGCTGTCTCGTGCGGCCCCCAGGCGCCGCGCTGGTAGACGACGCGCGTGATCGCCGTGGCGAAGACCGCGCTGAAGACGCTCGCGGGGATGAGCGTGAAGGCGATCTGGCGAAGACCGAGCGCGACGGTGTGCCGAAAGCCGTCCGTGTCCTCCCTCGCGGCAAGCCGCGACAGGCGAGGGAAGAGGACTGTCGCGACGGCGACCGAGAACATCCCTTGCGGGAGCATGTAGATCCGGAAGGCGGCGTCGATCGCGCGAGGAGCGAGCTCCGGATCGATGAAGCGCGAAGCGAAGAGCGTGTTGACGACCAGGTTGAAGTTGATGAGCCCGAGCCCGATCGTCACAGGCACCATCAGCACGAAGACCTGCCTCACTGCGGGGTCGCGCCAGTCCACGACGAGCCGAAGCCGATCGTCGAGCCCGCGCAGCCACGGCAGCGGCAGGAGCACCTGGATCACCGTCCCGACGACGATCGAGACCGCGTAAACGTAGAGCTTCGCGTCGAGCGATCCCGCGTGCGGGACACCGAGGACGAGCCCGACGATGATCGCGACGTTCCAGAAGACGGGCGTCAGCGCCGGCACTGTGAAGTGCTCGTAGCTGTTGAGAATCCCGACGACGATGCCCGAGAGCCCGAGCAGGACGACGATCGGGAACAGGACTCGGGAGAGGCCGATCGCGAGCGCGCGGTCGCCCCCGGGGTTGCCGAACGGCGCGATCACCAGGGGAGCCAGCACGATGAAGAGAGCCGTCAGCGCGCCGAGCCCGAGCAGCATGAGCCAGAAGAGGCTCGAGGCAACACGCCAGGCACGCTTGCGTTCGCCCTTCTCGAGCAGCTCGCTGAAGACCGGGACGAACGCCGAGGAGAGCGCCGCGTCAGCGACGAGCGAGCGGATGAGGTTCGGCACCTGGAAGGCGACCGTGAAGGCGTTGATCTTGCCCGCGGCGCCGAAGTAGTACGCGGCGACGATCTCGCGAACGAGGCCGAGAATGCGGGAGAGCCCGGTTGCGAGCGAGAAGATCGCCGTCGACCGGGCGAGTCGCCGGCCCGAGGCCCGCTTTTCCACGTCGGCGAGTATAGGAACGCCGGCCGCCGAGGTCGGGGCCCGATCGCTCGAATGGCGCCTCAATTTAGGTACAGCCGACCTCCTCCCCGCCTCGAGCCTATTCGGGAAATTCGCACTCGTGGGTGTCTAGATCGCGACAAATGTGTGCCGGTTGGCTCTGGTACCATCGCCGCGCCCGCTGTGTGCGGGCATTTCATTCGATGCCCAACATCAAGCAACAAAAAAAGCGCGTCCGGACGTCCGAGGTCGACCGCGTCGACAACCTCCGCTTCCGCTCGACCGTGAAGACGATGACCCGTCGGCTCGAGGCCGCGGTTGCAGCCGGCGACAAGAAGCAGATCGCCTCCGAGCACACTGCTCTCCAGCGGTGGATCGACCGGGCTGCCGCTCGCGGCGCTCTCCACAAGAACACGGCCGCCCGGAAGAAGGCGCAGGCCGCGCGACTCGTATCGGGCCACTAGCCCACGCGCGCGGGGACGACCTGCTCGGCGGGCCGCGTCACGTCGATCAGAGCCCGTAGGAGCTCGAGCTCGGGCGAAAGCCGAGAGTTGCCCTTGATCGCAGCATCGAGCTCGGCGAGGCGAACGAGCGCGGCGTCGAGCTCGACCCGCGAATAGCGCTCGGCGTGCTGAAGAGCCTTGCGTGCGGGGAACTCCTTCATCTTCAGCCGGCTCGCGACTTCGCGGGCGCCGAGCCCTTCCTCGGCGAGCGCCTGAGCCGCGCGGACCCGGCCGACGTGCGAAGCGAGCCCGACGGCGAGCAGGAAAGCGTCCTTCTTCTCGAGCGCGAGCTCACAGGCCTCGAGGAGCGTGGGCAGGTCGCGGGCGCCCCAGGCATCCGTCAGCGCCCAGGCAGCCGCCTCGCGCCCCGGTGTCGCGAGTTGCTCGACCTCATTGCGGCCGACCGGATCCCCGCCGGCCCATGCCGCGAGCTTCTCGAGCTCGCTCGAGAGGGCGACCGTGTCGTCGCCGACCAGTTCGACGAGCGCTCGTGCAGCGTCCGCGTCCGCCGAGACGCCGAGCCGCTTGAGCTCTGCGCGCGCCCAGTTGTGCAGGTTGTTCGGCTTGGGCACGTCGTAGCGGAGCACCTGTCCCTGCTTCCCGCACAGATCGGTCAGTGCGGTTCCGCGCAGGGCTTCTTCTGCGACCAGGGCGAGCACGGCGCCGTCGACCGGATCGCCAAGATAGCCGGCGACCGCCTCGAGATCGTCCTTTCGCCAGGCCTCGACGCCGTGCACGACCACGAGCCTGCCGCCCCCCGCACCCCCGAAGAGGCCGAGCGCGTTGCATGCCGCCACCGCGTCGGCTCCGCTCGACGACTGAGCCGACAGTTGCTCGACTGCCTCGGAATCGAAGCGCGAGCGGAGCCGGCGAAGCGCGCGCACGTGCTTCGGTCGATCGCTGCCGATGAAAAGGTAGACCGGCAGCAGCGGCTCGGACGACATCGCGGCCAAGCATAGTCAGCGCTCCGTGCGTACCGTGATCGCCTTGCCGTCAGACTCGGCGACGACGCGGCCGTCCCGATCGGTGCGGTAGACGGCGAGCCTGGGCACCTCGGCGAGCGACGCAATGGTCGATGCGTTCGGGTGCCCGTAGTCGTTGTGCGCCCCGACTGAGATCACAGCTAGGCGGGGCTGGATCTGCTGGAGCAGCCGGGGGAGCCCGGGATCGTCGGAGCCGTGGTGTGCGACCTTGAGAATCTCAACCGGAGGGATGTGCAGGTGACCGGTGACGTCTGACTCGGCATCGGCCGTGAAGAGCGCGTCGACCTGTCCGTACGACGCAAGCAGCACGATCGCGTGGTTGTTCGGGTCGTCACCGGGTGAGCCGGGCCCATCCGGCCAGAGGACGCGCAGACGAAGGGCACCGACGCGAAAAGCCTCTCCCTCGCGGGCGACGATCACGCGAACGTGATGTCCACGAGCGGCAGCCAGGGCCGCGCGCTCGTCGGAGCTCTGGCTTGGAATTGCCGGATCGAGGACTAGCCCCACGTGCAAGCGGTCGAGCACCTTCGCCGCACCGCCGACGTGATCGTGCTGCGGGTGCGTCAGCACGATCATCGACAGGCTTCGCACGCCGAGGCCGCGGAGCTGACCCGCGACATCCGCCTCGGGCACGCCCTCGTCGACGAGCACTGCGCCTTCGCGCACCTGAAGCAAGGCGCTGTCTCCCTGCCCAACGTCGAGGAACGTCATGCGAACGCCTTGCGGAGGAGGCAGGCCGGGCGAGCCGTCTCGCAGCCGCCAGCCGCCGGCGATGAGCAAGACGAGCAGGAGGACGACGGCGAGCCGCGGCGCCCGGGCCCGGCGAAGCCGAGAGGCCAGAAGCGCGAGGACGAGCCCCAGCCCCACCACCACAAGCGCAGTTCGAGCGGGAGCCGCGGCGTAGGGCAGGCTGCCGACGAGTCGTGCGCAGCCTGCGAGGTACGCGGCGAACCAACCGTTCACCCACGCGAGCGCGGCCGCTACCGAGGGCAAGACCGGCGCGATCAAAGAGGTCACGAGCGCCAGGCCGAGCAGTGGCGCGACGACCGGCGCGGCGAGCGCGTTCGCGGGGATCGAGTAGATCGGAACGGCGCCGAACTGGGTGAGGAGGATTGGCGCAGTCGCGATCCCGCACGCGCCCGACACAGCGACGACGTCGGCGAGCGAGCGGGGCACCGGATAGCCGGCGAGGCTGCGCTGCAGGCGTGGAACCGCGACGAAGATCGCGGCCACGGCGGCGAACGAGAGCTGGAAGCCGGCGTCCAGCAAGGAGTACGGGTTCCAGCCGAGCAGGATCGCGGCTCCGACGAGGAGGAAGTACCAGCGATCCTTCGGCCTCGCGGCGAGCCAGGCCAAGGAGGCAAGCGAGCCTGCGATCCCCGCGCGCACGACCGAGGGCTGCCAGCCGACGGCGAGCACGTACCCCCCGATCGCCGCCAGTGCGCCGACCTCGCCGACGAGCCGGGACAGGCCGATGAGCCATGCCAGGCCGATCGCGCCGCCGGCGATCAGCGCGACGTTCTGGCCCGAGACTGCCAGCAGGTGGTAGAGGCCCGAGGCGCGGAACTTGGTACGCAAGTCGTCCGAGAGCCCCTCGTCCTCGCCGAGAACGATTCCGGCGATCACCGCCCGGCGCTCCCCGCGGACGCCCGGCGCCATCGTGCGCGCGAGTTGGGCCCGGAGCCGATCCGCGACTCCGGCAACCCCTCCCCGGTGGCCGACGACGCGCCAGCGAGAGGCCACGACGACGACATGGACTCCGTGACGACGGAGCCAGGTGCGCTCGTCGAACCCGTTCGTGGGCCCACGCGGAAGGCGAATCTCACCAACCAGGTCGAGAAGCGCACCCTGCGGCGGCGAGCGCCCGGGCGGAAGCCGCAGAAGCACGGGCTCGCGAATCGCGACATCACGGAATCGACGGGCTTGAGCAGGCACTCGAAGGCCGTACCGCGATTGGCGCGCAGGGCCCGTGACTGCGACGAGCATCCGGCCGACGGCGCCGACTTTGGGGAGAAGAACGCTCTGGTCGAGAGCGTCGAGCCGCGCGCTGCCCCACCACCACCCGCCCAGCAGAAGGGCGACGGCGATCAGCGGGACCCGTCGGCCCGGAGCGGAAACCGTAGCCGCGAGCGCCAGGACGACGGCAGCGCACGCGACGAGCATCGAAGCCTCGCGCACACCGTTGGCCACGGCGAGCCCGAAGCAGAGGGAACCGGCGAGCAGGTGCGGTCTGGCGCGAAGAAAGATCAGGGTGCGGCCACGTCCCGGAGCTGCTCGATCCGCGCCGGGCCGATGCCCGGAATCGCATCGAGGTCGTCCACCGAGGTGAAAGCCCCGTTCTTCTGCCGGTAGTCGAGGATCTTCTGGGCCGTGACCGGACCGACACCGGGCAGCGAGTCGAGTTGCTCGAGGGTCGCGATGTTCAGATGGACCGGTCCCTGCGGCGTCGTGGCTGTGCCCGCCAGGGCGGCGGTCACCGCCTTCACGGGAACGACGACCTGGATCCCGTCCGCGAGTGGCGCGGCGAGGTTGACGAGCGAGACGTCAGCGTGCCGCGTCGGCCCTCCCGCGCGCGTGACCGCGTCGTTGACCCTCGACCCGTGCGGCAGGCGGTACAGGCCCGGCCGGTGGACCGCGCCCACCACGTGGACGACGAGCTCCGGTCCCTGGCCTGCCCGAAACGGCATCGCAGCCGCCACAGGCGCCGCTTGCGCGGGCGCTCCCGCATGGAGCAGGTGCCGGCCGCCCACGAGGAGCACGAGGCCGAGAATGAGCGCGCCGGCGAGAAACCGCCGGCGCGCAGGGGGGAGGGAGTCCAGCACGTCGTCTACCCTGGCAACAACTCTGTGACCCGTGGGTGCCAAAAGCGTGTCGAAACCGTGCCAACGAAAGATGTGACGCTATGACGTCTTGACTCGGTTTCCTGACGCGTCGCTGAGTGCCCGTATGCCGGCGGGACAGTGTTAGCCACACGGCCCGCCGGCAGGAGGGTGCTCAGCGGCGCGAGGCGGCGGGCGGAGCCGCAGAAGCAGGAGCGGTCGCGCGAGATGAGCTCGCGCTCCTTGGCCCGGCGGAGCCCGACGCCGGTCAGGGAAGCGAGATGTGACGCTTCAAGGGCCGGCGGCGTATAGAAGGAGCGTGAGCGCGGTGCCAACCACATGGCCAACCAGACGAGGCGTCCGAGAGGGACGGACCTTCGTCAGCGTGGCCGAGGAGCACCTCGACGACGTCTACCGCTATCTGCTCTACGTGACCGGAAACCCACACCTCGCAGAAGATCTCGCCGCCGCGACGTTCGAGCGGGCGCTGCGCCGCTGGCGCCGATTCGACCCGCGGCGAGCCTCGGCCCGCACCTGGCTCTGCCAGCTCGCTCGCAGCACGGCGCTCGACCACTTCCGGGCGGAGCAGCGACGGCGACGGCGCGAGGACACCTACGCGAGCGACGTTCCCGAAACCGACGAGCCGGTCTTCGGCGAAGGCCTCTCCCCCGCGCTCGACGCCGCCGTCCGGAGTCTGTCGAGAGGGGAGCGAGAGGTCGTCGTCCTACGCGTCGTGCTGGAACTGGACGGAGAGACGGTCGCGCGCGTACTCGGGATCAGGCCGACAGCGGTCTCGACCCGACTGAGCAGAGCGCTTCAGAAGCTCGAGGAGAGGATGGTCAGCGATGTCCGAGACTAGGTTCGAGAGTGTCACCCGGGAGCTACGCGCAACCGCCCCGTCGGCGCCGGAGATGTTGCGGGTTCTCGTCCGCACGCTGCCGAGCCCTCAGCCGCGGCTTGCTCTTCGACTCCGCCCCGCGGTCTCGGTCGCCATCGGAATCGCAATCGCCGTCGGGCTCGGAGCTGCCCTGATCGGCGGGTTCAGCGGCGCACCGCACCAGAACGTTGCCAATTTCTCGCCTTCCGCCGGAACGGCAGGAGGAGCGGCCACGAAAGAGGTAAGAACTCCGGGCCTGCTGCTTGGAAGTTCGTCGAGCAAGCAGGCTTTTGATGACAGAGCACGTGCACTGGCCCCTGTTCTTGCGCCAGGCTTACGACTCCAGCGTTACGACGTCTCGATGAGCCTGCGCGTGCGCGACCTCTCTCGCTCGACCCAGGCGGCGGTTCGTCGCACTCGCCGGCTTGGCGGCTACGTCGCGACAGCCAACTATTCGACCGGCAACAACACAGGCGACTCGAGCCTCGACCTGCGCGTCCCGGTCCAGCACGTGCAGCAGGCGATCGCGGGCTTCACCGACCTGGGCACGATTCTCGACCAGCACATCTCCGTCGGCGATCTCCAGGCCCCCCTTGACCGGACGGATTCACGCATCGCCGCGCTGCGAAGAGTTATTGCCGAACTTCAGGTGAAGAACGTTCGAACGCCCGCCGAGCAGATGCAGCTCGACGGCGCCAAAGGCACCCTGCAGCGCCTCATGCAAAGCCGGATGAACCTCGTCCGCGAGGGCACCTACGCGAAAATCTCGCTCGAGCTGACGACCCGGAAGGCGGCGTCAAAGCACGTGACGCCAGGCCGCTTCAGCCGCTTCTGGAGTGACGCGGGCGACATTTTGGGGAAGGAAGCGATCATCGTGCTCTACGCTCTAGTCGTGGCCGGTCCCTTTGCGATCCTCGCAGCGCTCGCCCTCCTCGCAGAGCGCGCACGGCGGCGCCACGCGGACCACCGGTTGCTCGAGGAGACCGGATGAGGAAGATTCTCGGCCTCGCCGTTCTCGCCACGCTCGTGCTGGGCTGCGGCTCGGCGGGCGGCGGGACCGCGACCAGCGGCCTCCGGGGTCGCGTCATGCGCGGCCCGACGATGCCCGTCTGCCGCGTCGGCGTTCCCTGCGAGGCGCCCGCCCGGGGAGCGAAGCTTCTCTTCCTGCGCTCCGGCAAGGTCGTCGGGCGGACGACGACCGACCAGAAGGGCTTCTACCGCATCGCCCTCAAGCCCGGCCCGTACGCTGTCCGCACGAACCGCTCCGGCTTCGAGAACGTCCCTCGACCATCGCGCGCGACCGTTCCGAACGACCGCTTCAAGCGGGTCGACTTCCACATCGACACCGGAATTCGTTAACTCACTACAAGGTTCACGAGCTTGCCGGGGACGACGATCTCCTTGCGGATCTCCTTGCCTTCCAAGAGCTCCTGAACCCGCGCCGAGGCCTTCGCCTGGGCTACGAGCTCCTCCTCTGACGCATCGGCCGGAACCTCGACCCGGTCGCGCACGCGCCCGTTGACCTGGATCACGAGCTCGAACGTCTCCCGCCCGAGCAGCGCCGGATCCGCCTCCGGCCACGGCTGCTCCCAGAGGCGCTCGTGGCCCAACCGCGTCCAGAGCTCCTCGGAGATGTGCGGCGCGTAGGGCTGGATCAACGTGACGGCGGTCTCGGCGGCAAAGCGCGCGGCGGCGTCCTCCGTCGCGCGGCCCAGTTCGTTGACGAGCTCCATCACGGCCGCGATCGGTGTGTTGAACTGGAAGCGCCGGTCGATGTCGTCGGTCACGCGCGCGATCGTGCGGTGCGCGGTGCGCGCGAGGTCGGTCGAACCGGCCTCGCCGTTCGGCGCCTGCTCGACGACCTCGTTCACGATGCGCCACAGCCGCTTGAGGAAGCGCGAGATCCCCTCGACGCCCTCCTCCGTCCACTCCATGCCCTGATCGGCAGGCCCCATGAAGAGGATGTACAGGCGCACCGCGTCCGCGCCGTAGGCGTCCGCCAGCTCGCC
>JBGOSR010000023.1:0-17691 GCA_041476065.1 Gaiellaceae bacterium
CGCCTTGTCGGTCGAGACGAGCACGAAGCGCGCAGCCTCGAACTCCACGGCCACTTCCGCGACGACCTTCGTGCCGAGCACGTTGTTCCGGACCGACTCGAGCGGGTTTGCCTCCATCATCGGCACGTGCTTGTACGCGGCCGCGTGGAAGACGACGCTCGGCCGGTAGCGCTCGAAGACAGACCGAAGCTTCTCGCGGTTGCCGATGTCGGCGATCACGGGGACGCTGGCCGGGAAGTTGCGGTCGTCGGTCAGCTCGCGCTCGATCTCGTAGAGCGGCGACTCGGCCTGGTCGACGAGGATCAACCGCGCCGGGCCCGCCCGCGCCGCCTGGCGGCAGAGCTCGGAGCCGATCGAGCCGCCGGCGCCGGTGATGAGCACCGTCTCGCCGCGGAGGTACGCGGAGACCTCCTCGAAGTCGACCTCGACCGGCTCGCGGCCGAGGATGTCCTCGACCTGGACGGGCCGGATCTGCGCCGCGAGGTTCGTGTCGCCGGCGATGAGCTCGTAGAGGCCCGGTAGCGTCTTCACCGGCACCTGAGCGTCGCGCGCCTGCTCGACGACCTTCTGGCGCACGTCGCCCGATGCGGAGGGAATCGCGATCAGAAGCTCGTCCGGCCGGTTGTCGTTGAGGATGTGCGCCAGCTCGGCGGTCGTCCCGAGCACGCGCACGCCCTGGATCCTGTCGTTGCGCTTGCGCGGGTCGTCGTCGACGAACCCGATCGGTGTGTAGCCGATCCGGCCGCGCTGCATCTCCTTGACGATCAGCTGGCCCGCGTCGCCTGCGCCGACGACGATCACTTCCTTGCCGTGCGCGACGAGGCCGGACGAGGCAGGGCGCTCGAAGATCGACCTTGCAAGCAGGCGGGTGCCCGCGACGAGCGCGAGCAGGAGCAGCCAGTCGATGACGGCGATCCCGCGCGGGAGGCGGGCGGTGTCCTGGAGCGGGAAGAAGTAGACGATGAGGCTCGCCGCTAGCGAGGCGACGGTGACCCCGCGGAGCGCGCCCCACATGTCGCGCGTCGACACGTAGCGCCACCACCGGTTGTAGAAGCCGAACGCAGTGAAGACGACGAGCTTGATCGCTACGACGAGGAGGACCGTCCGCCAGCTGACGAGCTTCTCGTAGAACGGCGGGATCTTCCCGTACGAGTTGAAGCGGATCAGGAACGCGAGCAACCACGCAGCGGCGATCAGCGCGCCGTCTGCGGCGAGCTGCCAGACCCGGTGCCGGTTCACCAGGCTACTCATCGGACGGCCTCCAGTGATACCGCTTCTCTTACTGCTGCGACGACCTGTTCCTGCACGTCGGCGCCGATCCCCGACCACATAGGGAGCGCGAGGTTCTCCCGCGAAGCGCGCTCGGTGTGGGGGAAGTCTGCGTCGGCCTGCCCCAGGAAGCCGAGCGCAGGCTGCCGGTGGAGCGGCGTCGCGTAGTAGGACGCCGAGGCGATCCCGTTCGTCTCGAGGTGCTCGGCGATCCGGTCGCGCTCGGTCGAGCGGACGACGAAGACGTGGTAGACGTGCCCGGGTTCGTCGCGGGGAAGGTCGCAGACGTCGCCGAGCCCCAGCTCCGCGTAGCGCGCGGCGGCCTCTCGGCGCGAGCGGTTCCACTCCTCGAGATGCGGGAGGAAGACGCGCAGGACGGCGGCCTGGAGCTCGTCGAGGCGCGAGTTGTAACCGATCAGCTCGAACTCCTTCTTCGCCTTCGAGCCGTGGAAACGCAGGAGGCGCACGCGCTCGGCGAGCTCGTCGTCGTCGGTCGAGACGAGACCTCCGTCGCCGAACGCGAAGAGGTTCTTCGTCGGGAAGAAGCTGTAGGTGGAGGCGATCCCGGTCCGACCGGTGCCCTGCGCACCGAAGGCCTGGGCGGCGTCCTCGACGAGCGGGACGCCAAGCCCGGCGAGCTCCTCGAGCGGTGCCGGGCGACCGAAGAGGTGTACGGGCATGATCGCCTTCGTCTTCGGCGTCATCCGCCGGCGCACCTCGCTCGGATCGAGGTTCATCGTCTGCGGGTCGATGTCGGCGAAGACCGGAGTGGCACCACGCCGGACGATCGCCTCGGCGGTCGCGTAGAACGTGAATGTCGGGCAGATGACTTCGTCCCCCTCGCCGATCCCGAGCGCGTCGAGGGCGAGCACGATCGCGTCGGTCCCGTTTGCGACCCCGACCGCGTGCTTGACCCCCAGGTACGCCGCGGCCTCCTCCTCGAAGGCGCGTACGTTCGGGCCGAGGATGAACCGCCCCGAGTCGAGGACCTCGGCAATTCGCTCCGTCAGCTCCTCCAGCAGCGGCGCGTACTGCGCTTTTACGTCAACGAGCGGGATCTGAGCCACGGCGAGCCAGTTTAGTGCCCCGTCCGTCGACGGCGGACGTACCAGGCGACCGCCGCCAGCACGAGCAGCGCAACCACGGCGACGTCCGCATACCGGAAGGCGTGATGGAAGCGTTCGTAGCGGGACCCGAGCGCCCAGCCGGCTCCCGCGATCCCGAAGCACCAGGGGACGCAGCCAAGCGCAGTCAGCACCGTGAAGCGGCCGAGCGGCATGCGGGCGAGACCGGCGGGAATCGAGACGAACGAGCGCACGACCGGTGTCACACGACCGAGACAGACGGCCCAGTCCCCCCAGCGCTCGAACCAGCGCTCGGCGCGGTCGAGGTTGTGCGGGCCCAGGTGGAGCCAGCGCCCGTGCCGCTCGACGAGCGGCCGGCCTCCGTGGTGTCCAATCCACCAGCCGACCACCGACCCAACGGTGTTTCCGGCGACTCCCGCGAGCGACATCGCGACGAAGGCCCAGACGTGGGAGTCGATCCGCGAGCCGAAGAGGGCGACGTGCTGGCCCGCGAACGCCCCCGCCGCGAGCGCCCCCGCGTAGAGCATGACGAGCTCACTCGCGGCCGGCAGCACCGCGTCGACGAGCATCAGGAAGAAGACCGCGTAGAGGCCGTGGTCTCCAACGAGCGAGGTCAGGGACGCGGATATCGAGGCCAACGGCACCGCGGGAGCGTACTAGGAGGGTTTGACGCAAAAACGGGCGCAGCAGCGCAGGGCCTAGAACGCCTCGCTGAATCCCACCCGTCTGTTGGGTCGACCAGGCGCCCGGTACGTGCAGTCGTAGGCGAATTCGCGCCAGCTCCAGGCCTGTCTCCACCCAGTAGCCGAAGCGGGAGCTTGCTCTCGGCAAATCGTCTCTGCGCTCCGGTTCCAGCTGAGACCGACATAGGCCACAGCGACCAAAGCGACGATGGTCAGTGGTACGGCAGCGGCGAGACCCCAGACAAGCCTCCGCATTCCCAGAACATACTAAGCGGCCAGCGGGACTGCCCACGCCCCGGGCCGTATTCGGCCAAACCCTCCTAGCGGCGGGCGCGGCGAACGAGGAAGCGGTGCTCGAGCTCGGACGGGCCAAAGGCGTTCGACGTCTGCACGCGGACGACATACTCCCCCGAGAAAGCGCGGACGCCGTTTCCGTAGCGGCCGTTCCAGCGGATCCCTCTCCTGCCGGCACGAAGCCGACGGCGAATCGTCCGCACACGCGCCCCGCTCGCCGTCTCGATCGTGACCGTCACGAGCGCCGGGTGCGCGAGGCGGAACCCGACGCGCAAATTGCCGCCGCGCTTGTGGACGACCACTCGCGACGGATGAACACGCAAATAGCCGAGCGTGTTGTTGAGGTAGAACACGCGCTCGACCCTCGACGGCTGCTGCTGGTCGTCGACCGCGTTGATCACCCAGTGCCAGAGGCCCTCGGTGTCGGGGCCCCCTTCCGGAGTTCGACCCGACCACGTGAGCCTGTAGGTTCCGGGATCGCGCGGGCCGGTCTCCGTCTGCCGCGGGATGCGATCTGGGCCGATGAGGCTCGCGGTGACCGTCGAGGGCCGCACGATCTTGAAGCTCAGCGACTGCACCTCCGCGACGCCGTCGCCGTTCGGCGACAGGACCGGCTGCGCGGCCGGCGGTGCCTGCACGCCGTAGTAGAAGACGAAGAGCCCGTCCGCGACGGCCCGCTCGCCGCCCGGATCGGAGGGCCTGTTGAGGAGCTTCCCGTCGAAGGCCATCGTCGTCGAGCCGCCCGCGTCGAGGCCGCTTGCGGTCACGGCCCCCAGTCGAACCATCGTCTGCGCCAGCTCGAAGTTCGTGAGGCCGGTGCTGTAACCCGGCTGGCGGCCGTCGACTGCGACGAGGACGATGCGGCCGTCCTGGCGCTGGCCGACCGCGGATCGCGGATTACGGAGTGAAAGCTGATTGCTGGTGAAGCTCTCGAGCGCCCTGAAGACGGGCTGGCCGTCCCGGACGATCACCGGGCCGCCTCCTACGGCGTCGACGACGCCACCCCACTGGGGCCGCAGGATCAGGCGCGCCGTGACCGTCTGGCCGACCGACGCCTCGGACGCGAGCCACCCCGCCGAAGCCCCACGACCGACGAGAACCGCGCCGTCTAGCGGGATCGGCGTGCCTCCCGCGGGCTTGACCGAGACCACCGCTGCGCTCAGGTCCGTGAACGGAACGGCCGGCGGAAACGGCTCGAGCGTGATCTCGACGGTTCCCTCGGCAGCGGGTGTGGTCGGCCCCCATGCAGGCGTGAAGAGGGAGACGCCCTCGGGCCCCGGGCGCTGGTTGAGCCCGTTGAGCGGGCGCCGCTGGCTCGAGCCCTGCCAGGTCCCGAGCATCGAGACCCGCTGCACGAGCAGGCGCCCATCGTCCGTGATGCCCACGGTCGAGCGCTTCGGATGCGGCGGCGTCTTCATGACGCCGGATTCCATGAACATGCCGCTCGGGAGCCCCTCGTTCCAGGTGAAGAGGTCGGCGTTGACGCCGCCGACGGTCGCCGTCGCCGAAACCCGCCGCTGCATCGAGGTCACGGTCTCGCGTCCCTGCACGGAATCGTTCGAGAGGACAGGCCGCAGTGCGTAGAGGCCGCCCGGCTTCGGCGCGGTCATCACGTGGATCACTTCCGGCCCATGGGGCGTGAACACGAGCTGACGCTCGTACGTGATGCCCGGCGCGAGCGAGATGCGCCCGGCTGCAGCCGACGGCGCGAGGATGCCGGCGAGCAGGGCGGCAATGAGGATTCTGCGCAGCACGAACCCGCCCGAGGCTAGCGGAAGCCCCCGCGGGGCACGCCAGTCTTTACATCTTTCGAACCGGAAGCGGCTTAGTTCCAGACGCAGACATCGCGATACAGCGTGTCGCGCTGCACCGGGGTCTTGCCGAGCGCCTTGATCGCGCGGATGAAGTCGTCGGTTGAGGCGCGATGCGTCGTTCCCGCGGCCGAGACGACGTTCTCCTCGATCATCACCGAGCCGAGGTCGTCGGCGCCGAAGCCGAGCGCGACCTGGCCGACCTTCATCCCCTGCGTCACCCACGACGACTGGATGTGGTCGACGTTGTCGAGGTAGATGCGGCTCACCGCCTGCGTGAGCAGGTACTCGACCGAGGTCGGATGGTGCGTGACGAGCGGCGCCAGGCGCGTCCCCTGGGGCTGGAAGGTCCAGGAGATGAAGGCGCGGAAGCCCCGGGTCTCGTCCTGGAGCTCGCGGATCCGACGCATGTGCTCGACGCGCTCGGCGAGCGTCTCGACGTGGCCGTACATCATCGTCGCGGTTGTCGACATGCCCAGCCGGTGCGCATGGCGCATCACGTTCAGCCATTCGGCGGTCTTTGTCTTCTTGGGCGCGATCACCTCGCGGACGCGGTCGACGAGGATCTCCGCCCCGCCGCCGGGAATCGAGTCGAGGCCCGCGTCGCGCAGGCGGGTCAGCGTCTCGGGGACGCCGAGCTTCGAGCGGCGCGCGATGTGCTGGATCTCCGGCGGAGAGAGCGCGTGCAGGTGGATCGGGTAGCGCTCCTTGATCGAGCGGAAGAGGTCCTCGTAGTAGTCGACGGCGAGGTCGGGGTGGTGGCCGCCCTGCATGAGGACGCCGGTGCCGCCGATTGCGAGCGTCTCCTCGATCTTCTTGAAGATGACCGTCTTCGGGAGCAGGTAGCCCTCGGCCCGGTCGCCGGGTCGGCGGTAGAAGGCGCAGAAGTCGCAGTCGGTGACGCAGACGTTCGTGTAGTTGACGTTCCGGTCGATGATGAACGTGATCCGGCCGGGGTCGGTGCGCTGCGCGCGGAGGGCCTCGGCGGCCTTTCCGATCGCGACAAGGTCCTTCGACTCGAGGAGCGCCAGGGCATCGGTGTCGGTGATGCGCTCACCTTCGAGCGCCTTCTCCAAGATCAGAGGGACTGTCCCTCGCCGGGGACTGTCCCCAAGCAGGGACTGTCCCTCCGAGGGGACTGTCCCTAGTACGTCGGTCATGCGGGCACGACCTCTCCCTCGATGAAGCGGAGGTCGGGGATGCGGTCGAGCTCGCCCGCGTCCCTCGCCAGCTCCATGAACGTGAAGAGCCCGGCTCGCTCGCGCGGGCCGAACCGGTAGCGCAGCTTCTCGAAGTAGCGCGCGAGAAAGCCGGGCGGATAGCCGTAGCGTTCGCTCGCTTCGCGCGCGAGCACCCCGGGCTCCGCGCGTGCCTGGCGCACCGACGCGACGAGTGCGTCCTCCAACTCGTTGATCCCGTCCGGCGGCGGATCGAGAGTTGCCCAGACGGCGAAGACCATCGGCAGCCCTGTGCGCTCGGTCCACATCCGGCCGAGGTCGTGATGCGGGGTCGGGTCTTCGAACGCGCTGCGCAGGGCCGCGTCGCCGATCAGGAGCTTTGCGTCCGCTTCGTCGTCGAACGGAACCTGCTCCGCCTCCGGCAGGAGGACGCGCGCGAGGACGACCGACGTCGCGCTCTCCGGTGTAACGGCGACGCTCCGGATGCGCTCGAGCGGCACCGAGGAGACGAGCTGGATCGAGTCGACCGCACCTTCGGAGGAGACGCAGAGCCGCGGCAGGAGCTTCAGGCGATCGGCGTTGCGCGCCCACTCGATCGACGGAATCGGCGCCACGTCGACCTCGCCGGCGAGCAGTGCCCGCGCGAGCTCGGTCGGTACGCCGGGGACCTCCTCGACTTCGGCGTCGAGCCGGTGGAAGACCGGCGCCATGTTGACGTAACTGATGCGGCCGAGTTTGAGAATGGAGGCCGAGCCGGAGCCAGGCTGAAGCCTGGCACCGGGCGAATAGGCAGCGTCGTCCACGTTTCCTACCACCGGCGGATCTCGTTGTACAGCGTGTCCCGCTGGACCGGAATGCGACCGGCCTCCTGCACGACGCGGACGAGCTCGTCGATCTTCTGCTCGGTCTCGGTCGTCGCGCCAGCCGAGTGGAAGATCTCCTCGCGGACGACCGTCCCCTGCACGTCGTTCGCGCCGAAGTGGAGCGCGATCTGGGTCAGCGGGAGGCCCATCATGATCCAGTAGGCCTTCACATTCGGGATGTTGTCGAGGAGCAGCCGCGAGACGGCGATCATCTTCAGGTCGTCCGAGCCCGCGGTGTGCTTCCAGCCCCGCCGCTCGAAGACGGTGTTCTCGGGATGGAACGCAAGCGGGATGAAGGCGAGGAAACCTCCCGTCTCGTCCTGCAGCTCGCGGAGGCGCAGGATGTGGTCGACGCGTTCCTCGTAGGTTTCGACGTGCCCGTAGAGGATCGTGCAGTGCGTCGGGATCCCGAGCTCGTGCGCGGTTCGGTGGACGTGGAACCAGTTGTCGGGATGCTCCTTGCCGGGCGCAACTAGTCGCCGGACGCGCTCGGCGAAGACTTCGGCGCCGCCGCCGGGCAGCGAGCCGAGCCCCGCATCGCGCAGCTCACGCAGCACTTCTTCGTGCGTGAGACCCGAGAGCTTCGTCATGTGGTGGATCTCGCTCGCCGTGAAGAGCTTCAGGTGCACGTCCGGCAGCGTCTCGTGCAGTTGCCGGACGATCTGGACGTAGTAGTCGAAGTCGACGTGAGGGCTCTCTCCGCCGACCATGTGGATCTCGGTGAAACCGGTCAGCTCGCGCTGACGAAGCGCGTCCTCGACGAGCTGCTCCGCGGTGTAGGTGTAGGCGTCTTCCTGCTTCTGTGTGACGGCGAACGCGCAGAACTTGCACTTCACGCGGCAGACGTTCGTCTGGTTCAGGTACAGGTTCTGGACGAAGTAGACCTCGTCGTTGCCGCCGCGCTGCCGCCGGGCGAGGTCCGCGAGCTCGCCGAGCCCGAGCAGGTCGTCGGACTCCATCAGCGCGAGGCCGTCTTCGAGATCGAGCCGCTCGCCCGCCTCCACCTTCTCGCGGATCGGCTCTAACGTCGATGTGCGGTCGAGGACTGCCATCACGCGGTCCTCTCTACCACGGCGTCGGCGATCGCGTCGAGCTCGTCGCGCGACTCGACCCCTTCGAGGCAGGCCCGGGCCTGCTCCGCGTACTCGCGGGCGACCTCTCGCGCCTCCTCGATCGCGCCGCTCGCGGCGACGCGGAGGAGCGCTCCGTCCAGAGCGCCGCCGGCCAGCGCATCGCGTACGACCTCGTCCTCCTGTGCTGCGAGCAGGAGCGGCAGCGTCGGGATTCCCTCACGCAGGTCGGTGCCCGCGAGCTTGCCCGTCTCGACCGTTTGGCCGGCGCAGTCGAGGCAGTCGTCGACGATCTGGAAGGCGATGCCCAGCGCGAGCCCGAACGCTCCCAGCTCGGCGCGGCGGCTCCCGAGGAGGCAGGCGGCCTCGAAGAGCTTCGCGGTCTTGAGAGCACAGCGCTCCAGGTACTCCTCGACGGTGGTTTCCGGCCGTCGCCTCTGTCCGCGCTCGAGCGCCTCCCCGCGGACGAGCGCGAGCGCGGAGTCGGCGAGAATGCCGACCCCCTCCGCGTCGCCGGTCGCCGCAAGCTCCGCGAAGGCCCGGGCGAAGAGGTAGACGCCGCCGGCACTCGCCGCGTCTGGCCCGTAGGCCGACCAGACCGAAGCCTGGCCGCGCCGCAGCTCCGCTCCGTCGATCAGGTCGTCGTGGACGAGGCTCGCCATGTGGACGAGCTCGATGGCGACACCCGCGGCGAGAGGCGGTTCGTCTTCCGGGTGGGCCGTGAGGAAGACGAGCAGTGGGCGGAGCCGTTTTCCGCCGGAGGAGAGCGCCTCGGCCCCGATCTCGGCGACGAGGCCCTTCCTCGCGGCGACCGCCTCGGCGAGCCTGTTCTCGAGCCGGGCGAGGTAGTCGTCGAGACCCGGAGCGGCACGGACTGTTGCGATCGCGCTCAGCGGGCCGTCCCAGTGTGCAGAGCGACGATGCTGCCTGCGAACAAGCGCCAGTGGACCTCTTCGAAACCGGCCTCGTCGAGCAGCTTGGCCAGGCCTTCCGGCGCGGGGAACCGGCGCACGCTCGCGGGAAGGTAGGCGTAGGCGCAACCGCCCGGCAGCACCTTTCCGGCAAGCGGGATGACGCCGTCGAACCAGAAGCGGTAGAAGGGCGCGAGGGGCCCTTTCGCACGCGTGATCTCGAGGATCGCGATGCGTCCTCCCGGGCGCAGGACGCGGCGCAGCTCCGCCAGGCCGCGCTCGACGTTGGCCAGGTTCCGAAGGCCGAAGCCGATCGTGACTGCGTCGAACGATCCTTGCTGGAAAGGAAGCGCCAGCGCATCGCCCTCGAGCCACTCGACGTCGGCCGACTTGCTCCGGGCGCGCTCGAGCATCGGCGCGGAGAAGTCGAGCCCGGTCACCTGGCCTCCGGCCTGAACCGCTGCGAGCGCCAGATCCCCGGTCCCGCAGCACACGTCGAGCACGCGGTCGCCGGGACGGACGACGGCGGCGACCGTTTCACGCCGCCAGCGCCGATCGAGCCCGACGGTCATCAGCCGGTTCATCAGGTCATAGACCGGCGCGATGCGGTCGAACATGCGACGAACGCCCTCGGGCGGCAGCGTGCCGGTCTGAGCCGTCAAACCATGTCCTGAGTGGCGGTGTCCTGGTGCCAGGCACCGAGCCATGTCCAAAGTGGCGGCATTCGATCCGGAGAAGCGCAGGCCACAGCGGAGAACACGTCCATCGCGGGCACGGCCCCGTGCCTGGCACCTGGACATGTCCTGCTCATTCGTCGCCCCACGGTTTGACGAGGCTCGTGTCGAGGCCCAGTTGGGCGAGGGCCCGGCCGGCTACGAAGTCGACGAGGTCGTCGATGGTTTCCGCGCCGTGGTAGAAGCCCGGCGCGGCGAAAAGAATGACCGCACCCGCCTGGCGAAGCTTCAGCAGGTTCTCGAGGTGGATCGTGGAGAGCGGCGTCTCGCGCGGAACGAGCACGAGCTTTCGCCCTTCCTTGAGCGCGACGCCCGCGGCCCGGTGAATCAGGTTCGCCTCACCGCCCGCCGCGATCGTCCCCGCGGTCGCCATCGAGCACGGACAGACGACGTAGCCATCGACCGAAGCCGACCCGCTTGCGTACGGCGCCGAGTAGTCGTGCGGGTCGAAAACCGTCGCCGCACCCC
The DNA here is from genome assembly GCA_041476065.1 of Gaiellaceae bacterium. Classification (GTDB taxonomy): domain Bacteria; phylum Actinomycetota; class Thermoleophilia; order Gaiellales; family Gaiellaceae; genus VAXT01. The sequence continues at coordinate 10,367 of JBGOSR010000023.1, forward strand.
CCGCCCGCTCCGTGAAACGCGCCAGCACCTCGTCCCGCGGCAGGCGCGGATCACCGTAGAGCTCCGTCGCAAGCACCTCGACTCCGGCCGCCGATGCGCACACGCCTACCTCGCACTCCGCGGCGGCAAGAGCGTCGACAAGGCGTGCGGCATACGGCGCCCCGGAGGCGCCGGTGATCCCGAGGAAGATTCTCATTTCGTGCCTTTGGAGGCTTCGAGGAACGCGCCGAGCTTCGTCAAGTTGTCCTGGCCGAGGTCAGACCACTTCGGCATCACGTTGTTTCCGAACTTCGACGGGTCGGAGACGTACGTGGCAAAGCCCTGAACTCCTCGGTTGCTCGTCTTGCCGATGCTCGTCTTGTCCAGTCCCCCGGAGTTCAGGTTGCCCGCGCCCAGATACGTGTGGCAGTTCATGCAACCGACCTGGGCGAAGACCTTCGCGCCCGCGACCGCCTGCGTGTTGTTCACGAACCCCTCTTTCTGAGACCACGCCGGCACGAGCACGAGATTCTCGGCGCCCACAGACTCCTTCGCCGTCGCACCCTTGTAGGTCAGCATGCCCATCGAGATCACGGTCAAGATCGCCGCCACCATCGCCACGGGGCGACGCAGAGGCCGCCGCTCCCGGCGCACGTCCAGGAACGGAAGCGCAAGCAGGAGCATCAGCAAGATCGTCGGGACGATGACCGTGCCGAGCACGACCGAGTCCGGCCACTTGAAGATCCGCAGCAGGTAGAAGAGGAAGTAGAAGTACCAGTCTGGACGCGGGACGAAGTTCGTCGTCCCCGGGTCCGCCTTCTCGTCGTAGAGCTTGCCAAGCCAGCCCGAGGAGCTCGGGTCCTCGTGCGGCGTCGTGAGCTTCCAGATCACTGTGAGCGCGACGATCACGCACACGACGAGCAGGCTCATCACCGTGTCGTGGAACATCGAGTACGGGTAGAACGGCTTCCCGCGCTCCTGGACGTCCTTCTTGTACTGCCGGTGCTGCGCGCGCCGCTCCTCGAGTCGCCTGTTCATCGCTTGCGCGCTCCCCGCGAACCCGGCGCGACCAGTCCCTTCCGCGGCGGAGGCGGCGGGCCCGATTGCGGCCGGCCGGCAGCCGTCGGCGACCACGGCGGCGAGGTCACGCCGAGGCGCACGACGAGATAGAGGTGCAGCACGATCAGCCCGCCGATCGCACCCGGCAGGACGAGCATGTGTAACGAGTAGAACCGCGCCAGCGTGTCGGGCCCGATCTCGGACCCGCCGCGCAGGATGTCACCGAGGAACGGCCCTACGAACGGCCCCGTCGCCTGCAGGTTGACGCCCACGACGGTCGCCCAGTACGCGGTCTGATCCCATGGCAGCAGATAGCCGAAGAAGCCCTCCATCATCCCGAACACGAGGATCAGCACGCCGACGATCCAGTTCAGCTCTCGCGGGTACTTGTAGGCCCCGTAGAGAAAGACGCGGCCCATGTGCAGGAAGAGCAGGATGATGAACACGCTCGCACCCCAGCGGTGCATTCCGCGCACGAGCCAGCCGAGCGTGAGGTCGTCGGTGATGTGGCGGATCGACTCGTAGGCCGAGTTCGGATCCGGCGTGTAGTACATCGCGAGGATCACGCCGGTGACGGTCTGCACGAGGAATGCCGTCAGCGCAGCCGAGCCGAGCGTGTGCCCCCAGCTGATGTCGCCCGGGACCTTGCGGAAGAGGAAGTACTTGACGCCGCCGACGAGCCCCGAGCGCTCCTCGAGCCAGTCGAGCGGATAGAGCGCCAACTTGAGGAGCTGCTCGCGCCGGCCTGGTTTTCTGCGTGCCATCAGCGGGGTGGCTGGACCGGGTAGAGCCAGGCCTCGACGCCGTCGATGTGCTGGCCGGGCCCGGCGAGCGGGTACTTGTGGATCTTCGCGTCCGCTCCTTCGCCGTCCACCTTGGCGACCGAGTAGGTCTTGCGAAGGAGCAGCCGTCCGTTCTTGATCATGAAGTCGTAGCGGTCGAGCGCGCGCACCGGTGGACCGGCGGTTCGGTTCCCTTCCTTGTCGTACTGGCCTCCGTGGCACGGACAGCCGAAGCCGGCGGCGGCCGCGGTCGGGATGCGGTCGACCGCCAGGCCGTTTCTGGTCTCGGTCTTCTTCTGATTGTCGAGCGGCAACCCGTTGATCTGCACGGGGCAGCCGAGATGGACGCAGCGGTTCGAGAGGATCGTGAAGCTCGGCTTGCCGGCGAGGAGGCCGTTGTTGCGGATATACGCCGTGCGCCGCGAGACCTCGCCCTGCTCCGGGTCGAGCAGGAAGGTCGTGATCACGTACTTGTTCTCGGGAAAGTCGGCGAGCGCACCGACGTCGATGTCCGGGTGGCCCTGCTTGATGAACGGCGGCAGGACCGTGAACCCGAGGACGGGGACCGTGACCACTCCGCCGATCACGCCGCCGAGGCCGAGCGTCACTGCCTCGAGGAACTTCGAGCGCGGGTAGCGGATGATCTCGCCCTCACTGGGCTCCGGCTCCGCTTTGTGAGCCGGGACCGGCGGCGCAACGGACGCAGGCTCGGGCTCGGCCGACGCCCCGCGGAAGCCGCTCGTGACGTCGCGGGCCCAGAGGAAGCCGAAGAGCCCCGTCAGCACGGCGCCGATCACGAGCACGATCGTGCCGAGGATCAGGCCGACGAAGATGCAGGCAATGCCAATGGCAAAGCCGACCGGCCAGATGGTCGGCGTGGGCTCGTTCGGAGTGCCGTGACCGCCGTGCGGATCCACGTCGTGACGCGGATTCAATCGGGCCTCGGTGCCAGCGTCAACGACGTAGCAATTGCCGCAACGGGCGCGAGAGGCCGCCGTTGGCTTCGTCGGGGGCCTTGCCGATGCCGTATTCGGCCCAGCGGCGGTCGACAAGCGACCGCACATCGTCGCTCATGACGATCTCGTCAGGCCACTCGCGCGTGCCCTCCTCGACACCCTTGTGCGTGGCGTCGATGCCGATCTTGCCGCCGTAGAACTGGCGCGTAGGCGCATGGTCGAGATGGTCGAGCGGGCCCTCGGTGAGCATGACGTCGCGCTTCGGGTCGACGTTGGCCGTCACCCGGAAGAAGACGTCCTCGTAGTCGTGCACGTTCACGTGCTCATCGACGACGACGACCGACTTCGTCAGGCTGAGTAGCCCGAGGCCCCAGATCGCGTGCATCACCTTCTGGGCCTGGCCGGGGAAGCTCTTGCGGATCGAGACGATCACGCAGTTGTGGAAGGCGCCCGCGACGGGCAGGTCGTAGTCGACGATCTCGGGCACGCTCATCCGGATCGCGGGCAGGAAGATGCGCTCGGTCGCCTTGCCGAGCCACGCGTCCTCGGCCGGCGGCTTGCCGACGACGATCGAGGAGTAGATCGCATCGGCGCGCATCGTCATCGCGGTCACGTGGAAGACCGGGAACGGCTCGGCCGCCGAGTAGTAGCCCGTGTGGTCGCCGAACGGGCCTTCCAGCGTCAGGTCGCCCTGCTCCACGTAGCCCTCGAGGACGATCTCCGCGTTGGCCGGCACCTCCAACGAGTTCGTGTTGCACTTCACAAGCTCGACCGGCTCCCCTTTGAGGAATCCCGCGAGCATGAGCTCGTCGATGTGCCTCGGCAGCGGCGCGCTCGCCGAGTACGTCGTCACGGGGTCGAGCCCGAGCGCGACGGACACGTCCAGCCGGCCCTCGGTCGCGAGGTAGTCCATGCGCCCATCCTTGTGGAGCTGCCAGTGCATTGCGGTCGAGCGCGAGTCGAGCTTCTGCATGCGGTACATGCCGACGTTGCGGGTCCCGGTCTTCGGGTCTTGCGTGATGACGGCCGGGAGCGTGATGAACGGCGCGGGGTCTCCGGGCCAGCAGTGCTGGATCGGCAAGAGGTCGAGATTCACGTCGTCGTGTTGCAACACAAGCTCCTGGCACGGGCCGGTGCGAACGGTCTTCGGCATCGAGTCGGCGATCGACTTCAGCTTCTTCAGGCCCTTGACCTTTTCGACCAGGCCCTGCGGCGGTTGCATCTCGAGAACGGACTCGAGCTTCGCGGCCGCGTCGTCCAGACGCTCGACGCCGAGGGCGAGGCACATACGGCGCTCCGTCCCGAACTGGTTGATCAGCAGCGGGTGCCGAGAGCCCTTCGGGTTCTCGAAGAGGAGCGCGGGGCCGCCGGAGCGCACCGTGCGGTCGACGATCTCGGTCACCTCGAGGTACGGGTCGACCTCGGTCTGGACCCGGACCAGCTCGCCCTCGCGCTCGAGGAGCGCGATCCAGTCGCGCAGATCAGCCGGCGGAGTCATCTCGGGGCCGGCTAGTGCGGGCTGCGGCCGCGACGGTGGTACTTGAAGTACATGTAGGTCTCACCGAGGATCGGCGGGGCCGCGAGGATCAGGCCGAGGATGAGCATCCCCATGATGACCTTCCTGCCTTCGCTGGCCGCGTCGGCGACCAGGAAGGCGGCTGCGAGCGCGTGGCCCATGCAGCGCGACTTTAACGAACCCGCTGGCGGTGAGCTGCGAGCGCCCGCTCAACCGGCTCCGCTCCGGCCGCCTCCTTCGCGCGGGCGACAAGCGTTTCCGGGTCATCCGTCTCCTTGAGGATGCCCTTCCCGAGCAGGGCCACGCTGCCGACCCAGACGGGGCCGTCCTCGCCGGAGCCTTCCGCGCGAAGCTGCGCGCAGAGCGAGATCAGCTCGCCCATGTCCGCCACCGCCTCGACCGAGCCCGCAGTCGCGAGGCGAACGAGCCCGTGCGCGTACAGGTAGTCGCCGAGCAACAGGATCGTGTCGTGGTCGCCGGGCGCGAACAGCCTGGGCCGGCCGTAGTGCACGAGGTAGCCCTCGTAGATCGTCTCGACCGCGAGCGCAAACCGCTCCTCGGTGAGAGGCGAGAAGACGAGAACGCGGTCGCGGGCGCCCCGGGGGCGGAGGGCGTCACGCCACAGCGAGCCTTCCGACTCCGCGTCGAGCGCGATCTCCTGCCAGAGGTCAACTTCCGAAGAACTCAGCAGCTGCCTCCAACGTCTTGTCGATCTCCTCGTCCCCGTGCGCGAGCGAGATGAACATCGCCTCGAACTGCGAGGGCGGCACGTAGATGTCGCGCTCGAGCATGTGCCGGAAGTACGCGCTATAGCGGTCCGTGTCGCAGGCGGACGCCTCGGCGAAGTTCGTTACAGGGCCCGACCCCATGAAGAGCGTGCCCATGGCACCGACTCGCTGGAAGACGCTCAGCCCCCTGAGGCCGTCCTCCAGGCGCGCGGCTTTCAGCTCGAGCTCTTCGTAGACCGCCGGGTTCTTGAGGCGATGGAGCACCGCGATGCCGGCGGCCGTCGCCAGCGGGTTCCCGGAGAGCGTTCCGGCCTGGTAGACCTCGCCGACCGGCGCGAGGTGGCGCATGATCTCCTCGGAGCCGCCGAAGGCGCCGATCGGCATGCCGCCGCCGACGATCTTTCCGAGCACGGTCAGATCCGCGTTGACTTCGAACCGCTCCTGCGCCCCGCCGCGCGCGATCCGGAAGCCGGTGATCACCTCGTCGAAGACGAGCAACGCGCCGGAGGCGTCGCAAAGCTCCCGCAAGGCCTCGAGGAAGCCCGGCGCCGGCGGCACGACGCCCATGTTCCCGGCGACCGGCTCGACGATCACACACGCGAGGCCCTCGCCGTAGCGGGCGACCGCGAGGGCCGCTGCCTCGATGTCGTTGTACGGCGCGACGATCGTGTCCGCGGTCGCGCCGGACGGAACGCCGGCGGTCGCTGGCACGCCCAGCGTCGCCGGGCCCGAGCCCGCCTCGGCAAGCAGCGCGTCGGCGTGACCGTGATAGCAGCCCGCAAACTTGAGGATCCGGTCGCGTTTCGTCGCTCCCCGGGCAAGCCGAACGGCGCTCATCGCGGCCTCGGTGCCAGAGCTGACCATCCGCACCTGCTCGATCGAGGGGAACGCGTCGACGATCTCCGCGGCGAGCTCGACCTCGCGCTCGGTCGTCGCGCCGAAGGTCGTGCCCTCGTCCGCCGTCTGCTGGACAGCCTCGATCGTCTCCCGGTCGGCGTGCCCGAAGAGGAGGGGGCCGAACGACATCACCCAGTCCACGTAGCGCCCACCGTCGGCCGTCGTCACGTATGCGCCCTCGCCGCGGCGCACGAAGAGCGGCTCGTCGAGCCCGACGGCCTTCATCGCGCGCACCGGCGAGTTGACGCCGCCCGGAATCAGGCGCTCGGCCTCCCGTGCCAGGTCCGACTTGGACTTCAGAGCCAGGCCGCGAGCTCCTTGGCCCAGTAGCTGACGACGAAATCGGCGCCGGCTCGCTTGATGGTCATCAGGGACTCGATCGCCGCCTGCCGTTCGTCGAGCCAGCCACGCGCGGCGGCGGCCTTCACCATCGCGTACTCGCCCGAGACGTTGTACGCGGCTACCGGCAGGTCGAAGCGCCCGCGTACGGCACGGATGACGTCGAGATTCGGAAGCGCCGGCTTCACCATCAGGACGTCTGCTCCTTCGGCGACATCGAGCTCGCACTCGCGCAGCGCCTCGCGCACGTTCGCGGGATCCATCTGGTAGCCGCGGCGGTCGCCGAAGGCCGGCGTCGACTCCGCAGCCTCGCGGAACGGCCCGTAGAAGGCCGATGCGTACGTCGCCGCGTACGAGACGATCGCCGTCTCCGCGAAACCGGCCTCGTCGTGCGCAGCTCGCAGCGCCCGGACGCGCCCGTCCATCATGTCGCTGGGTGCGACGACGTCTGCGCCGGCCTCCACGTGACTGACCGCTGTCCGGCCGAGCAGCTCCAGCGTGGCGTCGTTTGCCACTTCACCGTTCTCGATCACCCCGCAATGGCCGTGCGAGGTGTACTCGCAGAGACAGACGTCCGTGATCAGGACGAGATCCGGATAGCGCTCCCGCAGCGCGCGCAATGCTTGCTGGACGATCCCGTCCGCCGCGTAAGCGCCCGAGCCCTCGTCGTCCTTCTCCTCCGGGATCCCGAAGAGGATGACGGCGGAGAGACCGAGCGCGAGCAGCTCCTCGGCCTCGCGAGGGAGGTCGTCGACGGAGAAGCGGCCGAGCGCGGGCAGCTCCTCGTTCGCCTGCGAGGTCGGCCCGACGAAGACGGGGTAGACGAAGTCGGAGAGGTCGAGCCTCGTCTCGCGCACGAGTGATCGCAGCGCGCCGGTGCGCCGCAGCCTGCGTAGGCGAGTTGCCGGGAACGTGCTCATGGGGCCACCTTAGCCTCGGGCGGCTCCTCCGGCGGCACGGGCTGGATGGGACGCGTGTCCTCCACGTCCACCTCGACCGGCACCATCCCCGCCTGCCAGTCCTCGAGCTCGACGCGCTCGCTGAAGAACTCGTACGTGGCACGAAGCAC
>JBGOSR010000024.1:0-17615 GCA_041476065.1 Gaiellaceae bacterium
AAGCGCGATTGCAGCAAAGGCGGGATTCATCTCCGCCCGGTATCGGCGAATTCCACCAAGAAGTTGACCCGTCACCGAAGCGGAGCCGGATCATCGACTCCCAAGGCGGGACCGTCGGTCCGCGGTCCCCTGATGAGCTGTGCTCTTAGTCACCCAAAGTGCGAAGCACTTTGGGTGAGTCCCGGGCCCGTGGCCCGGGACCTAATACCAGCGGCCCCGGCGGAAGCCGCCGAACAGCAGGCCGAGGATGATCAGGACTAGGCCGAGCCACAGCGGCCCGAAGATGAGAACCACGATTCCGACGATGACGAGAACTGCACCGATTCCCACTCTGTCTCCCCTCTCCTAGAGATTGCCCCGCAGGGCCTGTTCGCGCTCGATCGCCTCGAACAATGCCTTGAAATTGCCTTCGCCAAACCCACGGGAGCCGTGCCGCTCGATCACCTCGAAGAAAAGCGTCGGCCGATCCTGGGCCGTCTTCGTGAAGATCTGGAGCAGGTAGCCCTCCTCGTCTCGGTCGGCGAGGATGCCGAGACGCTTCAGGTCGTCGTAGTCGGCGTCGATCTCGCCCACTCGCTCCTCGAGGTCCTCGTAGTAGGCCGTCGGGGTCTTGAGGAAGCGCAGGCCGCGCTCCTCGAGCTGCTCGACAGTGGCGACGATGTCGTCGGTCGCCATCGCGATGTGCTGGACGCCGGGACCGCCGTAGAAGTCGAGGTACTCCTCGATCTGGCTCTTGCGCTTCCCCTCGGCGGGCTCGTTGATCGGAAACTTGATCTTGCCGTCGCCGTCCATCATCACCTTCGACATGAGCGCCGAGTATTCGGTCGAGATCGCCTTGTCGGTGAAGTGGATCAGCTCGGTCATCCCGAACGACCGCTCGTAGAACTCGACCCAATGCTGCATGCGGCCGAGCTCGACGTTGCCGACGACGTGGTCGATGTTCTGGAGGCCGATGCTCGCTCCCGCTGCGCCGTTCTCGGTCACCGACCGGTAACCCGGCAGGTACGGGCCTGCGTAGTCGTCGCGGTTGACGAAGGTGTGGATGTTCTCGCCGTAGGTCGCGATCGCAGCCAGCTCGACGCGGCCGTACTCGTCCTCGACCCAGTGGGGCTCGATGACGCTTCTCGCTCCGCGCTGGACCGCCTGGCGGTAGGCCTCTGTCGCGCTCGGGACCGAGAGCGCGACGTCCTTCACGCCGTCGCCGTGCGAGCAGGCGAAGCGGGTGATCTCGCTGTCGGGCCGGAGGCCGCTCGTCAGCACGAGCCGGATGTCGTTCTGGTCGAGAACGTACGAGGCCCGGTCGCGAAGCCCAGTCTCCGGACCGGCGTAGGCGGTCTGCCTGAAGCCGAGGGCGCGCTCGTAGTAGTAGGCCGCCTGCTTTGCGTTGCCGACGTAGAGCTCCAGATGGTCCCAGCCTTTGATCGGCATGAAGTCGGTGGTCATAGGCTGATCTTAACCCGCTTCCTGGGTCACGACCTCGGGCTGAGCAGCCTCCGGCGTCACCGTGCCGGGCATCTCGTCGAGCTCGTGCCGAAGCGGCACCTCCTCGAGCCAGAAGACGACGATGACGAGCGTGATGAGGCAGAGGGCCGAGGCCGCCAGGAAGGCCGGCTGGAGCGCGTGGGCAAGGCCGTTGCGGAGGTCAGGAGGAAGCCGGTGCAGAGCCTGGCGGTGGGCGCGCGCGGCCTCGGGCAACCGCTGGTTGACGATCACGCCCATCAACGTCACGCCGAGGGTCGCACCGATCGAGCGGGCGAACTGCGTCAGCGCCGTGGCCGATCCCATCTTGCGGACCGGCACGACGTTCTGGACTGCGATCACGAACACCTGCATCATCAGCCCGAGCCCGACCCCGGCGATGACCATGTTCCTTGCGGCCTGAAGGTTCGTCGTCGAGGCGTCCATGCGCGAGAGCAGGAACAGCCCGATGCCGAGGATCACCGGCCCGACGACGGCGTTCGGCCGGTATCGCCCGCTCCGGGAGATCCACTGCCCGGAGATCGCGCTGGTGATCACGGCTCCGATGAAGAACGGCGTCAGCACCGCGCCCGAGGAGGTCGCAGACGTGCCGATCACGCCCTGCACAAAGAGTGGCACGTAGGCGATCGTCCCGACCATCGCCATCGCCGAGAGCCCGATCGCGACCACACCGGCCGCAACCGTTCGCTTTCTGAACAGGTCGAAGGGCAGAATCGGCTCGGGCGCGCGTCGCTCCACGAAGAAGAAGGCCGCGAGGAATACCGCTGCACCGGCGAGGGCGCCCACGACCTCGGCCGAGCCCCACGCGTACTGCTGCCCGCCCCAGACGAGCCCCAGCAGCAGGGACGTCGTCCCCACCGCGAGCAGAGCCGCGCCCAGATAATCGACCGCGTGCTCGTGCCGCGGCGAGCGCTTCGGGATCGCGACCGCGATGACGGCCAGGGCGACCAGGCCCACCGGCACGTTCACGTAGAAGATCCAGCGCCAGCTCGCGTTGTCGACGATGAGACCGCCCAGGGCCGGGCCGCCGATCGACCCCGCGACGAAGGTAGACCCGATCAGGCCCTGGTAGCGGCCGCGCTCCCGGGGCGGGACGATGACCGCGATCGTCGCCTGCGCAAGAGCGAAGAGCCCGCCGGCGCCGAGCCCCTGGACGACGCGGAAGGCGACGAGCTCAACCATGTTCTGCGCGAGGCCGCACAAAGTGGACCCGAGGAGGAACACCGGGATCGCCACGAGGTACAGCTGGCGCCGCCCGTAGATGTCGCCGAGCTTCCCGTAGAGCGGGACGGTGACGGCCATCGCCAGCACGTAGCCGGTGATCACCCACGAGTAGTTCGTCAGGCCACCCAGGTCGGAGACGATCCGGGGCAGGGCCGTCGCCACGATCGTCTGGTCGAGGCTCGCGAGCAGCAGCGCGAGCATGAGCGCCCCGTAAATGGCGAGGACACGCCCGATCGTAAAGCGGTATCCGGGCGGCTTGCGGGCAAGGCGAGCGCGTAGCGAGGCCACGACCCCAGGTTAGCGACGAGTCTAGGTCGGTTCGGGAGCCGGTCGCCGGCTTCGCGAGAAGACGATCCCGGCCGCGATCAGAAGACCGCCGGCACCCTGGAGCCGCGTCAGGTTCTCGTGGAGAAGCAGCAGCGCGATGAGCGCGGCGAGAAAGGGCTGGAGATTCGCAAACAGCGACGCGCGCGACGGGCCGACGCGATCGATCGCCGAGAACCAGAGCAGGTTCGTGACCACGAGCGGGCCGAGCACCGCGTACACGAAGCTGACCCAGACGAGCCCCGAGAGGTCGAAGCTCTGGTCTCCGAGCTGGGGCGCTCCGGCTGCGAGCAGCGCAATGCTGACGACGACGAGGAAGATCGCGCTCAGGCGGTACGGCGAGTAGCGACGCATGAGCGGGGCGAGGGCGACCGAGTACGCGCCCCAGGTCGCCGCACTGAGAATCGCCAGGAGGTCGCCGCCGAGGTTCGCCGACAGGCTCTTCCCGGAGCCGACCGTGACGAGCGCGACTCCGCCGAACGAGAGCACGGCGGCGATCCAGAAGCGGCGGCTGAGCCGCTCCATCCCGACGAGCCGGGCGATGAGCGCCGTGAAGATCGGCAGCGTCCCGAAGAGCAGCGCCACCGTCGTCGCCGTCGTCAGGTCGATCGCGAAGACGAAGCCGATCTGGTTCGAGAACAGGAGCGCGATCGCGCCGGCGACGAGAGGCAGATCGCGCCGCTCGATTCGCAGCGAGCGCTCACGCGGCAGCACGATGACGAGGAAGATCAGCGCGGCAAGCCCGTAGCGGATGCCCGCGTAGGTGAGCGGCCGAAAGCCGTGGTCGAGGATGTACTTCGAGGTCGTGAAGTTGAGCGCCCACAGGCAGACGGTTACGAACAGCATCGCGTCTGCCACAGAGCCCCGGCGCACGTGGCCGACCCTAGCGATTAGCCTTTGCCTCGTGGCCGAGCCGACGAAGGACGACGTCAACGCGATCGTCGGGCCGGCGACCCCGCATTTCGCGTACCAGCTGAGGGCGCGCGTCCTCGAGCTCGTCGAGAGCCTTCCCGAGGGTCACGAGGTTCGCCGGTATGCGGAGGAGAAGGCCGAGCTGCTCGATCGCCTCGGGCATGCGTCCTCGAAGGCCGAGGAAGGGCAGCGCGAAGCGCGAACGCGGCCAGGCTGGGAGACGATTCCGAGCTCCGCGCCCGCCGACCGGCCGCTTCGTCCCGACAGATGAGCTTCGAAGGCGCCACCGTGTTCGTCACGGGGGGCTCGCGGGGAATCGGCAAGGCAATCGCGCTTCGTTTCGCCGACCTCGGCGCCGCGCGCGTCGGCATCGGCTACATGCGGAACGACAAGGCCGCTGAGGAGACCGCCGAGGAGCTGCGAGCCAAGGGCGCCGAGCCTGTCCTCGTCCGCGGAAATGTCTCTTCCGAGCGCATCGCCCGCGAGGTTGGCGAGCTCGGCCCCCTGCGCGCACTTGTCCACAACGCTGCGACAGGGGTCATTCGCCCGGCGCTCGAAACCGACGACAAGCACTGGGACTGGACGCACCACGCGAATGCCCGCGCGCTTCTGTCACTCGCCAGAGCAGCGGCGCCGCGAATGCCGAACGGGTCCTCGATCGTGGGTATCTCGAGCCTCGGCTCGAACCGCGTGCTCGAGGACTACGTCCTCGTCGGCACCTCGAAGGCCGCTCTCGAGGCGCTCGTCCGGTACCTTGCTGTCGAGCTCGCGCCGCGTGGGATCCGCGTGAACGCCGTCTCCGGAGGGGTCGTCGACACCGCGGCGCTCGACCACTTCCCGAACAAGGAGGAGATGCTCGAGATGGGCCTGAAGAGGACTCCCGCCGGCCGGATGGTCGAACCGAGGGACATCGCCGACGCGGTCGTCTTCCTCTGCTCGCCGGAGGCCGAGATGATCCGAGGCCACGTGCTCGTCGTCGACGGCGGCTTCTCGCTGCCCGCGTGAGGACTTTGCAACAGTCTGTTGCAAAGTTGGCTTAGCGCCTCGCCGTGGAGCCGACCGACCAGAACCGGCGGGCCTGGGACGAAATTCACAGGCGCCGCGCCGAGACGATGGCGGGGCAACTCGGCATCCCCGAGCAGATCCGCGAGCTGCTTCCTGACATCCAGGGCAAGCACGTCCTCCATCTCCAGTGCGCAACCGGAGAGTCGACCGCGGATCTCGTCGAGCTGGGCGCACTTGTCAGCGCGGTTGACATCTCGGCCGAGGCGCTCGATGTCGCCCGGGAGCGAGCGCCGGACGTTGCCTACGTGCACGCCGACGCGCACGACCTACCGCTCGAGCTGCGCCGCGCCCGGTTCGACCTCGTCTACACCGGTGGTGGAGTCATGCACTGGCTGCACGATCTCGACGCCTGGGCGACCGGGATTGCCTCGGCGCTCAAGCCTGCTGGAGTGCTCCTCCTGTACGACGACCATCCGGTCGCCAAGTGCGTCGATCCGCTCGGGCATTGGCGCGACGACTACTTCGACGAAACTCTGCAGGTCTCGACCGGCTGGGAGCACTTCGAGCTCACGGGCCCGCAGGCAACCGAGGAGAAGCACGAGCGACACTGGCGACTCGGCCAGATCGTGGACGCAGTTACCGGCGCTGGCCTCGGCGTCACCCGGCTCGTCGAGTTCCAGACGCTCTACAAATGGCTGCAGCGGGACCGTCGCGTGCCGTGGGAGTTCGCCCTGCTCGCGGCCAAGGGCGATTGAGCGACCTCAGAGACCAAGCGCCGCCGCCCGGCCCGCCTCCTCCTCCTTAGATCCACGGCTGCTTCTACAAAGCACGAAGCCAGGGACAGTCCCTCGGTAGGGACATTCCCACTGGGTTACGCGGTCGCGCCGGCCTCTACGGGTAGCCCGTAGATCTCGCCGAGCTTCTCGTGGAGGTACCGCAGGTAGGGCCCCGGATCCATCGGCCCGCCGACGATCCGTTCGAGCATCTCCCTCGACGTGTACTTGCGCCCGTGGCGGTGCAGGTTCTCGCGGAGCCAGCCCGCTAGCTCGCCGTACTCGCCCTGTTCGAACTGAGCATCGAGGTCGGGGAGCTCGGCGCGCAGGTGATCCCACAGCTGCACCGAGATCACGTTGCCGAGCGCATAGGTCGGGAAGTAGCCGATCGCCCCACCCGACCAGTGGACGTCCTGAAGGACGCCTTGCGCGTCGTTCGGCACGTCGATCCCGAGGTACTCCGCCATCCGCGCGTTCCACGCCTCGGGAAGGTCCTCGAGCGGCAGCTCGCCGGAGAGAATCTGCTGCTCCAGCTCGAAGCGCAGGATGATGTGCAGGTTGTACGTCGCCTCGTCCGCCTCGACGCGGATCAGCGAGGGCTGCACCTTGTTGATCGCCCCGTAGTACTCGTCGAGCTCGACGTTGCCGAACTGGGCGGGGAAGGCCTCCTGAAGCTTGGGGTAGAAGAAGCGCCAGGCGGGCAGGCCCCGGCCGACGAGGTTCTCCCACATGCGGCTCTGCGACTCGTGCAGGCTCATCGAGGTCACGGATGAGAGGACGGTCCGGTCGAGAGCCGGATCGACCCCCGCCTCGTAGTAGCCGTGCCCGAACTCGTGGATGCTGGCGAAGAGGCTGACGCTCAGGTCGGTCTCGTCGTATCGGGTCGTCAGGCGAATGTCCGTCGTGCCTGCGCTCATCGCAAACGGGTGCACCGTGGGATCGAGCCGCCACGACTCGTGGTCGAACCCGAACCGTTCGAGCATCATCAGGGCGAAATCGCGCTGCTGCTCGATCGGAAAGTCTCCGTGCAGGCTCGCATCGCTCACTCGGTCTGCATGCTCGGCGATCTGCGCGATGAGGGGAACCAGCCCGCGCTTGAGCTCGTCGAAGACCTCGCGCACGACTTCCGTCGTGAGGCCCTCGTCGAAGTCGTCGAGCAAGACGTCGTACGCGCTGTCGTAGCCCATGCCGTCGAAGCAGTCGATGTACTGGTGCTGCAGGTCGACGTTCTTCTTCAGGAACGGAAGGAAGATCGAGAAGTCCGACTTCTCGCGCGCTTCGACCCAGGCGGCAAGGGCGTGTGCGCCCGAACGGGTCATCTCGGCCTGCAGATCGGCCGGGACGCGCTTCGCCTTCTCGTAGTCGCGGCGCGTGACGCGGATCAGGGAGGCGTCGTCGGAGTCGGGGTCCAGGCTCTCCTCGTAGCCCTCGACGTCTTCGAGCAGCTTGCCGATCTCGTCGTCGATGAAGAGCTCGTGCGAGAGGCGGTCGAGCGTCCCCAGCTGCTCGGCCCGCAGCGGGCCGGCCTTCGGCGGCATCTTCGTGTGCTGGTCCCAGCCGAGGATCGCCCGCGCCATCCGCAGATCGTGGATCGCGGACAGGCGCGTCTTGAGCTCTTGGTACTTCTCCATCACCAGTTCCTCCGGGAGTTGCTTGCGCGTGGAGCCTACTTGAGGACTTCCTCCGTGTAGACGCCCTCAGGATTCCAGAGCAGGAAGCCCTTCGTGTGATACCTGCGGGCTGCCTCGACCTGCGCCCGCACTTCGTCGGGCGGGCGCCTGGCGCTCGTCAGCGAGAAGTCCTCGAGCCAGGGGATGAGCATCGCGTGGCGGCCGAGCAGCGCGTTCCGGAAGTCGCGGAGCGAGAACGCGACCGTCTGGCCGGGGGACGAGCTGGGATCGGGCAGGTTGAACTCCCCCGAGCGGTAGTGCGAGGGGTAGACCATCGGGTACACCGCGTCCACGTACTTCGCGAGGCGTCCCGGCACCTGGCCGATTCCGAGGTCGTGCGTGGCGGACAGCCCGAAGACGTCGATCGAGACGCGCACGCCAAGCGGCCGCAGCCGGCTCGATGCGTACTGCACGAACCGCGCGATCGTCCACCCTTGCGGCTCCGCCGCCTGGTGCGAGAAGACTGCGTTCTGGATCGGCCCGTCGCTCGGGAAGCGCGCGTAGTCGAACTGGATCTCGTCGAAGCCGGCACGCGCCGCGGCCCTGCCGACAGAGATCACGTAGTTCCAGACGCGCTTGTCGTACGGGTTCGCCCACCCGAGCCCGGCGTTGTTCGTCCAGACCGAGCCGCTCGTTGTGCGAATCGCCAGGTCTGGGCGCGCCGCCGTGAGAGTCGGGTCCTCGAACACCACGATGCGGCCGATCAGGTAGACGCCCGCCGCATGGGCTTTCGCCGCGACCACTCTCGCCTTGTAGTAGGGCTGCGACGCTCCGACCTTCCGGGCGAGCGTCCAGCGGGGCATCAGGAAGCCGACCTTGCCGTTCTCGTCCTTCACGTCGAGCTCGATCGTGTTCAGGCCCGGGATCGCGAGGTACTGCTCGAACTTGCCGGGCAGCGAGGCGAGCCCCATCGTCACGTGCACCCCGCGAACCTCGACCGGCATCGGCCTCGGGGTAGCAGGCTTCGACGTCTTCTTCGTGTTCGACGCCTGCTTCCGCTTTCCATGGGAGCCACGCGTGCCGATCATGGTCGCCCCGAGCGCGACGAGTGCCGCGGCGACGATCAGGACCGCAAGCGCGATCGTGCGGTGATGCCGGCGCCGCTTCCGCGCCTCCACCCGACGCTCTCGGAATCGTTCGTTGGGATTCGCAGGCTCGGACTCAGGCGGCACTGTGGAAAACCTACTACCTGCCATTGGCGCCGAACAGCCGATTCACCGTGTCTGCTGCGATATAGCCGGCGATCTTCGGGTTCTCCTGTAGGCGGCGCACCGAATAGCTGTACCAGTGCTTTCCGTACGGGACGTAGACCCGCAGGCGGTTGCCGTCCCGAACGAGCCGGTCGGCTGACGACTCGGTTACCCCGAGAAGCATCTGGAACTCGTACTGCTCCGGGGTCAGCCCGTGCTCCTCGACGAGTCGGCGGCCCTCGGCGATCAGCCACCGGTCGTGGGTCGCGATCCCGACGTAGCTGCCGGCCCGCAGCAGTTCGGCCAGCGCGAGGACGAAGTTCTCACGCACGTCGTCGAAGTCCCGGAATGCGATCAGCGGCGGCTCGACGTAGATGCCCTTGCAGAGCCGAAGGTTCGGCTTGAGCGGCGCGAGCGCGCGGATGTCCCTGATCGTCCGGCGCAAGTAGGCCTGGAGGACGACGCCGACGTTGTCGAGCCCCGCCTCGCGCAGGTCGCGGTACATGCGAAGCGTGTCGCTCGTGCAGGTCGAGTCTTCCATGTCGATGCGCACGAAGTTGCCGCTTTCCGCCGCATGCCGGACGACGGTCTCGAGGTTCGTGCGACAGAGGTCGTAGCCGAGCTTCAGCCCCAGCGCCGTCAGCTTCACGCTGACGTTCGAGTCGAGTTGCTCGTGCTGGATGGCTTCGAAGACGTCGTGGTAGGAGCGGACGATCTCGAGCGCCTCCTCGCGGCTTCGAATCTCCTCGCCGAGAACGTCGATCGTCGCTGCCTTGCCCTCCTCGTTCAGACGCTGGACGACGCGGCACGCATCCGCGAGCTCGATGCCCGCGATGTAGCGCTCCGAAATCTTGCGGACGATCGGCCGTGGGACGACGGGGAGGACCCGAGCAAGGGCGCGGTCGACGAGAGCCAAGGGGCAGCGATTCTAGTTGCCCCGAGACTTGACGAAATCCCCGCTTCGGCGCAAGATCGAAGAGAGAGCGAGCGGGGCGACACCCGGAGGGGGAGCTTTTGGCATCTGTAGTCACGTACTTCGTGTTCCGCACGGGCCTGGGCGTTGTCTGCCTGCTCTCCGGGGTCGAAAAGGCTCGGTCTCCGCGTGACTTCTTCGATGGCGTGCGCCAGTACCGGTTGGTTCCGGCCGGGCTCGCGCCGCTGGTCGGCGGCGGGCTGATCGCGGCCGAGCTCGGGATCGGCGCGCTGCTCGTGACCGGTCTTGTGCCGGCCGTGGCCGCCGTGGGCGCGATCGCGCTCTTCACGGTCTTCGCAGCAGCGCTCGCGGTGAGCCTCGCCCGCTCGAACCGGGCCCCTTGTCACTGCTTTGGCGCCTCGGACGTCGAGACGATCTCGCCAGTCGCGCTCGTGCGCGCGCTCGTGCTCGCCGGCCTCGCGGCGGCCGTGCTCGTCTTCGCGCTCGGGGACACCGCGTGGATCGCGCGCGGCGACGTCCTGCCCGGGCTCCTCCTGACGGCCGGGCTCGTGACCGCAACCCGTCTCTCCGGCCTCATCCCGCTCGCCTGGTCGTTCCTCCGGGTCGAGGCGATCCTCTACCCGACGCCGACCCGCCGCGTCAGCTTCCGGCACCAACCGCTCACCGTTCCGCTCCACCCGAGGCAGGAAGAGCGATGAGCGGCGTCTGGCTCGCGTCCTACGTCGTCCTCTGGCTCGTCGTGCTCGGGCTGGCCTTCCTCCTCGCGGGAGCGCTTCGCCAGCTCGGCCTCATGCAGCTCCGGCTGGGCGACGACCCGGGCGCCCTGATCACGGACACGGGGCTGGAGCGCGGGACGCTTGCGCCGGACTTCGCCGCCGTCCACTCCGAGAGCGCCGAGCTCGTGACACTCTCCGAGCTGGAGCCGAAGGCGCGCCTGATCGTGTTCACGTCTCCGGGCTGCCTCTCGTGCCGCGAGCTGATCCCGGGCCTGAACGAGGTGCGCAAGACGAGGCCCGAGTTCGACTTCCTCGTCGTCTGTCGCGGCGATCTCGAGTCGTGCCAGGCATTCGGCCGCATGAACCGCCTCGAGGCGCCGATGGTGGTCGACACGACGGGGCAGATCGAAAAGGATTACCTCGTGACGCTGACCCCGTTCGCGTACCTGCTCGACTACGAGCGCAACGTCGTCATCCGCGGGATCGCAAACGACTGGCGCCAGCTCGAGTCTCTGCTCGAGCAGGAGGGCACGCTGCAAGCCTCCGGGTGGGTCGAGATGGATGGGAACGGAAACGGCGACTCGGCGGCCGTCACCGAGGCGAGGGAGAGCTGATGGATCTCACGGGCAAGGCCGCACATGCGCTTGCGGGCCGCTCCTCGCGGCGCCAGTTCTTCAAGTTCCTTGCTGCCGGCTCGCTCGGCACAGGACTGTTCCTGACGAGGACCGGGATCTCGGTCGGGTCCGTCAACGGCAACTACTGCGTCGGCTGCGGCGGCGGCCCGTGCAACCCGTGCTGGTCGCCGGCCATCCTCTGTGACCAGCTGAGCCCAGCAGGCACCTACCCCTGCAAGACCTGCGTTCAGGGCGGGGGCTGCCCGCAAGGGTGCACGACCTCGGGTGAGTGGTTCTGCTGCCTGAACGGGAGCCCCGCCTGCCGCCAGCGCTGCTCGGAGTGCAACTGCCCCGGCGGCTGCAACACCGCCTCCTGCCACTGCTTCACGCGGCTCAGCATCCCCTGCACGCCGAGGCTTCATTCGGGCGACCAGCCCTGTGCGTGCCCGCCGGACAAGCCTCCGGCCCTCGCGGCTGCTCATGGCTAACACCGCTCGGCTGGGCGGTCTCGTCGGGCTCGCGGGACTGACCGGCCTCGCTGCCGCCGCGCTCGCGGGCGGAGCCGCCAAGCCGGCGATCGGCGCTTTGCCCGTCTTCGTGCTCGTCAGCCTCAGCCTCGTCGTCGGGCTCTCGACGGCCGCCAGCCCCTGAGGGCTGTCCATGGTCGGGCAGA
The DNA here is from genome assembly GCA_041476065.1 of Gaiellaceae bacterium. Taxonomy (GTDB): domain Bacteria; phylum Actinomycetota; class Thermoleophilia; order Gaiellales; family Gaiellaceae; genus VAXT01. The sequence goes on from JBGOSR010000024.1 coordinate 11,515, forward strand.
TCGGCCCCCTCGTGCAGGTGGGCAAGAAAAAGACAGCGCTCGCCTTCCACGTTCTCGGCGGCCTCGCCGGCGGGGCCACGATTGGCGCCGTTCTCGGCTTCGCAGGACTGCTCCTGCGGGCCGCTCTCGGCGACGGGCTCGACTCCCTGTTCGTGGTCGTCGTCCCGGCCGCGCTCCTCTACGCGGCCGCCGTCGATCTCGGTGTGCTCCGCGTGCGCCCGATCACGTGGGAGCGCCAGACGCCGGGATCCTGGCCGTGCTCGTTGGGCCACTATCCGGGCATCTTCGGCTGGGGCTTCGACCTCGGGCTCGGGATCACGACGCGCATCCCGTACCAGTCGCTGCTCGTCCTCCCGCTGGCGGCATTCCTCGCCGGCGACCTGGGTATCGCCGTCGCGATCATGGCGGTCTACGGCGCGTCGCGTGCGCTCGCCGTTGTCGCAGCGGTATCCACGGCCGGAGACGACTACGCGGCGGCCTGCGATGCGATCCAGAGCCGGGTGCTGCCGCTCAAGCGTCTCGTCGGCGCAACCGCCCTTGTAATCGCAGCCCTGATCGTGATTTCCTAAAAGAGGGAGGAGGTGAGGAGATGAATGGATCCATCTACCTTTTGAGCCGGAAGGTCAACGGCGACCGCGGCGAGTCGTTCATGCAAAACGTGACCGTCTTCGCCAGCGACCCGGATCAGGCGAGGGCGATCGTGAACGACCAGTTCACCCGTTTGCGACTCGTGTCCAAGTCGAAGGAAGCCGCGTACCAGGCGCTGCCTACCTTTGCCGTCGAGAAGGTTGCCCTCGACGAGCACAAGATGATCTCAGCGGGGGTCACCTCCTAGCGATGGATCTCGCCGGCAAGACTGCTCACGCGCTGGCGGGCCGCTCCTCGCGCCGCCAGTTCTTCAAGTTCCTCGCCGCGGGCTCGCTCGGCGCGAGCCTCTGGCTGACGCGCACCGACGTCTCGCTGGGCGCGATCTCGGGCTGCGTCGGCTGTGGCGGCGGCCCCTGCAACCCCTGCGGCTCGCCGGCGCCGATCTGCGACACGCTGAGCCAGGGGACCTATCCGTGCAAGACCTGCGTCCAGGGCGGTGGCTGTCCGGAGGGCTGCCAGACATCCGGGGAGTGGTTTTGCTGCCTGGCGAGCGGACAACGTCAGAACTGCCGCTTCCGCTGCTCCGAGTGCAACTGCCCGCCCGGTTGCGGGAACGCGTCGTGTCATTGCTTCACGGACCTCCCGATACCCTGCACTCCGAGACTGCACTCGGGCGACCAGCCCTGTGCGTGCCCGACGCTCGAGGCGCCCGTCCCGTAAAGCGAGTTACTCGCGCATGAAGCCTTGGCGGGCGGCGCTCACTAGCGCCACCGCCTCGGGGAAGAGGACCCGCATCGCGTCGCGCAGGGCGATTGCCTGCTCGTCTGGGCCGCCTTCGACCTGGATGCGGCGCAGGGCGGCGCCGGTCAGCTCGACCGCTGTGCTCAACGTCAGCGTGGCGAACTGCTCGCGCTGAGCCTCGGCGACAGACTCGGCCTGACGAGCGGCGAACTCCTGGAGGTTCTTCATGAGCTCCTCGGGGTCGCCTCCGAGCGGGAATCCGAATCCACCTTCCATACGGCCAACGATACCGGCGCTCAGTCGAGTGGGAGCTTGTAGCCAGACTCGACCTCGTGCGCGAGCTCCTCGACGGTGGCGGCGCCGCTCCGCATGGCCTCGGCGAACGGCGACCCTCCTGATGGGCCGAGGGCCTGCTCGAGCCTCCTCGTCGCGGCGCCGACTTGGTCGAGGTACGCGGGCTCCGCCAGGCGGGGCGGAGCGCCGATCGCCTGCTCGAGGGCGAGCGCCGCGGCCTCGGCCTCTTCGATCCCGGGCGGATTCTCGGTCAACCTGAGCGCGACGAGCCGCTCACGAAGCTCTCCAAGCTCTCCCCCACCCGCGCTCTCCTCGGCGAGCTCGCACATGGCCGTGATCGACACGGTGCGGCGGACGGCGTCGCGGCTCGCCACCGGCTGCCCACGGTCGTCCAGGACGAGCCAGGTCCGCTCCTCGCCGGCCGCGAATGCACAGAGATACGTGCGCTCGCCGGGCTCGGGCTCGGCCGGAACGACTCCCGACAGCTCCTCGCCCGCTCCGGCGAAGGCCGTGGCTGCCGCGGCAGCGCGATCGAGATCGTCCCGGAGCGCCACGCCGGCAAGCATAGACTCGGCCTCATGGCCCTCTCCGAGCGGTCTCAGGAGGCTCAGGAGCTCTTCGCGCCGCTCGGGCCGACGTACGACCGCTGGAGCCGACTGCTCTCACTTGGCCAGGACCCACGCTGGCGCCGCTTCCTCGTCTCGCGGATCGAGGCGCGCCCGGATGACGAGGTGCTCGACGTCGCAACCGGCACCGCCGCGGTAGCGATCGAGCTCGCCCGGAGCACCGGCTGCCGGGTCGTCGGCCTGGATCAGAGCACCGAGATGCTCGCGGGAGGCCGCCGACGAATCGAGAAGGCCGGGCTCGCCGAGCGGATCCGGCTCGTCGAGGGGAGCGCCACGGAGCTTCCGTTCGAGGACGGCTCGTTCGACGGGCTCACGTTCACGTACCTGCTCCGCTACGTCGAGGACCCCGCGGCCACGCTCCGCGAGCTCGTACGGGTCGTCAGGCCGGGCGGGTGCGTCGCGGCACTCGAGTTCGGGCTTCCGCGCGGGCTCTGGCGGCCGCTCTGGGAGCTCTACGTACGGATCGGCCTGCCAGTCGCCGGCCGGCTGATCTCGCCCGGCTGGCACGAGGTCGGCGCGTTTCTCGGCCCGAGCATCCGCCGGTTCCATGCAGGCCTGCCGCTCGAGCGGCAGCTCGAGCTCTGGGGCGACGCGGGTATCGAGAGCCCGCACGTCCGCCGGCTCAGCCTCGGCGGCGGCTACGTGATGTGGGGACGGCGCGCCTGAACACGGAGCCCCGGCCGGCCTTCTACGCGCTTGCCCCCGGCGGCTGGCGCGACTACGTGACGCTCCTGCATCCCCCGTACACGCTCTGGCATCTCTCGTATGTCGCAATTGGCGCCGGGCTTGCGCCCCAGCTCGAGGCGCGGCGTCTCCTGGTCGCACTCGCTGCGTTCTTCCTTGCCGTCGGGATCGGCGCACATGCGCTAGACGAGCTCAACGGGCGTCCGTTGCGCACGAAGATCTCCGATCGCCTCCTCGTCGCTCTCGCAGCGGGATCGATCGGCGGGGCGATCGCGATCGGAACGTACGCATCACTTCTCTACACAGCCTGGCTGGCCCCGCTTGTCGCGGCCGGCGGCTTCATCGTGTGCGCGTACAACCTCGAGCTCTTCGGTGGGGCGTTCCACTCGGACATCTGGTTCGCGGTCGCTTGGGGGTCGTTTCCGCTCCTCGCGGCCTACCTTGCCGTCGCCGAGCGCATGAGCGCCGAGGCGCTCCTCGCCGCGGTTTTCGCGGCCTTCCTCAGCCTCGCCCAGCGGCACCTCTCGACACAGGTGAGGACGGTGCGGCGTCGTGTCGCGGCAGTTCAGGGCACGATCGAGCTCCTCGAGGGGGGACAGGAGCGCGTGACCGCAGAGACGCTGACAAGGGCGCCCGAGGCCGCTCTCCGCGCATTGACGGTGGCTGTGACGGCACTCGCCGCTGCGCTCCTCGTTCTTCGCCTCGGATAGCAGGCGTTTTACGATGTCTAAGTGAAGATCGAGCTCGCGTTCGAGATCGCGTTCGCCTGCGGCGTCTTGCTGGCGGCAGCCGCGCTGGCCGGCGCCGCGCTCGAGTGGGCCGGGAAGCGGCTCCTACTCTGCGCTGCGGGAGTCACGGGAGCGGCGGCGGCGGCGGCGTGGACCGCGTTCGCGCTGCGTCCACGGGTTGACCTCGCGATCTCGGCGACGGGTCTCCTCGCCTGTCTGGCGGCGCTCGTCGGGGCGCTGGCGCTTCGTCGCGGGCTCGCGCACGGCCGAGCCGTCGAGCGCGACATCGAGCGGGCAAAAGCAGAGCTCGACGCAGTCGTCCAGCGAGAGCTCCGCGAACGGGCGGCCGACCTCGAGCGAACGCTGTCGCGCGGGCGAGCCGACTCGCTCTCCGCGTACGCCGAGGAAGAGCGGCGCCTCGCGGAAACCCGGCGGACGGCCCTGGGCGAGAGCGAACAGCGCCTGCGGCACGGGCTCGCGGAGGCCTTCTCCAAGGTACAGGGGCAGGTCGAGCAGCGGCTAGCCGCGTGGCACCAGGACCTGGACCGGGCGCAACGGCAGCTCGGCGGCCGTCTCGAGCAGATCGCGGCGCAGGAAGGGTCACTGATCGAGGCGCTCGAGGCACGCCTCGACAGCGACTCGGAGCGCCTGAAGACCGCTGATGAGGAGCAACGGGCCGCCGTTGCACGGCTCCGCGAGGATCTCGGCCGGGCGGCCAAGGAAGCCTCGGCCGCAGCGGCTGCGGAGCTCGAGTCGCATGCGACCGATCGCCGCCGCGCTCTTCACCAGGTCGCCGAGCGTTTGAGCGCGAGGGAGCAAGATCTCGTCCGCCGGATCGAGCGCGAGGAGACCGACGCGTCGCGGCGGATCCAGTCGACGTTCGCGGACGTCGAGCGCCGCCAGGTCGAGCAGCTCGAACGAGTGCTCGACCGCGCCGCGGGACGGTTCGTCGACGCCGCGGCGCATCAGTTCGAAGGAAGTGTCAAGTCCGCCCGAGAAGAGGCCGCGCGTCGCCTCTCGCGGGAGCTCGAGCGCGCCGTCCAGTCCTTCGCGCGAGAAGGCGAGTCGCTGCTGGCCGAGCGACTTGCCCAGCTCGGCGACGCGGGCGGGATGCGGCTCGAGAAGAAGCTCGCGCAGGTCGCGGCGGCCCTCGACCACCAGCGAGAGGAGTTCGTGGGCTCGCTCAGCCGCCGGCTGGGAGACGTCGAGTCGGACTTCAGGGAGCGTCTCGCTGCTCTTGCAGCCGATGAGCAGGCAGAGCGCGCCGCGCTCGAGGAGAGGCTTGCGGAGATCGCCCGCAGGATCGACCAGACCGTCTCGCGAGCCGAAGAGCGGCTCGCTTCCTTGCAGGGATCCCCACGTTAGCCCCTGACTTTTTCGGGGCAGGGTTCGTCTTAGAGAGGACGAATCTCGGCGCGTGAGCGAAATGACCCAAATTGCCGAACACCCCCAGAACGAGCGCGACAAGGTCGCAGGCTGGCGGCTGCACGTGCTGATCGAGGCCGGTTATCCCCTCCCGCTGGCCGAGAAGCTGGCGCGTAGCGAGGCCGACCTGCATACCGCCGTCGAGCTCGTCAGACAGGGCTGCGAGCCGCGAACCGCGGCCGAAATCCTCTTGTAAACGCCCTCATCCCCACCCGGGTGGGGAGAGCTCCACCCGCCACCCGCCGTGAGCGTATCGGCCGAGCGCGTACGCAATTCGACCTGAAGTCGAACAATTCACACACGGGGCGGTGGCTCGCCGAACCAGCCCAAGACGAGCTCGAGCCCAGGGCATAGCATCCAGGCGTGAAGGTCGAGGCGATCGAGTATGGCGACCGGCGGGTCTTCACGGTGTCGTCCTTCAACCGCGGCATCGGCGACTGGCTCTCGCGCCTGCCGACCGTCTGGGTCGAAGGCGAGGTGACCGAGCTCCGCCGCCAGGCGCGCTGGCAGAGCGTCTTCCTCACCCTGAAAGACCCGGCCGACGGCGCATGCCTCGGTGTGACCATGGCGCGCGGTCAGTTCGACGCGCTCCGTCTCGAGCTGGCCAACGGGGAACGCGTCCACGTCTTCGGCCGTCCCGAGCTCTTCGAAGCACGCGGGGACTTCCGCCTCCGGGCGCTCTCGATCGAGCGCTTCGGCCTCGGCGACCATCTCGCCGCCCTCGAGCGTCTGAAGCGGAAGCTCGCGGCCGAAGGGCTCTTCGCACCCGAGCGGAAACGACCGCTCCCCCGTTTTCCCCGCCGCATCGGCCTCATCACCGGTAACGATGCCGCCGCGAAGCGAGACGTGCTGACCTCGATCACTTCCCGTTTCCCGCCCGCCAGGATCCTCGTCGCCGAGACGTACGTCCAGGGCCCACGGGCAGCCTCCGCGATCACAGAGGCGCTGCGCGAGATCTGCGACGCGCCCGAGATCGACGTCGTCGTCCTTGCCCGCGGCGGCGGCAGCTTCGAGG
>JBGOSR010000025.1:0-17529 GCA_041476065.1 Gaiellaceae bacterium
CCGGCCGGATGTCGTGTCGAACAGGCTCCAGTCGAGCCGCATAGCGCTGCTCGTGGCATTGCCTGCACCCGGCAGGGCAACAGCCACGGCGCAGGCGAGGACGAGCAGATATCCGAAGCGCGACAACACGATCGCGCGGATGTTAAAACGTTTCGCTAGGCGGTACTAGGCTCGAACCGAAACTTCGCGAGCGTCTTGTCGTCCGGAATCCGCGTCGGATACTCCCGGGTGAAGCAGGCTCGGCAGAACTCGTTGGCAGGCCTCGTGGTGGCCGCCTGCGCTCCTTCCAGGGAGATGTAGGCGAGGGACGTCGCGCCGATCTGCTCGCGGACCTCGTCCACGGATCTCGACGAGGCGACGAGCTGCTTCTCGTCGGCGAAGTCGATCCCGTAGAAGCAGGGCGAGACGATCGGGGGCGATGAGATGCGAACGTGCACCTCCTGGGCGCCGGCTTCGAAGAGGAGCGCGACGATTTGGCGCATCGTGCTGCCGCGGACGATCGAGTCGTCGACGAGGACGATGCGCTTCCCCGCGACTTCGGAAAGCGGGTTGAACTTCAGGCGGATCCCCTGCTCGCGCAGGCCCTGGTCGGGCTGGATGAACGTCCGGCCGACATAGCGGTTCTTGATCAGGCCCTCCGTGAACGGGATCCCGCTCTTTCGGGCGAAGCCGATCGCGGCCGGCGTGCCCGAGTCGGGCGCGGGCATCACGAGGTCTGCGTCCACGCCGGCTTCCTCTGCCAGCCGCTCGCCCATCCTGACCCGGGCCGCATGGACCTCGATGCCCGCGAGGGTCGAGTCGGGGCGCGCGAGATAGATGAACTCGAACAGGCAGAGCGCACCGGCTCCCGCCTGAGGCACGGCTTGCGTCGAGTGCACGCCATCCTCGTCGATCACGACGAGCTCTCCGGGCGCGATCTCGCGCTCGTGCTCGGCGCCGACGAGGTCGAGCGCGCACGTCTCGGACGCGAGGACGGGGTCGCCGTCGATTCGCCCGAGGTTGAGCGGGCGGAAGCCGTGTGGGTCCCGGAGGCCGATGAGCTTACCTTCGGCGAGCGCGACGACCGTGAACGCGCCCTCGAGCCTGCGCATCGCCCCTGCGATCGCTTCCTCGAGCGGGGCCGGGTCGTTGGCGATGAGCGCGGCGATCACCTCGGTGTCGGAGGTGGTCGAGAGGAGGACGCCGTCCGCGAGGAGCTCCTCGCGCACCTGCTCGACGTTCGTCAGGTTGCCGTTGTGACCGAGCGTCACCGTCCTGGCCTTGCCGTGCTGGACGATCGGCTGGGCATTCGTCCAGTGCGTCGAGCCCGTCGTCGAGTAGCGCGTGTGGCCGATTGCGACCTCGCCCTGCAGCCCGCTGAGGTTCTGCTCGTTGAAGACCTGGGCCACAAGGCCCATGTCCCGCAGGACGGTGAGCCGGCCCTGGTCCGAGACGGCGATGCCCGCGGATTCCTGCCCGCGGTGCTGAAGCGCGAAGAGCCCGAAGAACGCGACGCGCGCAACGTCGCGGTCAGGGGCGCGAATGCCGAAGACGCCGCACATCTAGTCGGTTCCCTCCCAGGCCTGCCGCAGTTGCTCGACGGGTACCCCGAGCAGCGTATCGCCGCCGACGGTGCCGATGCGGGGAAGGTCGAGGTCGGCACTCGACGCGAGGACCGCCTGGCCGCCGCCTTCGCCGAACAGCGCGAGCGCGTCATCCGGCAGCTCGAGCTCTGCGCCGATCCCGCTCGCGATCGCAGCTTCCGCGAGCGCAACGGCGAGCCCGCCTTCGGCGGCATCGTGAACGAGTGTGCAGCGCGGCGCCGTTTCGTACAGAGCGCGGACGAGGTCCGCCTCGGCCGCGAGGTCGAGCGGCGCCGGGCGGCCCGCCAGGTTCGCGTAGAGCGACTGGTACTCGGAGCCGTCGAGCGAGAGGCGAGGCTCCCCGGCGAGGAAGATCGTGTCGCCCTCCCGCCAAATACCGGGGATTTGTCGAACATCGGGAACGAGCCCGACGCAGCCGACGGCCGGAGTGGGGTGGATGGCGCGGCCGTCGGTCTCGTTGTAGAGAGAGACGTTTCCCGAGACGACGGGAATGGCGAGCGCCTCGCAGGCGGCCGCCATGCCCTCGATCGTTTCGGCTAGCTCCCAGGCGATCTCGGGCTTCTCCGGGTTTCCGAAATTCAGGCAGTCCGTGATCGCGAGGGGCTCGCCGCCGGCGCAGGCGACGTTGCGAGCTGCCTCGAGCACGGCGAGCGCGCCGCCGGTGTGTGGGTCGAGGCTGGCGATCCGGCCCGCTGCGTCGAGGCTGACGGCGAGGCCCCGGAAGGAGGGTCGAAGCCGGAGGACCGCCGCGTCGAGCCCTGGGCGGCGGACGGTGCGCGAGCCGACGAGCTGGTCGTACCGGCGGTAGATCCAGGCGCGGCTACGGATGTTCGGGCTTGCGAGCAGATCGAGTAGCGCGCGGTCCGTGCGGGGCCCGGACGGAGCGGGTGCCGGATCGGCGCTCGGCCTGGCCTGCCGGGAAACCTCGTAGCGAGGCGCCTCGTCGGTGAGGTAGGCGGCCGGGATCGCGCCGACGAGCTCGCCGTCGAGGTACGCGCGCAGCTCGCCCGTGTGGGTCACCTCGCCGATCGGAGCGTGGTCGAGCTCCCAGCGGGCGCAGACTTCCTGGACGGCGGTCAGGTTCTCCGGGCGGACGACCGCGACCATCCGCTCCTGGCTCTCGGAGATCATGATCTCCCAGGGCTCCATCTCCTCCTCGCGCAACGGGACGCGGTCGAGCTGGACGTCGATCCCGCCGTCGCCGCCCGCCATCTCCGCAAGCGACGATGCGAGCCCAGCCGCGCCGCAGTCCTGGAGCGACTCGACGAGGCCACGCTCGACGAGCTCGAGGCTCGACTCGATCAGCTTCTTGCCGGTGAACGGGTCGCCGATCTGCACCGAGGGCCGCTTGTCGGCGTCTTCCTCGCCGAGCTCCTGGCTCGCGAGCACGCTCGCGCCGCCGATTCCGTCCCGGCCGGTCGTCGCGCCGTAGAGGAAGAGGATGTTGCCCGTGCCCTGCGCTTGTGCTTTTAGGACGCGCTCGGTCGGGAGGAGCCCGACGCACATCGCGTTCACGAGGCAGTTGCCCGCGTAGGCCGGGTCGAAGACGGTGTCGCCGCCGACGGTCGGCACGCCGACGCAGTTGCCGTAGTGGCCGATGCCGGCGACGGCGCGCTCGAACATCCAGCCCGGCTCGCCGAACCGCAGTCCGTCGAGCAGGGCGACCGGCCGCGCGCCCATCGCGATGATGTCGCGGAGGATCCCGCCGACCCCCGTCGCCGCGCCCTGGAACGGCTCGACGGCGGACGGGTGGTTGTGGCTCTCGACCTTGAACGCGACCGCCTCGCCCTCGCCGAGATCGACGACACCCGCGTTTTCCCCCGGCCCCTGGAGGACGCGCGGCGACGACGTGGGGAAGCGCTTGAGCAGCGGCGCCGAGTGCTTGTAGGCGCAGTGCTCCGACCAGAGGAGCGAGAAGACGGCGAGCTCGAAGTGGTTCGGGTCGCGTCCGAGCAGTTCGACGATTCGGTCGAGCTCCCCGTCCGTCAGGCCGAGGGCTCGGTGGAGCGGCTGTTCCGCGACCGGCGTCAGGTGATTCAGTCTAGCCGTGTAGCTGGATGAGGTCGGGCCCCATAACTAGGTACAGCCAACCTCCTCCCCGCGACGAGCCTAGCGATGAAATCCGCGTCCGTGGGTCACAGCTCTGCGCCGAATCTGTGACCCGAAAGCCGGTAGGTAGCCTGCCCAGATGCGCGGCTACGTCCCCTTGCTGCTCCTGCTCGCGGCGATCTGGGGCGCGTCGTTCATGTTCATCAAGATCGCCGTCGACGAGCTCGCGCCGACGACGACGATGGCGCTCCGGTTGGTCATCTCGGCGATCCCGTTGCTCGCGATCGTCTTCCTCAAGCACGGGCTGGGCCCGGCCCTCGCAGAGATGCGCTCGATCACTCGGCCGGCGATGTTCCTCGGCGTCGTCAGCACGGCGCTCCCGTTCACGCTCATCGCCTGGGGGGAGACGAAGGTCGACTCCGGCGTCGCGGCGATCGGAAACGCCTCGATGCCGGTATTCGTCGCGGCTCTTGCGATCAAGTTCCGCTCGAGCGAGCGCGCCACCGGCTCGCGTCTCTTCGGAGTCGTGCTCGGCCTCATGGGCGTCGCCGTTCTGACCGGGGTCAATCCAAAGGGAGGCTGGGCCGGGGTCGCCGGAACGCTCGCAGTCGTCCTCGCGGCCATCTCGTACGCGGTCGCGACGCTCTACACGCAGGGCCTCCTCGAGAACGTCCACAACGACGTGCTCGCCGCGACTTCCTTCACGTGGGGAGCGATCTTCCTGATGCCGCTGGGCGCAATCCAGGCGCCGTCGCACTTCCCGAGGTGGGGCGTGATCGCATCCGTCCTTGCGCTTGGCCTCCTCGGCACCGCCGCCGGCCAGCTCATCTTCTTCCGGATGATCTACCGGTACGGCTCCGCGCGGGCAAGCCTCGTCGTCTACCTGCTGCCTGTGACCGCGCTCTTGTATGGCGCGCTGCTGCTCAGCGAGCCGATCACGGTTGCGGCGCTCGCCGGGCTCGTGCTCATCCTGACCGGCACGGCGCTCGGCTCAGGTGTGCTCCGCCTGCCGCGCCGCGCTCCGGTGACCGCCGCGCCATGAGCGAGACCCTTCCAGGCGACGGGCTCCGCCTTCGGCGCGCGACCGCGAACGACGTCGACTTCGTGCTCGAGCTCGCGTCGCACGACGACGTCGACCCGTTCCTTCGCGCCGTGCGGCCCGGGCGAGAGGGGCTACTCGAGGAGATCGAGCGCTCGCTTGCCGAGCCGACAAAGTCAGGGCGCTTCGTGATCGAGGTCGAGCAAGGCGGGGAGTGGCGCAGCGCCGGCGCGCTGGGCTTCGACGTCGCGAACGAGCGGAGCCGAATCGCCAACCTGGGTGGGCTCGCCGTCCATCCCGACTTCCGTGGGCACCACCTTGCAGACGAGGCTGCGCGCGTGCTCCAGCGTTATCTCCTGTTCGACCTCGACTACCACCGGCTGCAACTCGAGATCTACGGCTTCAACGAGCGGGCGATCCAGCACGCCGAGCGGGCCGGGTTCGTCCGCGAAGGCGTCAAGCGCAAGGCCTACTGGCGTCACGACGAGTGGGTAGACGGCGTGTTCTTCGGCCTGGTGCGGGAGGACCTCGACGGGCCCTAGCGAGCCGCTCCCCAGAGTGTGGGGTCGAAACCAAACGTCTCCGCGAGCGGCTTTCGCGAGCTCGCGTTCGCGGCGGCGCGACTCCTGCTGTACGTCCACACCGTCTCGGTAGCCGTGCCGTCGGTGCGCTCGATCTCGACGCCGTCCGGCTCCCGGTCTTCGACGAGCTCGGCGGCGAAGTCGGCGGCCTCGAGGAGGCTGACGCTCTTGTAGAGCACCTGCTGCGTCTGATACCGAGGCTCGTAGAGGACTTCTCGTACCTGGTAGACGGCCTGACCGGGTGCCGAGGTGTTGAGCACAGTCGTCACGTCGATCTCGCCGGACTCCAGCTCGAGACCCTGCTGGTCGGCAAGCGCGCGGGCAAGGGAGATGCCCGAGAGGAAGCCCGACCCGACGAGGATCTCGCCCAGCAGGCGACGGCCGCCGCTCGCGCGCTGTTCGTCGAGTGCCTGGTCGAGTTGTGCCCTCGTGAGGTACGCCTTCTCGACGAGCAGCTTGCCCAACGGCCGCCAGGGGGCGGGCGAGCCGTCGCGAGCAGAAGATGTCGATCTTGCGGCCTCGGGCCCGTCCCGTCCTTCCGTGCGCAACTCGACTCCGTGCTGGCTCGCGAGAGCTCGCCCGAGAGAGAACGCCGAGATGTAGCCGGACTCGACCAGGATCTCGCCCACGAGGCGTCCCGTGCGGCGCTGCTCGGCGAGCGCTGTCTCCAGCTCGGTGGGGGTGAGGACCCCGTTCTCCAGAAGCAGCTCGCCCAGCGGGCGCCACGTGTACGAGGTCTGCAGCACCCTCGACTTATCGGCCCCGGTAGGCTGGTTCTGGAGACTCATGGAGCTGATTCACACCTGCTACCGGATCACGGACGTCGACCGTTCGGTCGCTTTCTACGAGGCCCTCGGCTTCGAAGAGCGCGGGCGGCTGCCGATCCGCGACGAGGCGATCAACGTCTTCATGGGCCTCCCCGGCGACGCCGACCGGCTCGAGCTGACGTACAACTTCGGCGTCGACTCGTACGAGCTCGGCACCGGGTACGGCCACATCGCGGTCACGGTCGACGACCTCGACAAGACCCTCGCCGACCTGGCGGAGCAGGGGATCGAGCCGGAGAAGCCGCCCTACAGCGTGCGCGAGGGCGGGTCGCGACTGTGCTTCGTCCGCGACCCGGACGGCTACCGGATCGAGCTCATCGAGCGCGGCGCCTAACCTCTCGCTTCGCCCGGAGTACTGTCGGCCCTAAGGAGTGGTCTCGAGTGTCTGCTTCAACCGCTCGAGCGCACCGACCTGGTTCTCCATCGACTTCTTCACCATCGGCGCCATCAGCTTCTGCAGGCCTTTCAGCTCGGCTTCGAGGACGAAGCGGACACGCGTCCCGGCGTCGGCCTCTGCGAGCTCGTACCGCCCCGTCGGGCGCACCGGGCCGCCGAGTGTCCTGAAGGCGATCAACTCGCTCGGCTTGGACTCTGTGATCTCGATGTCGGCGGGAACCCGCTTGCCGAAGGGGCCTTTGACTCCCTGCCGGTACACGGTGCCGACGCCGCTCCCGGAGACACGGCTGATGTCGAGCACCCCCGGCCGCCATTTGCTGTCGTTCTCCGCGTCGGCCAGATACGCGAAGACGTCTTCGGGCCTACGGTTGATAGTCGTTGCGTGCTCGGCGTGGGCCATGTGCCTATCTAATCGAAGTTGGGGACGAGCTGCGAGCCGGAGCTAGCTCAGCCGGCGCTCGATCGCCGTGGGGTCGAGGCCGTCGACCTCGACCACTTTCACCCGTGCCGTATGTCCCGCGACGACTCGGACCGAGCCGGTCGGGACGGAAAGTGCCGTGGCGAGGAGCTTGCAGAGCGTGTCGTTCGTCCGGCCGCGCTCTGGCGGAGCGGCGATCCGCGCTCGCCAGCCGTCTCCGTGTCGTCCCACGAGCTCGCTCCGCCGCGCCCCCGGCGACACCGTGACGCTGATTCGCGCCACCTAGCTTGTGAGGTCCTGCGCGAGCTCCTCGAAGACCGCGATGTACGCGTCGGCCGCCTCTTCCGTGTGCGCGATCGAAAGCGTCCACTCCTCCTCGCGGCCCGGCGTCATGAAGATTCCGCGGTTCAGGTTGTAGAGCCAAGCGAGCTCGGCCAGCTCGGCGTCCTGGTGCTGCTTGAAGGTCGCGAAGTCGGTGATCTTCTCCTCCGCGAAGGTGACGCAGCCCTTGCTGCCGACCCCGACGCTGTATCCGGAGAGGCCGTGGCGGTCGATCACGTCCTGACAGCCGGCGAGGAGCCGCTCGTTGATCCGGTCGAGATGCTCGTACGCCTCGGGCGTCAACACCTCGAGGAGGCTCGCTCTCGCGGCGGCCATCGTCAGCGGGTTTCCGTTGAACGTGCCGACCTGGTGGACGGTGCCGTCCTCGACGACGGACATGACCTCCTCCGTGCCGCCGATGGCGCCTGAGGGCAGACCGCCGCCAAGTGTCTTCGCCAGCGTGACCATGTCTGGCTGGACGCCGAAGCGCTCGGTCGCGCCGCCGGCTGCGATCGCGAGCCCGGTCTTGACCTCGTCGAAAATGAGCACGACCTCGTGCCGCTTCGTGACGTCGCGAACCGCGGCGAGGTAGCCCTCCTCCGGCATGACGACGCCGAGGTTCATGAGAGCTGCCTCCATGATCAGGCAGGCCGGCTTGCGCCCCTCGGCCTCGAGGCGCTCGATACGGCGCTCGAGGGCGCCCGCGTCGTTGAAGGGCACCGCGACGGTCAGGTCGGCGACCGCCTGCGGTATCCCTCCGCCGTACCTGGTCGAGGGGATGTTGTCCGGATCGACCGTCGTGTCGACATCGCCGACGGCGACCATCACCGCGTCGTGATGGCCGTGGTAGGAGCCGAAGATCTTGAGGATCGTGTCGCGTCCGGTCAGCCCGCGAGCGATGCGGATCGCGTCCATCGTCGCCTCGGAGCCGGAGTTGTTGTAGCGCCACTTGGGGAGCCCGAAGCGCCGCGCGAGCTCCTCGGCGACCTCGATTCCGTCCTCCGTCGGCGCAGCGAAGTGGGTGCCGAGCCGAACCCGCTCCTCGATCGCCTTGACGATTGCCGGATGCGCGTGGCCCTGCGGCATCGAGCCGAACCCGTTGTGGAAGTCCCAGAGGCGGCGGCCGTCCGCATCCCACACGGAGGCGCCTTCGCCGCGCTCGAGATAGATCGGCCACGGGTCGCGCACCTGGTACGAGGAAGGCACGCCGCCGGGCAGCACCTTCCGGGCGCGTTCGTACATTCGCTTTGAGCCCTGCGTCTGCGCGTCGAGCCGCTTGCCCTCGCGCTCGGTCAGCTCGCGGATGCGTTCGCGGTCGATCTGGGTTGCTGTGATTTCGGTGCTCATGTCTTCGCCTGACTTTCGCGACGCCGCTGCAGAAACACGTTCAGGACCATCAGGGTGAGAGCGACGGCGAAGATCATTGTGCCAATAACGTTAACCTGCGGCGGCGCGCCGATTCTCGCCGAGCCCCAGACGAACAGTGGGAACGTGATCCTCGTGCCGGCGTTGAAGTACGTGACGACGAAGTCGTCGATCGAGATCGCGAAGCACAGCAGCAGCGCCGCGAGGATCGCCGGCGCAACCAGGGGCAGCGTCACCTTCCGGAACGTCGTCCACTCGTTCGCGCCGAGGTCCATCGCCGCCTCCTCGAGGTGGCGGTCGAAGCCGATCAGGCGAGCCTTGACTGTCACGACGGCGAAGCTGATGCAGAACATGACGTGCGCGATCAGGATCGTCAAGAAGCCGAAGGTGACGAAGCTGAGGTTGAGGAAGAGCGCCAGCAGCGAGGCCCCGAGAACGATCTCCGGGGTCGAGAGGGGCAGGAAGACGAGGATGTTGGTGCCGGCTCGACCGCGGAAGACGTAGCGCACGAGCGCGAGCGCGATCGCCGTCCCGAGCGCGGTCGCGATCACGCTCGCCACCAGCGCGATCTCGAGTGAGAGGAAGATCGCGCTGCGGATGCCGGGCACGCCGTCCCAGTAGCGCCAGTTGTTCCAGGTGAACCCCTGCCAGACGTAGTTGAAACGACCGGTCGGGTTGTTGAACGAGAACGCGATCACGATCGCGATCGGCAGCAGCAGGTACGCGAAGAAGAACAGGGAGTAGACCGTGAGGACGTGGCGCTTCACGAACGCCCAGGCGGCCGACAATGGGTTCGTGGCGGCGGAACTACGCGACGCTGGAAGGGGTAGCGTGCTCATCCGGTCAGCTGCTCCGTGCCGACGGCTCGCGCGTAGGCGAGCACCATGAGCACGATCGCGGCCATCAGGACGAACGACATCGACGCGGCCGCCGGGTAGTCGGTCAGCTCGAGGAACTTCGACTGGATCACGTTCCCGATCATGTGGTTCTCGGGCGAGCCGAGCAGCTGCGCGTTGATGAAGTCGCCCGCTGCGGGGATGAAGGTGAGCAGCGTCCCCCCCACCACGCCGGGAAGCGAGAGCGGAAGCGTCACACGGACGAAGGCGTGGAACTTGCTCGCATAGAGATCCTCCGCCGCCTCGATCAGCCGCTCGTCGATCTGCTCGAGCGAGACGTAGAGCGGCAGCGCCATGAAGGGCAGGAAGTTGTAGGTGATGCCCGCGACGACCGCCGTCGAGGTCGCGAGGACCCGGCCGTTCGCGCCGACCACGTGCAGGTTACGGAGCGTGTTCACGACGAGTCCGTGATCGGCGAGGATCGTCTCCCAGGCGAGCGTCCGGATCAGGTACGTCACGAAGAACGGCGCGACAATTCCGAGCAGCAGCAGGTTCTTCCAGCGGCCCCCCCGGAACGCGATCCAGTACGCGACTGGGTAGCTGACCACGAGGGCGATCACCGTCGCGATGCCCGCGTACTCGAAGGAGCGCACGAATTGGGCGTGGTAGTTCTTGATCGCGGTCCAGTAGTTCCCCCACGTCCAGGTGAATGCGTAGCCGAAGTCAATCGAGCCCGACTGCAGCGACTGGTAGGCGAGGAACCCCAGCGGCACCAGGAAGAAGACGCCGAGCCAGAGCAGGCCCGGCGCCAGGAGCAGATACGGCGTCAGTCCCCTGTGCCGGTGGGAGAACCCCATGCTATGCCGAGATCAGGTTCTGCCAGGCAGTCAGGTACTTCTCGTTGTTGAGAGCCTTCGCGTCGAAGACGTGGACGTTGTCGAGCATCTTCTTCGTCGGGAAGATGAGCGGGTTGTTCGCGACGGCCGGGTTGATCGTCTTCGCCGCCTCCTGTGCGCCGACCACGGGAGGGATGTAGTAGATGCCGGTGATGTCTTTCTTCGGATCGCCGCCCTCCATGAGCCCCATTACCTCTGGGTCGTAGGCGTAGTTCATGTAGACGGACGCCGTGTAGGTATCCCCTCCGGTCGGGATCAGCATGTTGTCCGTCCACGTGTCGCCGCCGTCGACGGGAAGGTTCCAGTGGATGCTGGTGTTCCCGATCTGGGCGATGTCGCCGGACCAGGACATGGCCGCAGCGAGGTCTCCCTTGGCGAGCGGAGGCGCGTAGTCGTTGCCGGTGAACTGTCGGACTTGGCCGGAGTCGACCGCCTTCTTGATCTTCTTCATCGCCGCGTCGAAGGTCGCGTCCGTCACGTGGCCCGGATCGTCGCCGTTCGAGGCCATGACGAGGCTGAGGCAGTCCGCCATCTCGTTCAGCAGCGTGATCTTGCCCTTGAGCTTGGGATTGCCCAGCAGGTCGTCCATCGAAAGGACCGCGTCGGTCAGCTTGTCGTTGAACGCGATCCCGGTCATGCCCGACTGCCACGGCAGGCTGTAGTCGCGGTTCGGGTCCCAGTCCGGATGCTGCTGTACCGGCTCGAGGTTCTTGAGGTTCGGGAGCGCGCTCTTGTCGAGCTTCTCCACCCAGCCCTTGTCGACCAGGAGCGACGGGTACCGCGAGTTGTCGGTCATGACGATGATGTCGCGCCCGATCGACTGCCCGCGCCTGAGCTGCCCCTGGATCTTGCCGAAGAACGAGGCGTTGTCGTTGATGTCCTCGACGTAGTCGACGTGAACGCCGAACTTCTTCTGGAACTGGTCCAGCGATGGATGGCGGTGTGTCTTGTTGTTCGTGTCGATGTAGAGCGTCCAGTTCGAGAAGTGCAGGGTCTTGGCAAGCTGGTTCTTGCCGCTGGAGCTGCTCTTCTTGCTGCTGCCGCAGGCTGTGGCGAAGCCGGGAACGGAAACGAGCGCCGCACCGAAGGCGGCGCGGCGAAGCAATTCTTCTCGGGTCAGCCGGTCTCTCACTTCTTCTCCTCCTCTGGAAGGTCGACGACGAAGGTGGCGTCGGGGTCGAAGCCGACGGTGATCGGGTCGCCGGGGGCAGCCATCGGCGCACCCGACTCCATGTTATGAACGTAGACAGTGAGCCGCCCGGCGGGGGTGTCGACGACGTACTGGGTCGAGACGCCGACGTACGCGGACTCGAAGACTTTCCCGGAGAGCGTGTTCACGTGGCCGTCTCCGATCCGGATCTTCTCGGGACGGATCCCGACCGCGAGGCGACCGGTGCGGCCCTGCAAGACGTCGGGCAGGACCTTGACCTGGGCGCCGCCGTCGAGCTTGATCGCGTCCAGGCCCGCCGCGGTTCCCGGCAAGAGGTTCGAGACGCCGAGGAATCCGGCGACGAACGCTGTCTGTGGCCGCTCGTAGAGATCGCTGGGAGGCCCGAGCTGCTCGACATGGCCGCCGTTCATGACCGCGATCGTGTCGGCCATCGTCATCGCCTCCTCCTGGTCGTGCGTGACGTGGATGAACGTGATTCCGACGTCGTGCTGGATCGCCTTCAGCTCGAGCTGCATCTGGCGGCGGAGCTTGAGGTCGAGCGCCCCGAGCGGCTCGTCCAGCAGGAGCACTCGTGGCTTGTTGACGAGTGCGCGCGCCAGCGCGACGCGCTGCTGCTGGCCGCCGGAGAGCTGCCCTGGCTTCCGGGACTCGAGGCTGTGAAGGTCGACGAGCTCGAGGATCTCGTGCACGCGGCCCTCGAGCTGCTTTCCTCGCACTCCCTGGCGGCGCATCCCGAACGCGACGTTCTCGAAGATCGAGAGGTGGGGGAAGAGGGCGTAGGACTGGAAGACGGTGTTGACGTCCCGCTTGTACGGCGGCAGCCCGACGACGTCACGGTCGCCGAGGAAGATCGAGCCGGAGGATGGCTCTTCGAAGCCGCCGATCATCCGCAGAGTCGTCGTCTTCCCGCAGCCGGACGGCCCTAGTAGCGCGAAGAACTGACCCGGCTCGATCGCGAGCGAGATGGCGTCGACGGCGACGATGTCGTCGAAGTGTTTCGTGACGCTCTCGAGGCGAACGTCAGACGCCTTCGAGCCAGGGCCGTGCTCGGTCTCCGGCGCCTGCACCGCCATCATCTAGTCGATCTTCGCCATCACGTGCTTGATCTGGGTGTAGTCCTCGAGCGAGTAGACCGACAGGTCCTTGCCGTAGCCGGACTGCTTGTAGCCGCCATGCGGCATCTCGGAGACGAGCGGAATGTGGTCGTTGATCCAGACAGTCCCGAACTGCAGCTTGCGAGCCGCGTTCAGCGCTCGGCCGATGTCGCGCGTCCAGACGGAGGCCGAGAGCCCGTAATCGACTGCGTTGGCCCAGGTGAGCGCCTCTTCGTCGTCCGCGAAGCGCTGGACCGTGACGACCGGGCCGAACACCTCCTTCTGGACGATCTCGTCCTCCTGGCCGACGTCGGTGACGATCGTCGGCTGCACGAAGAAGCCGCGGTCGCCGTTCGAGCCGCCGCCCGTCAGCACCTTCGCCGTCGACGCGCGCTCGAGGAACCCGAAGATGCGCTCCTGCTGCGCCTTCGAGATCACAGGCCCCATGTCGACGTCCTCGTTTCCCGCCGGGTCGCCGACCTGCATCGACTCGACGGCGGGCACGAGCGCCTCGAGGAGCTTGTCGTAGACCTTCGGCCCCGCCATGACACGCGACGCTGCCGTGCAGTCCTGCCCCGAGTTCCAGTAGCCGGCGATCTTGATCCCCTCGGCGACCGCGGCGGGGTCGGCATCGTCGAAGACGATCACCGGCGCCTTGCCGCCGAGCTCGAGGTGGACGCGCTTGAGGTTGTCCGCAGCCGCACGGGCGACCTCCTTGCCGGTTGCGATGTCGCCGGTCAGCGAGACCATGCGCACGTCGGGGTGGCGGACGATTCCTGCGCCGACCGGCTCCCCGTCGCCGGTGATCACGTTCAGAACGCCCCGCGGAAAGATGTCGGCGGCGAGCTGCGCCATCCGCAGCGTCGTCAGAGGCGTCTGCTCCGAAGGCTTCAGGACGATGACGTTGCCCGCGGCAAGAGCTGGGCTGATCTTCCAGATCGCCATCAGCAACGGGTAGTTCCAGGGTGCGATCTGGCCGACGATCCCGACCGGCTCGCGGCGGATCATCGACGTGTAACCGCGCATGTACTCGCCGGCTGCGCGACCCTCCAGCGTGCGCGCGGCGCCTGCGAAGAAGCGGACGTTGTCCGAGGCCACGGGCAGCTCGTCGCGGGCGGCCGGAAGCGGCTTGCCGACGTTCTGCGATTCGAGCTGGGCCAGCTCCTCGGTGTTCGCATCGAGCGCGTCCGCCAGCTTGAGCAGCATCTCGGCACGCTCGCCCGGGGTGGTCTCGAGCCATTCGGGAAGCGCGCTCTTCGCCGCCTCGACCGCGCGGTCGACATCGGCCTGGGTCCCCTGCGGGACCTCGGCGATCGTCTCGCCCGTGGCCGGGTTCAGGATCTCAGCCGTCTCGCCCTCGGCAGCGTCGACCCACTTGCCGCCGACGAAGTTCTGGTACTGCGAAACGGTGATGCTCATCGGGGATCCTCTCTCGGTCGCTTCGAATTAGCCTATCGCTCTACGCGCTCTCAGCGCCGCCTGAGCAGGCCCGAATCTTGCGTCAACCGTTGCGAGATCACGACGGGGACCACGGTCAGCAGGATCACGACGAAGACGACGGCGTTGACCTCGGGGAGCTGCTGGCCCAGTCGGATCTTGCCGAGGATCCAGATCGGCAGCGTGTTCTGTGCTCCGGCGGTGAACAGCGTGACGATCACTTCGTCGAAGGAGAGAGCGAACGCGAGCAGAGCGCCCGAGATCAGCGCCGTCGAGAGCACTGGGAAGGTGACGAAGCGGAAGGTCTGCCAGCCGTCCGCGCCGAGGTCCATCGAGGCCTCCAGCAGCGAAGGCGAGGTGCGGCGCAGGCGGGCGAGCACGTTGTTGTAGACGATCACGACGCAGAAGGTCGCGTGCCCGATCACGATCGTCCAGATCGAGAAAGGCACGCCCCAGAACGTGTAGAACGAGGAGAGCGCGATCCCCGTGATCACGCCGGGCAGCGCGATCGGGAGCACGAGCAGGAACGAGAGGGCCTCGCGGCCGAAGAAGCGGAAGCGCGAGACCGCCGTCGCCGCCATCGTCCCCAGCACGAGCGCGCTCGCGGTCGCCGCCAGTGCCGCCTTCAACGAGAGCAGCAACGCGTCGCGAGCCTCCTGATCCTCCCAAGCCACGCGGAACCAGCGCAGCGTGAAGCCCGGGATCGGCCAGCTCTGGATGTTCGAGGTGTTGAAGGCGTAGACGAGGATGATCGCGAGCGGCACCCAGAGGAAGAGCACGACGAGCAGCGTCCAGAAGACGAGCCCGGTGCGAGCCGCACGCGTTTCCATCAGAGCGCCTCGAACGCGCCGGCGCGCCGCGCGGCCACGAGATAGATCGCCATCACGGCGAGCGGGACGGTGGCGTACGCAGCTGCGAACGGCAGGTTGTACGTCAGCCCGAGCACGTTGCGGTAGACGACGTTGCCGATGAACTGCGTGTTGCCGACGAGGATCGGCGTGATGTAGTCCCCGAGCGTGAGCGAGAAGGTGAAGATCGTGCCCGCAACGACTCCCGGCAGGGCCAGCGGCAGGACGACGCGCCGGAACGTCGTCCAGTTACGTGCCCCGAGGTCGCGGGAGGCCTCGATGAAGGAGTCGGGAATCCGCTCGAGCGCCGCGTAGACGGGCAGGATCATGAACGGCAGCCAGATGTACGAGAAGACGATCCACACCGCCCAGTTCGTGTATGCGATGTTCTGGTCCGGCAGGCCGAGTCGGCCCAGCGACCAGTTGAGCGCGCCATCGTGCGAGAGGATCAGCCGCCACGAGTAGATGCGCGCGAGGTAGCTCGACCACAGCGGCAAGAGCACGAGCACGAAGAGCAGCGTCCGCATCCGCGGGCTCGCGACGCGGGCCATGTAGTAGGCGAACGGGAACGCGATCAGCACGTCGGTCACGGTGACGGCGGCCGCGAGGCCGATCGTGCGCCCGGCGATCCGCCAGTACGTGTGTTCGTTCCAGAGGGTCCGGAAGTTGTCGAGCCCCCACCGGTGGACGATCTCGCCGGTGAATGGGTCCAGCGCCCAGAACGCCGAGATGAAGAGGACGCCGAGGGCGGCGACGTAGATGAGCAGATAGCCGCCGACCGGCGGCGCCAACAGTGTCGCGGCCCGGAGCCAGGGCCGCCGCCAGAATGCCGCCGAGAGGCGGCGGCGGGCCGTCCGATGACGGCCCGCCGCTTCGGTGCCTACCGCCAAGCCGCCTCTCTAGCCCTTGATCACTGTCCAGGCCTGCTGCCAGGCGTTGTAGTCCATGCAGTCGTTATTGCCGTTGCCGCAGTCGGCCGACGGCGTCTTCCAGAACTTGATGCTGTCGAAGTACGAGGCCGGAGCGTCGGCGTGGTACTGCTTGCACGAGCCCGGGCTCAGCTGGTCCATGATCGGGCAGGCCTTCGTGTTCGCGGGCGTCTCTCCGAAGTAGATCGCCTGCTGGGCCTGGATCTTCGGCGTCGAGACCCACTTGACCCACATGTAGGCGCAGTTCGGATGCTTCGACTGCGACGAGAGCATCCAGGTGTCGGCCCAGCCGGTCGCGCCCTCGGTCGGGATCAGGTCCTTGACGGGGACCTTGTCCGCCTGGAGCGTGTTCGTCTGGTACGGCCAGGAGGCGCCGAGCACCGCGTCGCCGTTCTTGAACAGGTCGATCTCATCCGACGCCAGTGCCCAGTGCTTCTTCAGCAGCGGCCGCTGCTGCTTGAGGAGAGCTACCGCGGCGTCGAACTGGTCCTTCGTCAGCTCGTACGGGTCCTTGATGCCCAGGTCGGGCTTCGTGGCCGCGAGGTAGAGCGCGGCGTCCGCGATCTGGATCGGGTTGTCCGGGATCGTGATCTGGCCCTTGTAGGTCGGTTGGTAGATCACTGACCAGCTCGTCGGAGCCGGCTTCACTTTCGTCGTGTTGTAGAGGAGCGTGTTCGGCCCCCACTGCAGCGAGATGCCGTAGTGGACACCGTCGACCGTGTTGTGTGGCGGCGACTTCAAGGCTTCGATGAAGTTCGGGAAGTCCGGGATCAGGTCCGGGTTCATCGCCTGGACGTCACCACCCTTGATCAGGCGCAGGGACGCGTCCCCGGAGGCCGAGACCATGTCGTACTGGCCGCCGCCCTGCCGCATCAGGGTCACCATCTCGTCGGAGGAGCCGGCGTACTTGCTCGTCACGTTGCAACCGGTGGCCTTCTCGAACGGCTTCACCCACTGAGGCTGCGTGTAGCCCTCCCAGGCGATCAGGCTCAGCTTGCCCTCTCCTTGCCCGATCGAGGTCGGGAGGTTGGGCGCCTTCGTCGCGGAAGACTTCTTCTTGCTGCTCCCGCACCCGGCGGCGGCGAACGCAAGCGCGACGATCAGGAGCGTGCTTGCGGCCCAGCCGAGAAGGCGTTTCTGGAACTTCGTCATTTCTCTCCTTCCGTTTCCCCCGGGTTGTCTATCTCGAGCTGGTGCTCTGGGCGCCATTCGAGAACTACTGCACGGCCCTTGGCGTCGAGCGCCTCGGCCGAGGACGTTTCGAGATTCTGCCGGACGACCTGGAGCTCGCCTCCGCCGTCCAGCTCCACGAGGTAACGCGTGAGCATTCCGGCGTAGACGACGTCGCGGATCCGACCTTTCTCGGCGTGTGAGCCTCTGGCGGGATCCGTCCCTGAGTCGCTCATGCGAATCTTCTCAGGACGGACGGCGAAGCGCTTGCCCTGCCGCTCGACCACGTTCGAGACGCCGACGAAGCCCGCCACGAACGCGCTGGCGGGGCGCTCGTACACCTCTGCCGGCGATCCGATCTGTTCGATGCGCCCGTGGTCGAAGACGGCCACGCGGTCGCTCATCGTCAGCGCCTCGTCCTGGTCGTGGGTGACGTAGACGAACGTGATCCCGACCTGCTGCTGGATCCGCTTCAGCTCGATCTGCATCTCCTGGCGGAGCTTGAGGTCGAGCGCACCGAGCGGCTCGTCGAGCAGCAGCACCTGTGGGCGGTTCACGATCGCGCGGGC